>JBOHUK010000159.1:0-5803 GCA_050734395.1 Candidatus Dormibacteria bacterium
AGGGTGAGCAGCCCGTGGGCGATGGTTGAGGGCAGGCCCGCGGCGCTGGCGGCCGCCTGCTCCAGATGGATCGGGTTGTGGTCCCCGGAAGCATTGGCATAGGCGTTGATCCGCTCCTGGCTCAGCCGGAGGCGGCCGGTCAGTTCGGCACCGGGCCGCGCAGCCGCGCCCTCGGCGCTCACCCCGCCACCTCCCGGATGACAAACAGGCTTCGGCCCTGGACCACCGCCTTGCCGCCCGCGTCGGTCCCGGTCGTTGCCAGGCTGATGAAGGTCATGCCCCGGCGCCGCTCCAATCTCTCCACCTCGCCGCGGGGCGTGATCTGCTCCCCGAACTCAACCGGGCGCGCGAAGGTGAACTCCTGCTCCCCATGCAGCAGGTGGGGCAGGTCGAGGTTGAGTTCGGGGTCCCCAAAGAGCTGCGGCACGACCGGCCACAGCAGGTATACGGCGGCGAAGCAGGCCAGCGGCCGCTGCAGCAGGTCCGGCTCAGCCACCCCCACGGCGCGGGCGTACGCCGCGTGAGCCTGGCGGTCCACCAGCTGTGGCGGTGCTGAGTAGCTTCGTTGAGCAGCCGGGAGGAGGTCGGGCACGGCAGCAACCAAGAATAGGGCTGCCTCTCGGCGGTCGAGTGCCCGGCGGCGGGGCCTCGCTGGGGCTCACTTTGACACCCCCCGCGGACCTCTGGTAGGGTGCCGGAGGCGTCCAGCTTGAGGGAGCGGGGCGCTGCGCGTATCGGCGCAGTAGGTAGCTGGGGAGAGGCTCCTGCCGGTTCCAGATCGCCGTTTCACCCATTTGGCAGTGGTCCTGGCCGGGATCGCCGTGCTGACGGCGGGCCTGGTCTCCGCGGCCCGGGGGGGAATCCAGCCGGTCGCCAGCTCCGCCTCGGTCTGGCCCACCCCGGCCAGCTTCTCCGCCGGGCAGTACTACGACAAGCCGGCGGCCGTCCCCGGCTCCATCCAGGAGGTGCCGGCGCCGGTCATCAGTGCCCCGGCCGGCGCCACCCTGGCCACGCTGGCCGCCAGGTACCAGACCACCGCCCAGGAGCTGGCCTGGAGCAACCGCATCCCCGAGGCCACGTCCGTCA
This sequence comes from Candidatus Dormibacteria bacterium, assembly GCA_050734395.1. GTDB lineage: Bacteria > Chloroflexota > Dormibacteria > Aeolococcales > Bog-877 > Bog-877. The sequence continues at coordinate 1,087 of JBOHUK010000159.1, forward strand.
ACGCCGGCCAGGACCTGCTCGTCCCTCCGAGCGGCCCCACGGTGCTGGTGCGGGTGCTGCCGGGCGAGACGCTCAGCTCCTTCGCCAGCCGCTTCCGGGTGAGCACCGGGGTGGTGCTCAACTACAACGCGCTCACCTCCAGCAGCACGCTGGTGGCCAACAGCTTCCTGCTCATGCCGCTGGCTGCCTCACCGACCTCCCTGCCGTCTGAGGATTTCGTGCCCCAGTCGGCCGGGGTGCCCGAGGTCTCCCCCAGCAAGCCCAGCTCGGTCAACCCATTCCCCTGGGGCCAGTGCACCTATTGGGTGGCCAGCCAGCGGTCGGTGGCCTGGCGGGGCAACGCCATCGCCTGGTGGGGCAACGCGCAGGCCTACGGGGCCCCCGAGGGCCAGGTGCCGGTGGTGGGGGCGATCGCCGTCTACGCCGACGGCTACGCCGGCCACGTGGCCTACGTCACGAAGGTGCTCGCCAGCGGCAGCTGGGTGCAGTCCGAGATGAACGTGGCCGGGGTCGGGGTGGTTGACGACCGGGTGATGAGCTCGGGCATGGACGGGTTCATCGGCTTCATCTACTGAGCCTAGGCCTGGGCCGCGCCGGTTGGTAGGTCAGCCGGCGAACCGGTAGCCGATCCCCGGCACCGAGTGGATGTAGGAGGGCCGGTCCGCCGAGGGCTCGATCTTGCGCCGCAGCCGGTAGACGTGGGCGTCCACGGTGCGGGTCTCGATCTCCACCTCATAGCCCCAGACCCGGCGCAGCAGTTCGGCCCGGCTCATCACCTGGCCGGGGCGACTGGCGAGAAGCGCCAGCAGGTTGAACTCGGTCAGAGTCAGCTGGACCTCCTCCTCGTCCCGGTAGACCTGGCGCCGGCGCAGGTCGATGGTCAGCCCTGGGAACTCGAATCGCTCCTTGAGCTGGTCGGTTGGGGCGACGTCGGAGCGGCGCAGGTGCGCGCCCACCCGGGCCACCAGCTCCCGGACCTCGAAGGGCTTGGTGACGTAGTCGTCGGCGCCCAGCTCAAGCCCCACCACCACGTCGATGGTGTCGCTCTTGGCGGTGAGCATGATGATGGGGATCTTGTAGCCGTCGGCGCGCAGCTTGCGGCAGACGTCGAGGCCGCTCATCCCAGGCAGGTTGATGTCCAGGATGATCAGGTCCGGGGAGGTCTGCTGGGCCATCTCCAGGCCCTCGACCCCGGTGGCGGTCTCGACCACGTTGTAGTGCTGGGGCTCGCAGGCGATCCGGACGATGTCGCGCGTGGCCTGGTCGTCCTCCACCAGAAGGATGGTCTTGTTACCGCCGCTCATGCACCCTGCGCCTCCAGGTATTCGGTGACCGTGCTGACGAAATTCTTCACCTCGATCGGCTTGGTGATGTAGCCGGAGCACCCCGCCTCCAGGGCCTCCTTCTCGTCCCCGACCATGGCCCGCGCGCTCAGCGCCACTATCGGGGTAAGTGCGGTGCGGGGGTCCGCCTTGAGCAGGCGGGTGACGGTGAGGCCGTCGATCCCGGGGAGCTGGATGTCCATCAGGATCAGGTCGTAGGCCTGGGCCTTGGCCTTCTGCAGCCCCTCCTGGCCGTCGGTGGCGGTGTCCACCTTGAAGCCCTGGCCGCGCAGCACCAGGGTGGAGAGCTCCAGGCTGCTGGGGTTGTCCTCGATGACCAGGATGCGGTTGCGCATCTGGCCGTCGGGGCGCAACCCGTGCAGGGGCAGGGCCACCGTCATGGTCGTGCCCCGCCCCAGTTGGCTGTCCACCTTGATGGTGCCGCCGTGCAGTCCCACCAGGCGGCGCACCAGGGCCAGCCCCAGGCCGGTGCCCTCGTACTGGCGGTCATCCGCCGCCTGCACCTGGAAGAACTCGCTGAAGATCTGGTCGTGGTGCTCGGGGTCGATGCCGATGCCGGTGTCCTTGACCGCCAGCACCAGCTGCTGCGCCCGGGGCTTGGCGCGGGCCTTGACCGTCGCCTGGCCGCCGGGGGCGGTGAACTTGATGGAGTTGCTCAGCAGGTTGTAGAGGATCTGCTTGAACTTCCCCTTGTCGGCGCGCAGCATGGCCGTCTCGTTGTCGATCTCCACGTCCAGGGTGACCCCGCCGCGCTCGGCCAGCGGCCGGACCACGGTCAGGACCTCGGAGATGCAGGGGCCGAGGGGGAACTCCTCGTACTGCAGCTCCAGGCGCCCGGCCTCGATCTTGGCCAGGTCCAGGACGTCGTTGACCAGGTTGAGCAAGTGCCGGCCGCTGGAGTGGATGTTCTCTAGGCACTCGTGCTGCTGGGCGGCCGTCATCTTGCCCGCCAGGTTGTCCTTGAGGATCTCGCTGAAACCGAGGATGGCGTTGAGCGGGGTGCGCAGCTCGTGGCTCATGTTGGCCAGAAACTCGCTCTTGAGCCGGCTGTTCTCCCGGATCTGGGCATTGGCCACCTCCAGCTCGTGCTTCTGGAGGGCGATCTCCTGCAGCTGGCGCTGGACGGCGGCGTGCAGGGCGGCGTTGTCGATGCTGATGGCCGCCTGGTTGGCGATCACCCGTACCAGCGCCTGCTCCAGGTCGGTGAAGGGCTTGACCCGCTTGCGGGTGAGGGTGAGCGCCCCGACGACCCGGTTGGGAGACTCCAGCGGCATCACCAGGACGCTGCGCGGCGAGTGGGGGACGGGCAGCTCCTTGAAGCGGGGATCCACGGTGGCGTCGTCCACCGGCACCGCCTTGCGCTGCGCCACCGCCCAGCCGACGATGCCCTCGCCGAGACCGAAGGAGGCGACCTGGCCCACCTGCTCGGTGTAGGGGAAGGTCACCATGGCGGTGAGCCGGGTCTCGTCCTCGTCGAGCAGAAAGACGGTGGCGCCGTCGCAGGTGACCAGTTGCGAGAGGGCGCGCAAGGTGAAGTCGATGTTCACCTTGAGATCGAGGCTGGACGTGAAGAGGTTGCCGACCCGCTCCAGCAGGTCGACCATGACCTTGTCGTCCATCCGGGTCGGATTATAGGTAGCGGTCAATACGTCAACTCCGGATCCCGCGAGGCAGGGTACAGCACGAGACCCAGATCGGTGGTTCAGCTTGACCGCGCGCGCCGGCGCCAGGCGGGCGCCGGCGGCTCAGGCGCGGGGGGTGTGGGGCAGCGACTCGCCCTGACCCTCGTCCCGGCGGCGGGCTCCGCGGCGGCTCCGGGTGGCGGAGGCGCGAAGCTCGCGGTTGTGCTCCTGGACGAGGAGGGCCATAACAGCACCGAACATGACCTGCTCCTTTATGTGTAACGTGTGAAAGCCAATTAGCTGGTTACAGTCTAGCACAGGTAACCTGTGAAATGAAGTTCGACAGTTACACGGGCCTGGGCGTGCTGGCGGCGGTGGAGTTGGTCAACCGCCTCACGCCCGGGGCGGGGGGCGGCCGGCCGCTGCCGCTGCCCTCGGATCTCGAGGCACGGCGGCAACTGGCGGGTGAAGTAGAGACGCGGCTCACCCGGCGCTCGGCCCACCTCAGCCCGGAGGCGGCCGAGGGCCTGATCAACCTGGCCGCCGAGCTGCGCGAGGTCTTCGGGGCGGCCACGGTCGGGGATCTGGACCGGGCCGCCGGGCTCGTGAACCAGCTGCTGCGCCGCTACCAGGCCGCGCCCCAGCTGGCCCGCCATGACGGGGAGGCTTGGCACCTGCACTTCCACAGCCAGGGCCGGGAGGCGGGCCGGGCAGTGGCCCGAGGAGCGATGTGCGCCACGGCGCTCGCCGTCGTGCTGGGCTCCCCGGGGGCGGCTCGGCTCGGCGTCTGCCAGTCCCGCGACTGCGACCGGGTCTTCGTCGACTCCTCCCGTAACGGGCGGCGGCGCTACTGCGGGGCCGCCTGCCTCAGCCGGGCCAAGACCGCTGCCTTCAGGGCCCGTCGGGCCGGCCAGGGAAGTGGGACGCCCAGCCTTCGGACCTAAACTGCCCGCGATGGGCCAAGGCTCTGCCGACGCGATCTTTTTCACCGAGGTTGGACCCCGCGACGGGCTGCAGAACCTGGACCGGACCCTCGGCCTGGGGCCCAAGGTGGAACTGATCCGCTCCCTCCTCGCCGCCGGGGTGGATCAGGTGGAGGCCACCTCGTTCGTCTCGCCCCGCTGGGTTCCGCAACTGGCCGACGCTGCCGAGGTCATGGCGCAGCTCATGGCGGACGTGCCAGCCGAAACCGCCGGTCGGCTGCGCGTGTTGGTGCCCAATCGCCTGGGTTTGGAGCGCGCCCTCGCTGCCCGGGCGACGCGGGTGATCGTGAATCTGGGCTGCAGCGAGAGCTTCAACAAACGCAACCTCAACCACACCATCTCCGAGACCCTTGCCGAGATTGCACAAGTGGCCGAGGTCGCGGCCGCGCACGGCTGCAGTTGGGATGCCAGCCTGAGCGTGGCCTTCGGTTGTCCCTTCGAGGGCCAGGTCGAGGTGGATGCGGTGGTGCGCCTTGGCTCACAGCTCGCGCAACTGGGGGCCGCCGAGCTGAGCGTCGCTGACACCATCGGTGTGGCGCAACCCGCCCAGGTGGAGGAGATGGTGCGCCGCCTCCAGGACGTGGTGCCGTTGGAGCGCTTGGCCCTGCACCTGCACGACACCAGGGGTCTTGGGCTGGCGTCCGCCTTGGTCGCGTACCGGCTTGGGGTCCGCCGTTTCGAAGGTTCCGTGGGCGGCATCGGAGGATGTCCCTTCGCACCGCGCTCCACCGGCAACGTCTGCAGTGAGGATCTGCTCCACCTCCTGCGG
>JBOHUK010000160.1:0-16060 GCA_050734395.1 Candidatus Dormibacteria bacterium
CTGCCGAAGTCGGGCTCGCTCAGGGGGGTGCCTCCGCGTCCAGGCGCCGACGGCGCCAGCGCAAATATAGGATCACGGCCAGCGCGACCAGCACAAGCACCACCACCACGACCGGGATCAGCCAGGCGGGCAGCCCGGCGCCCCGGGCTTGGCCATGGTGGTGGTGGACCCGCGGAGTCGGATGGGGGCTGGGGGAGACCTTCACGGCGATCGGGGTCCCCGAGCTGGAGGCGAGCGCCACCGGTCCCGGCGCCCCGGCGTCCACCACCCGGGCGCCCGCCGGCTCGCGGTGGATGGGGGACCACAGCGCCGCCAGCACGGTGACCGGGTTGGTGCCGAGTGCGCTCAGCCCCTCGACGTCCTGGGCGGGCAGCCCCTGCTCGAAGGTCGCCCAGCTGGAGCCACCATCCAGGCTGCGCTGCAGCCCGCCTCCACTGCTGCCACCGTTGTCGCCGCCGACATAGACCACGGCCGGGTTCTCGGGGTCGAAGGCGATGGCGTTGACCGACCAGACCGCCCCTGAGGCCAGGGTGCGCGCCGCCCAGGTGTTGCCCCCGTCGGAGCTGGCGTAGAGCCCCTTGAGACTGCCCACCAGCAGGGGGGGCACGCTCGAGCCCTGGACCACGGGCCCCGCCGCCAACGCGAAGACCGGCGAGCCTCCCGGGTCGCCGCCGGAGATCGGCTGCCAGCCGCCGGATGTCCCCACCGCCAAGCTGCGATAGAGGTTGGCGGAGGCGACCTGGGCGTCCGAGCCCGCCACCACCCCGAGCGGGTTGCTGGCGATGATCGCGACCGAGCTGATGCTCACCGAGCTCAGCCCTGCCTGCTCCCAGCCCAGGCCGTTGCCGCTGACGTAGACGCCGGCCTGGGTGCCGAGCACGATCGCCGTCGGCCCGACCGCGATCGAGCGCACGTCGGTGGTCTTCAGCCCGGCGTTCTCCTGGCTCCAGTCCAGGCCGGAGTCGGTGCTGCGCAGCACCCCGCGCCGGGCCGTCCCGGCCAGGACCGTGCCCGAGGAGGCGAAGGCGACAGTCCAGGTGAAGTCACGCGCACCCGTCTCCTGCCAGCTGGTGCCCTGATCGGAGCTGGACCAGATCCCCGCGCTGGTGGCGGCCAGCAGGTGCTCGGGGTTCTGGGGGTCCGCCACCACCTGCCAGACCATGACGTGCTGCCCGGCGGCGGAGGGGAACCCGGTGAAAGCCGTCCATCCCCCGGCCGCCGCCCGGGCGGGCAGCAGCGCCAGGACGACCAGCAGCCCGGCCAGGCAGAGGCTCAGCCCGGCCAGGGCGCGGCGCCCCCCAGGGCGGCCCAGCGCGCCTACCAAGCCTTGGGCTCGATGGTCTGGTCCCGGTCCGGACCCACCGACACCCAGTGCGCCGGGGCCCCGATCAGCTCCCCCACCCGATCCACGTAGCGCCGCGCCAGCTGGGGCAGCTCCTCCAGGCGTCGCGCCGCCCTGGTGCTCCGGCACCAGCCGGGCAGCACCTCGTACTGCGGCTCCACGTGCTTCAAGTGGGAGATGTTGGCCATGGGATGGTCCTGGGGCTCTCCCTTGCTGAGGTAGCCGGTGCAGATCCGGACCTCCTCCAGCTCGTCGAGGACGTCCAGCTTGGTCAGAGCGATGGAGTCGATGCCGTTGACTGCGACCGAATAGCGCGCCACCGCGGCGTCGAACCAGCCTACCCGGCGGGGACGGCCCGTCGTGGTGCCGTACTCCCCACCCCGTTCGCGCAGGTACTCACCCAACTGGTCCTGGAGCTCGGTCGGGAAGGGGCCGTAGCCGACCCGGGTGGTGTAGGCCTTGAACACCCCAAGAGTGCGGGTGACGTGGCGCGGCCCGATCCCCGCTCCGGCCAGGGTCCCCCCCGCCGAGGGGTAGGAGCTGGTGACGTAGGGGTAGGTGCCCAGGTCCAGGTCGAGCATGGTCCCCTGCGCCCCCTCCAGCACCACCTTCTGGCCCTCGCCGATCGCCTGTTGGATCAGCGGATAGGGGTCGCGGATGAAGCGGTCCAGCCGCGCCGCGTAGTCGGTGTACTCCTCCAGGATGCGCGCCACCGTGAAGGGCTCGGCCCCGTAGAGGCGGATGAGCGCCTGGTTCTTCAGCGGCAGGACGAAGTTGAGCTTCTTCTCCAAGAAGCGCAGCTTCTGCAGGTCCCCCACCCGGAACCCGATCCGCCGCACCTTGTCGCTGTAGGCGGGGCCCACCCCCCGGAAGGTGGTGCCCAGACGGTCATCGCCCCTCGCCTCCTCCTCCAGGCGGTCCAGCACCGGGTGGTAGGGCATGATCATGTGGGCCCGATCGCTGATCACCAGGTTGTCCAGGTTGGCCCCCTGGGCCTCCAGCGCCTCCAGTTCGCCCAGCAGCACCTTGGGGTCCAGCACCACCCCGTTGCCGATGACACAGGTGGTCTGCGGGTGGAGGATCCCCGCCGGGATCAGGTTGAACTTGAAGGTGCGGCCATCGACCACGACGGTGTGGCCGGCATTGTTGCCCCCCTGGCTGCGGATAACCATCTGCGCCGACTCCGCCAGCAGGTCCACGATCTTGCCCTTGCCCTCGTCGCCCCACTGGCCGCCGAGGCAGATCACTACCCCCACCTAAGTCCGGTTCACCCCCTCGCCTCGGCGTGGACCCGGTCTAGCTCGTGGAAGGCGGTCTGGCCGGCGTTGAAGAAGAGCCCGATGCGGCGCACCGGCCCATTGCGGTTCTTGGCGATGTCGAGTTCGGTCTCACCCGGGTCCTTGCCCTCCTCGTGCATCCCCGGGCGGTAGAGGAACATGACGATGTCCGAGTCCTGCTCGATGGAACCGGAGTCGCGCAGGTCGCTGAGCTGGGGGCGGCGATCGGTGCGCCGCTCTGACTCGCGGTTGAGCTGGGAGACGGCGATCACCGGCACGTCCAGCTCCCGGGCCAGGCTCTTGAGCCCGGCCGAGATCTCGGAGACCTCCTGGGCGCGCGAGTCGGAGCGGCTCTGGGCGCGCATCAGCTGCAGGTAGTCGACGATGAAGAGGTCCACCTGGGAGGCCGCCCGCAGCCGCCGCGCCTTGGCCCGCATCTCGATCACCGAGAGGGCGGGGGTGTCGTCCACGTAGATGCGGGCGCGGCTGAGGGTGTCCATGGCAGCGGCGATGCGCTGCCAGGTGTCATCGGCGAGCTGGCCGGTGCGCAGGCGGTAGGAGTCCACCCCGGCCTCGCTGCAGAGCATCCGCTGCACCAGGGCATCACGGGACATCTCCAGGCTGAAGAGGGCGACGCCGTGCTGGCGCTGCACCGCGGCGTGGCGGGCGACGTTGAGGGCGAAGGAGGTCTTGCCCACCCCGGGACGGGCGGCGACCACGATCAGCTCCGAGCGCTGGAACCCGGAGGTGACCGCGTCCAGCTCGCCGAAGCCGCTTGCCACCCCGCTCACCGAGCGCTGGCTGCGCTGGTCGTAGGCCCGCTGCAGGGTGTCCCAGGTGCTGGGCAGCCGCTCCGAGATCGCCTCGAAGTCGCTCTTGACCCGGCCCCGGTCGGCGACCGCAAACACGGTGCGCTCCGCCTCCTCGATCGCCGACTGAGCCTCGACGCTCTCGTCGAACCCGAGGTCGGCCAGCCTGCCCCCGGCGCGGATCAGGCGCCGCTTCAGCGAGTGGTCGCCGACGATGCGGGCGTAGTACTCGACGTTGGCCGCGGTCGGCACCGCGGACGCCAGCGAGGTCAGCGTCTCCAGGCCCCCGACCCGCACCAGGGTCCCCTGCCGCTCGAGCTCGTCGGCCAGGGTGAGGGTGTCGATGGGCGTGCCCTGAGAGAACAGCGCCAGCATCGCCCGGAAGATGTCGCTGTGGGCGTCGAGGTAGAAGTCGTCCGCCTCCAGCTTGCCCACCACCACGCCGATCTGGTCCTTGTCGAGCAGCAGCGCCCCGAGGACTGAGCGCTCCGCGTCCAGGTTGTGAGGCGGGACCCGCAGCTGGGTGGGCGCCGGGCGGAGCTCCGGCCGGACGGTCACGCGGCGACGACCCGGACTTTGATCCGGGCCTCGACCTCAGCGTGCAGCCTGACCACTGCCTCGTGCTCGCCCACCTCGTGGGCAGGCTCAAATTCGATCTTGCGCCGGTCCAGGCTCACCCCCAGCTGGACCTCGACCGCCTCGGCCACGTCGATGTTGACCACGGCGCCGTAGAGCTTGCCGCTCTCCCCGGCGCGGGCCTCGATCTCCACCGCGCCCTCGCCGAGCTGTCGGGCCAGCTCTTGGGCCGAGACCAGCTCCGACTCCTGGCGGCGCCGCTGGCGCTCGCGCTGGGAGCGGAGCTGGGCCTCCGCCTTGGGCCGGGCCGCCTGGGCCAGCTTTCGCGGCAGAAGGTAGTTGCGGGCGTAGCCGTCCGCCACCTCGCGCACGTCGCCGGCACGCCCGGTGCCGACCACGTCCTGATTCAGGATCACCTTCAAGTTGTGTGCTCCTCCCGGGCCCGCGCGGGGTCGGCCTGCTGCTCCGTGCCCCCCGGGTCGGCCGACTGCCCCGCCTGCGCGGTAGAACGGTACCAGGGAGGGACCCCACGGACCAGCCCCTTCGGGCCTGCCCCGCCCCCCCCGGGGAGGCCGGGGAGGCGGCCAGCCAGCAGCCGGGCCGACTGGGCGCCTCGGCGCAGGTCGAGGTCGAACTGGCTGCGACCCTCACGGATCTCCGCCTCGATCTCCCGTCGGAGCTCCGCCGGCACCTGCGAGTTGAAGGTCCGCACTGCCAGCACGGTGAGGGCCAGGGTGTCGAGCTGCCCCACGACCGGGATCCAGGCGGGAAGGTCCAGGGCGGGGTTGAGGATGACCGCCAGCGCCCCCAGCAGGGCGGCCTTGGGCACGGCGGGGGTGCGCGGGTCGCGGGCCAGGCAGTAGGCGAGGCGGAGCTGTTGGGGCAGCTCCAGAATCAGTGTCCGGAGCTGGCGCAGGCGGCCGATGGCAATCCCTCGGGTGGTGCGGCGGACCGGGCCAGTCTAGCTTCGGGTGCTCCCGGCCTCGCCCAGGCGAGGCTCCCACTCCGCCCTGTGGGCCTCGAGCAGGCTGAGGCCATCCTCTTTCAACCGGGGGTCGCCCTCCCGGGGCAGCAGCCCCTCCAGCACCGCCTCCAGCAGCAGCCGCTGCGCCCGGCCCACCCAGGGCCCGCGGGGTAGCTGGAAGTGGGCCAGCAGCTGCTCCCCGTCCACCGGGGGATGCAGCCCGCCCGGATGCTCCGCGGCCACCCCAGCCGCCCGCCGCCGCAGCTCGTCCAGCAACCCGTCCTCAGGGAAGGTGCTCGCCCTGGTGTCGGCCCGGGCCACCTCGAGCAGCGTGGGCAGCAACTCGCCGGCGTCGTGCCAGAGCCGCCGCACCGCCGAGTCGGTCCATTCGGACCGGTACTGAATGGGGCGCATGTGCAGCAGCACCAGCTTGGTCACCGCCTCGGTCTCGGCGGTGCTGAAGCGCAGCCGCCGCATCAGGTTGCGGGCGATCTCGGCTCCCGCCCGGGGGTGGCCATGGAAGGTCGGGCCCGAGGGGCTCGCGCTGGCAGTTGGCGGTTTGCCAGCGTCGTGCAGCAGCACTCCGAGCCGGACGAGCCGCTCGGGCGGGGCCAGCTCCAGGGCCAGGCAGGTGTGGCTGAGCACGTCTCCCAGGTGATACCCGCCCTGTTCCACCCCCCGCATGTCGGACAGCTCCGGCGCGAACTGCGAGAGCAACCCGGTGCGCTCCAGCAGCTCCAGCCCCAGGCCCGCCCGGGGCGCCAGCAGCAGCTTGACCAGTTCCTCGCGGATGCGCTCCTGAGAGACGATCGCCAGCCGGGGCGCGGCCTGGCGCATCGCCGCCTCCAAGCCCGGCGCCAGGCCAAAGTCGAGCTGGGCCACGAAGCGGGCGGCCCGCAGCATCCGCAGCGGGTCTTCGGCGAAGGTGGCCTGCGGCTCCAGGGGAGTGCGCAGCACTCGGCCAGCGAGGTCCGCCAGCCCGCGCCCCGTCGGGTCGAGGACCGCGCCCCGGGAGTCGATCAGCAAGGCGTTGATGGTGAAGTCGCGCCGCCCGGCGTCCTCCTCAATGGTCCCCGGGGACACGTCCGGCTTGCGGCTGCTGGGCTGGTAGGCCTCGGAGCGGGCCCGAACCAGCTCGACGGTGAGCGGCAGCTCGCCCGCGCTGGCGAAGTTCACCCGGGCGGTTCCGAACCTCTCGAACTCGACCACGCGCGCCCGCCCCCGCCAGCGCTCGCGCAGCCAATTGCCCGCCTCGAGGGCGGTGCAGCCTTCAACCACCAGGTCCACCTCGGGGGTGGCCGGACGCCCCAGGAGCAGGTCGCGCACCGCCCCCCCGACCACGCAGGCGCGCGCCGCCAGGCCCGCCTCCATGTCGCCGAGCACGCGGCGCAGGTCCTCCGGTCCCTTGGGTGGGTGGACCACCCGGACGGTGCCCGGGCCGCGCTCAGGCGAAGACCAACTCGTCATCCGCGCCCCCCTGCTCGGGCTGGGCCACCTCGGCGCAGGTCGGGCAGTACCAGCGCACCTCCATCGGCGTCCCGCAGCGGCCATGGGGCGGACCGCCCTCGCGGCCGCCGCCCCAGCGCTGCAGCGCCTCCACCACGGCCGCCAGGCTCTGCCCGCGCTCGGAGAGCCGGTATTCCAGACGGGGTGGCCGCCGGGAGTACTCCCGAGCCTGCACCACCCCCGACTGCTCCAGGCGGCGCAGCCGCTCGCTGAGTACGTTGCTGGCGATGGTGGGGAGCGCCCGGCGGAGATCGCTGTAGCGCTGCGGGCCGGTCATCAGGGCGTCCACCAGCAGCAGCGCCCAGCGGTCGCCGACCCGTTCCAGCGCCTCCTCCAGGCCCGGCCTGGCCTCTTCCTCCGTCGCCTCACTCACGGCGCCCATCTTCGCCGACCCACGGTTTGCCCGCCTTTGCTGTAGAGTTGTCAGTTGCAAGTTGCAATCATAGGAGAAGGCGCATGGGGCTGGCGGAAGAGCTGGAAGCGGCGGCGGCGGCGGTGCGGGAGCGGGCCCTCAACGGCGTGGTGGGGGTGGGTGGGACGGGCAGCTGGGGGTCGGGGCTGGTGCTCCAAGCGGGCGTCGTGGTCACCAGCGCCCACAACGTGCGCTCGGATCAGCCCCTGGTCCACTTCATGGACGGCTCCAGGCGGGCCGCCACCCATCACGAGCTGGACTTGGGCTCAGACCTCGCCGTGCTCGAGGTCGACACCGCCGAGGCCCCGCCTTTGAGCTGGGCGGGGCAGGGCCCGGAGCTAGGCACCCCAGTTTTCGCCGCCGCCAACCCCGGGGGCCACGGTCCGCGGCTGAGCTTCGGGGTGGTCTCCGGCCTCGACCGTAGCTTCCGCGGGCCTCAGGGCCGGCCGATAACCGGCGGCTTCGAGCACACCGCCCCCCTCCCCCACGGCTCCTCGGGCGGGCCGGTGCTGAGCCTGGGCGGCGAGCTGCTGGGGATCAACACCAAGCGGCTGGGAGAGGGCCTCTATGCCGCGCTCGGGGCCGACCCCGACCTGCGCGGGCGGATCGACCTGCTGGCTCGGGGCGAGCGACCCGAGCGCGCCTACCTGGGGGTGGGCCTGCTCCCCGGCGAGGTCGCCCGCCGCTTGCGGGCGGCGGTGGGGCTCGCGGACCAGGAGGGTCTGCTGGTCCGCCATCTCGATCCCGAGGGACCGGCAGCCAAGGCGGGCCTCCTGCGCGGCGATCTGCTCACCGCGGCGGGCGGCACCGCACTGCGCCAACCCGGGCACATCCACCGGATCCTGGCGACACGGAAACCGGGCGACCAGCTGGCCGTGGACGTGATCCGGGGAGCGGACCAGCTCCAGGTGACCGTCGAGCTCGGGCGGGAGCCCGAGGGTCAGGATCCCCGGTCGGCAAGACACCACCACTTCCACCACCGGCGCTGAGTCGCCGGGGTCTCCCGGAGCGGCCCTAGCGACCAGCCCGCTGGGCCCCCAAACCGGCCCCGTCGGGCCACGTTCGCCCGTGCGGAACAGATCCCTATAATCCGCGCCATGGGAGGCATCCCCGGGGCTGGCTGCCCGCGCGCCCACGATCCGTGAGCAGTTCTCCGCCCAACCATCGCCGCAACCCGCTGGGCCGGACCCTGCGTCTGCTCACCTGGATGGCGGACCGCGGCGCTGCCGACTACGGCGTGCGGGAGCTCGCGGGTGCGGTGCACATGGCCCCCAGCACCGTCCACCGCTCCTTGGGGGCGCTCCAGGATGAGGGGCTGGTGGAGTCGGACGGCGCCAGCGGCCGCTACCGGCTCAGTCTCGGCTTCTACCGCCTCGCGCTGCGGGGCGCCTCTCAGGTCCCCCTCCTGGACCTCGCCCTGCCGCAGCTGCGCGAGGCGGCCAAGACCGGCGGGGAGACCGCGCTGCTGGCGCTCTACGACCCCCTGCAGCTGGCGGCGATGTTCGTCGCCCAGGTGCCTTCGCGGCACACCGTTCAGGTGCGCACCGACCTCTACGAGTGGTTCCCGCTGCCGGCCAGCGCCGCCGGTCAGGCGATCCTCGCCTGGCTCGAACCCGAGGTCCTGGTGTCGGTGGTGGCGGCCAGCCGGCCCAAGCCGGATGCCAGCCGGCTGGCCGAGACCCTGGCGGCGGTCCGCGGCCGCGGCTTCGCCTCGGTGCCGGGGCGGCCGGGCACGGGGGCGGTGGCTCTGGCAGCGCCCTTCTGGGGCCCGGGGACCGCTCCCCTGGGGGCGCTGCTCTTCGCCATCCCCGAGTCGCGGATGAACCCGGTGCTGGAGGCTTCGCTGGGCCAGCTGCTGGTGGAGCGGGGAGCGGCTCTCACCGCATCCCTGGGAGGCTCGGCGGCCTAGCCGGGTCCGGCCCGACACCCGCCTCCCGGCCCCAGAGCACCGCCCCCAGCAGCCCCTGGTCCCCACCCAGCCGGCTGCGTTCGACGCGGCAGCGGGCAAGGATGGCGGCGAAGCAACCCTCGGCGATGCTGGCCACCGTCGCCTCCCAGAAGCCGGGGGCCGCCTCGATCACGCCGCCGCCCACCGCGACGGCCTCCGGCGCCAGCAGGTTGATCAGGCCGCCCAGCGCCAGCCCCAGGTGGCGGGCGGCGCGGTCCAGCACCTGGCGGGCGGCCGGGTCGCCGGCGGCCGCCGCCACTCCCACCTCCTCGGCCGACTCCCTCCCGGCGGCGCGGGCGATGGCACTGCCCGAGGCCACCGCCTCCAGGCAGCCACGGTTGCCGCAGCCACAGCGCGGCCCGTCGGGGGCCACGACCATGTGACCGAACTCGCCGGTGCCGGTCCCCGAGCCCCGGTGGAGGCGGTGGTCCAGGATCAGGCCAGCGCCGATGCCGGTGCTCACGGTGACGTAGACGAAGTCACTGGTGTCGCGGCCCACCCCGAGCCGGTGCTCGGCGACCGCCGCCAGGTCGACGTCGTGCTCGATCAGGCAGCGGCAGCCGAGCTCTGCCTCCAGGCGGTCGCGCAGCGGCACCCGATCCCAGCCCGGCAGGTTGGGCGCCCCCTCCACCACCCCGCTCACCGGGTTCATCGGGCCGGGGACACCCACCACCAGCAGCGTCCCCTCGAGCGGACCGTACTCGCGCCGAGCCAGCCGCCGGACCTCGGCCGCGATCTGGGCCTGCACCGCCTCCGGGCCGCCGCGGCGGTCCGTGGCCACCTTGGAGCGGCCCGCCAGCCCTCCGTCCTCCGAGGAGATGCCGGCGCGGATCCAGGTGCCGCCCAGGTCCACCCCCACCACCGCACCCTGCCGCCCGGCTGTCAGCGTCACGGCTAGGCGGCGGGCAGCGCCGCGGGCAGCCCAGCCAGGGCGCGCAGGCGCTCGACGTTGGCGCGGTCGGGACCACTGCGGTCCGTGCCCGGCACTTCGAGGATGAAGGGTGCCCGGTTGAGGCGGGGGTCGGCCAGCATGGCCCGGAAGGCCTCGGCGCCGATCTCGCCCTCCCCGATGTTCTGGTGCCGGTCGACGTTGGAGGCGTAGGGCGCCTTGGAGTCGTTGGCGTGGATCGCCCAGAGCCGCTGTGGGCCGAGCTCCGACTCCAGCTCGCCGAGCGTCAGCTCCAGCCCCTCGGGGGTGCGCAGGTCATAGCCGGCGGTGAAGGCATGGGCGGTGTCCAGGCAGAGCCCGACCCGCTCGTCCCCGACCGCCTCCAGCATCTGCCTTATCTGGGCAAAGGTGCTGCCGATGTTGGCACCGGCGCCAGCGCTGTTCTCGATCAGCAATCGGCTGGACCCGGGCGCCCCGTCGAGCGCCTGGCACATGGCCCGCGCGACCTGGGGCAGCACCGCTTCGAAGCCCTGCCCCTTGTGTGAGCCGGGATGGAAGATGACCCCGGCGCAGCCCAGCTGGTTGGCCAGCTCCAGGTGGTAGCGCAATGAGCCGGTCGACTGGGCCAGCAGGTCTTCGCGGCTGGTCGCCAGGTTGATCAAGTAGACGGCGTGGAGGAAGAAGGCGCTGAGCCCGGTCTCCTGCATTCTCTGCTGGAACTCGGCGATCGCGGCGTCGTCGGGGTGTAGGCGTCGCCAGGTTTGCGGGGGGGTGGGGTGCACCTGGATCGCGTCCGCCCCGATCTCCCGGGCACGGTCGAATGCCGAAACCAGACCGCCCTGGGTGGAGACGTGGGCCCCGATCAGCAACAGCTAACTCCCCGGCGCCGGGGTGGGCGGGGCGTAGACCTGGGAGCTGGGCGGCGCTTGGATCTCAATCCCGCCGCTGAAGTCGAAGTAGCGCAGCTTCACCGGCTGCGAGCCGCTGATCTGGAGCTGGCGTAGGCGGTGGCTTCGGCTCGCGATCCACAGCCGCAATGATGACTCCCGCGACCGCTCGGTCACCACCCAGACCGCCTCCTGGAAGCGGTGGCCGGCCTCCACCCGGGCAGCGCCTGCCAGGGCCGCGCGCAAGGTGCGCCCCAAGCCCGCCCCGAAGAAGGGCTGCAGGCTGTGGCGGTAGCTGGTGGCGACGCTGGCCGGTTGCTCCACCCAGGTCGTCTGCGGGTTGAGGTCGCCCGGCAGGCTGGTGATTCCCAGCTCCTGGAGCTGGGTCGGGGCGAGGACGTAGACCTCGTCCCCCTTGGCCACCACCCGGCTGACCAGGCTGGGCGAGCGCGGCACCCGGGTCACCAGCCGCGCCGTGAAGTCGCCATTCTGTGCCACCCGCACTTGGAACTGGCTCGTGGTCTCCCCTGCCCGGTCGGTGCCGGTGATGCGGTAGGAGCTGGCCCCGGCCATGGCCTTATCGACCTGCTCCAGCAGCGGATGGAGCTTGGGCGGCGCGGAGCCGCAGGCGGCGAGCGTGGCGGCCAGCGCCAGCGCCAGGCCCACCCGCACGCTAAGAGCCCTCATCGGCCACCTCCGCGACCCCGGCCGCCTCCGGCCAGTCTAGGCAGCGCAGCAGATTGCCCCGACCCGGCTCAGACCCGCAGCACTACCACCACGACCGCATAGATGGCATAGAGGCCAAACCCGGCCACACACAGCACCCGGGTGTTGACCCCCCGCTTAGAGGCGGCCGCCAGCCCCACGACCACGCCCACCCCGGTGACCAGAGCCGCCAGCAACCCGGCCGTGGAGAGCCGCCAGGGGGTGAAGCAGAGCCCGACGACGGCGGGGACGGTGGCTTGGAAGGCCATCGAGCCGGTGACATTGCCTAGCGCCAGCTGGTCCCGGTTGCGGCGGATCCAGAGGCTGCCCGCCGCCAATTCGGGGAGCTCGGTGGCAATCGGGACCAGGAGCAGGGCCAGCACCAGCGGGGTTAGCCGCGCCAGTCCGGAGATCTGGTGCAGGCCGATGAGGAAGATGTCGCTGGCGGCGGTGAGGCCGGCCAGTCCCACCAGCGCTTGGAACGAGGGCAGCAGCAGCCGCCCCCGGCCTTCGGCGGTCCACCCCGGCGCCCCCAGGCGGGCGAAGTAGAGGGGCTCGTAGTCACCCTCCAGGGGCTGGTCGCCGCGCACGGTGCGGCGCACGAACAGGATGTAGAGGCCGACCAGGACGGCAGCGTCGACGAAGCGCAGCGGCCGGGGCAGGTAGGCGCCGGCGATCAAAAGGCAGAAGCTGAGTAGGAAGGCGTAGAGCACCCGCCGGGCCGGGGCCACCTCCACCCGCAGGTAACGTCGGCCGCAGGCGAGTCCCACCGCACCCACCAGTCCCAGGCCGATGGTGGCCAGCATCAGCGGGGCCCCGAGGATGGCGCCGGTCGCGGTCTGCGCCGACTCCCTGCCCCCGGCGATCAGGGCCACCACCGGGACAATGCTCTCGGGCATGGCGGTGCCGATGGCGGCCAGCACGCTGCCGGTGACCCCGTGCCCCAGCCCCAGGCTGCGGGCGCCCCACTCGATGGCGTTGGTGAACAGCGCCGCCGCCACCAGCATCAGCACGAGCCCGCCGCCGAAGGCCAGGCCTATGTCCATGGGATCAGCCGGGGCGGCGGGCCGCCCAGCTGGCCAGGTCAAGTGACAGCCGCAGCCCGTGGCCGAGGACGTCCCCCGGCCCCACGTGCTGCACCCGCTCGGCCACCCCTTGGCCAGCCTCCGCGAGCGCGTCCTGGATGCGCCGGTGGTACCAGGGAAAGAGCGAGCGGGGCAGGTGCTCGGGGTCGACAAAGCTGAGCCGTCGCGCCTCCCGCGTCGGGGTGAGGCGGCCGCCCACCGCCTTGGCGCGAAAGACGGCGTCGGTGCCGCGGCGGATGCCTTGGAAGCGATAGCGCCCGGTCAGCCGTTCCACCTCGATGCGCAGCCCGGTCTCCTCCTCGGTCTCCCGGACAACCGTATGTCGCGGGTCCTCCCCCCGGGCGACGTGCCCGCCGGGCGGCTCCCACCCCGCCGGCCAAAGACGCAGCTGGAGCAAAACGAAGCCACGCTCGTCGACCACCACCGCCTGGGCGCCGACGATGCGCGGGCTCAGAAGGGGCTGCACGGGTTGAGCAGCAGCTGCGCCATGCTGTTGCTGCCGGGCTCGAAGAGGTATTGGAAGTTGGGGAACAACGCCAGCGGCGGGGCGCTGTTGACGACCCGTTCCCAGAGCAGGTTGGCCGCCCCCACGATCGGGGTCGAGATGGAAACGCCGCCGCTGCCGTAGTTGGGCAGGATGAAGAACAGCAGCAGGGCGACCACATAGATCCAGACCCGGTTGCGGTCTATCCACTGGAAGGGCGCCGGGAAGCGACCCCGCAGCAGGCCCTCGGCCACCCCGTAGCCGTCCAGCGGCGGAATGGGGATGAGGTTGAAGACGCACAGAATGACGTTGATAAAGAAGGCCTCGGTGAGCAGCCAGTAGACGTAGCCGGCGGCCGTCAGGGCGAAGCTGGGGACAACACAGGCCTGGACCTCAGGGTCGGCCGCGATCAGCACCCGCAGCAGGATCCCGAAGAGCGCCGCCAGCAGCAGGTTGCTGAGCGGCCCGACTAGGCTCAACCAGGCCCGCTGCCCGCCGCCCCGCACGTAGCGCGGGTTGTATTCGACCGGGCGGGCGTAGCCAAAGCCAAAAAGCACCAGCATCACCAGGCCCAGGGGGTAGATCTGCGTCGCCGGATTGAGCGTTAGCCGCCCCTGGGAGCGCGGCGTGGGATCGCCGAAGGAGGTGGCCACCAGGGCGTGGCAATACTCGTGGACGGTGAATCCGATGACGATGCCGGGGATGGCGAAGACCAGGAGGATGAAGTAGAACTCGAACCCGGTCCCGATCAAGGAAGGCTCAGTCTACGGAGATCTTGCGGGCCCGGCGCGCTTCCCCCGGATCCTTGGGGCGGCGCCGGTGGTCCACCACCCCCTTGGCGGCCAGGAAGAGCTCGCGCTGCGCCTTGAGCAGGTGCACGCGGGACTCGGTCGGCACCAGTTCGCCGAGCTCGTGAGCCCCCCGGATCGCGGCCCGGCCCATCTGCCCCGCCGCCCAGGCCGCCAACCGTTCCATGGAGGAGGCGGCCATCACGCTCGTCCGAAGCGGATGGCGAGCCGCCCGCCGTCCATCTGCGCCGAGGTGGTGACCAGCCCCCGCAGCACCCGGGGCAGGCTGATCTCGCGCTTGTACGGCCCGACGCTGACATAGAGCTCGTCGTCGCGCTGGGTGAGGTCCACCTGCTCCTTGCTCACGAAGGGCAGCTGCAGGGACAGCACGTACTCGTCGCCCTGCTTTACCAGCGCCTGCGGCTTCTGGTCGTAGAGCACAGCGCTGGGATCATGCTCGGCGAAGAGCGATTGCGCCAGTTCGCTCAGGTCGTCCAGGCCGACGACCTCATGGTCGAAGAGCCGGCTGTGCAGGATCGGCAGTGGCGAGAATGCCGCCTCCACCTGCGCGCCGTAGCGCTGCTGGGCCGCGAGCCAATCCGAAAAGTAGCTGTCGGTGATGGTGTCGGGTAGGACGCGGTTCACCAGCACCGCGTCCACCTGATAGTCGTAGAGGTTGAGGTAGGTGTAGGCGCGCTGTGCCTCCTTGATGACCATCTTTTCCAGGTTCAGCACCAAGCGCACCGTGCAGCGCGACGGGTCGCCCAGCACCTGCTTCATCGACTCCAGATCGACAAAAAGCTCCCGGATGGAGGCGTAGATCTCGTCCGCCGGGAGCGGAATGCTGAGAAACGGTTGCACCAACGGGCGCGCCACGCGCATCACCTTGCGCTCCAGGGGGAAGATGCGGTTCAGGTACCAGCGGGCAACGTCCGGAAAGGCAAGCAATTGCAGGGTTTCCCCAGTTGGAGCGCAGTCAACCACCAGCACGTCGTACTCGCCCGCCTGCGCGTGGCGGCGGATCCACATCAGGCTAGCGATCTCCTCCATGCCGGGGGGCGTCGCCAACTCCTCGGCAATGATGTCGTCGACGCCCTGGCTGTTGAACAGCGCGGCCAGGTAGTCATGGATGCGGTCCCAGTGGCCCTCCATCTCGTGCAGGGCGTTCACCTCTTGGGCGAAGAGGCGCTCCGCCACCGCCACCGGCTCGGGAGAGAGCTCGCGGTCCAGCGAGTCCCCCAGGCTGTGGGCGGCGTCGGTGGATATGACCAGAGTGCGCAACCCCAACTGCGCGCAGCGCAGTGCGGTGGCGGCAGCGATCGTGGTCTTGCCGACTCCCCCCTTGCCGGTGTAGAGGATCACCCGCACCGGCCGAGTATAGGGTGAGCCCGGCGAAGCTCCCCTAGTGGATGACAAAGAAGCCCAGGATCACCATCCCCACCATGACCAGCGAAACCACCAACACCCGGCGCAGGTCAAAGCCGAGATAGGGGGTGCGGTCCGTGGGGACGCCCGGGGTCTCGTCCATCGGCGTCAGGGTCTCCTCAGCGCGACGCTGGCGCTCGGCCCGACCCGCGACCTTGAGGGGAAGCATGGTCTGGCTCTGGACGCGGGACGCTGGGGGGGCGGAGATCGCCGCCGACTCGGGCGCCGACCCGGCCGGGGGCGGCGGTGTCTCGCGCCGGGGCAGGAGCGAGGCTCCGGGTTGGGAGCCGGTCGGAGCGGTCGCCTCGGGACCACCGCCCGACCCGTTGCCCTCGGGAGCCGCGGGCGTCAGTGGCTGGCGCTGCAGGCTCGGGGTGACGGGCGCCTGCTGCCTGCGGGACGCAGGGCCACGCCGCCGGTTGCGTCTGGCCATGGGGCTCCGGAGTGGCGCGCCGGGGCGCGCGGGGTGGGCGGCGCCAGTGTACCCAAGGCGGAGAGTGGGCGCCGCCCCCCGGGAAGGGGGAGTGCAGGCAGCGAGCACCGGCGGGTGGGGGTCAGCTTGGCGAAGGAGGGGGACGAAGTGCTTGCCAGCGCCCACTGCCTGCGTGGGCGATGTGTGTGGGGCCACATCTTGTGCCCGGAGCAGTATTGAACCACAGAATGTGGTGGGAAGGCAAGCACTCGGCCAGACTCATCCGGGCCGGGCGCGCAGCCCAACTCGGCGCTTCGAGGCCTTGCCCGGCGCCCCCCTCTCGCGGGGTTCGTGCTCACAGACGCAGTTGCGATGGGGCCGACCGACCCCAGCCCGCACACGAGGAGTGGGTCAATGACGGTCACCAGAGGAGGGCTGGGGAAGACAAGCAGAGCCGCGGTGCGGGCGGCGGGCGGCCGGTTGGCCGCGGCTCAGACGCTGAAGAGGAAGTGCACCACGTCGCCATCGCGGACCAGGTAGTCGCGGCCCTC
>JBOHUK010000161.1:0-4415 GCA_050734395.1 Candidatus Dormibacteria bacterium
TCCCAGCAGCAGAACCGCGAGACCGCCTGGCGGGTGCTGCGCTCCCGGCTGCTGGACCACCAACGCGCCCAGCGCCTGGAGCATCTCGCCGATCTCAAGGGCGAGTCCCTCTCCCCGGAGTGGGGCAACCAGATCCGCTCCTACGTGCTCCAGCCCTACACGCTGGTCAAGGACAACCGCACAGGCCTGGAGCTGGGCAACGTCAGCGCGGTCCTGGAAGGGGATCTGGACCCGCTGATCGAGGCCTACCTGCGCCAGGAGGCGAGCCGCCGCGAGCGGGCCGATGGCCCCGGAGGGGCGGTTTGAGGCCTGTAACGGCTTGGCGGCAGGGCGTTGGCGGATCGGCGATGGTGGCAGGGTGGGGCAGTGCGCTCGGGGTATACTCGCTCGCAATTGAGAACGGCCTAGGGCTTAGCCAATCTCCCCGCCCGGGGGTCCGCCCTTCGGCTGCCAGTCCGGCTGGCACGAGGACAACACCTCCCTGATGTCGATCTCCAGCAGCCCCGCCCCGTCCGCGGTCCAGGCGCTACCGGTGCCGCGGGCGCAGACCTCCCGACTGGAACCGCCGATCATCGTCTTCCAGCAGGTCACCAAGGTCTACACCAACGGGGTGGTGGCCATCCGCGACGCCTCCTTCACCGTCCACCCGCGCGACTTCGTCTTCGTGGTGGGCGCCAGCGGGGCCGGCAAATCGACGGTGATCCGACTCCTGATCCGGGCCGAGACCGCCTCCAACGGCCACGTGCTGGTGGAAGGCCAGGACCTCTCGCGCCTGCGCCACCGTCACCTGCCGCGGCTGCGCCGCAAGATGGGCATTGTCTTCCAGGACTACAAGCTGCTCACCGACCTGACCGTCGAGCAGAACGTCGCCTTCGCCATCCAGGTCACCGACCCCGGGCGGCCCCACCTCAAGGAGAAGGTGGGCGAGGCGCTCTACATCGTCGGCCTGGAGGACAAGCTCCACGCCTTCCCCTGGGAGCTCTCCGGCGGTGAGCAGCAGCGGGTGGCGATCGCCCGGGCGCTGGTGCACCGGCCACGCATCTTCCTGGCCGACGAGCCCACCGGCAACCTGGACCCCGACGCCGGCTGGGGGATCGTGCAGCTGCTGCAACAGATCAACCATCGTGGGGCCACGGTGGTGATGGCCACCCACAACCGCGAGGTGGTCGACCTCTGCCGGCGGCGTGTTTTGGCGATCGAGGACGGGCGCATCGTCCGCGACGAGGTTGAGGGCTCGTACCTCAAGGAAGGCGACGCCATCCTGTGAATCCCATCCCGGCGCTCCGGTTCGTTGCCCGGGCCGCGCTGCAGAACATAGTCCGCAACCGCGGCATCGCCCTGGCAAGCCTCATGACCATCACCCTGACGCTGCTGGGTGCGGGAGCGGCGGTGGTGGTGGTGCACGCCCTCGACGGTGTGCTGCACACCGAGGAATCGCAGGCCTCGGTGCTCAAGGTTTTCATGGCGGACCACGTTTCGTTTGCCAGCGAGATGAACCTGCTCGTGAGTCTCTCCGACCAGGGTTCGGTGAGCAGGGCCTCCTTCGAGAACAAAGACCAGGCGGCGGTGCAGGCCAGCAGCGGTCTGGGGCTGGGCCAGGCGATCCACCTGCTGGAGCACTCCGGCGCCGGCAACCCGCTGCCCGCCTCGATCAACCTCCACCTGCGCAACATCCGGGCGGTGACGCTGCTCAACCGCGAGGTGCGCAGCTCGGCCGTGCTCGACTCCGGGCCCCATCCCACCGACTACAACGCTGACGTCATACCTCGCCTCGAGCGCTACATCTTCGCCGCCCAGCTCGGCGGTGGCCTGGTGGTGGCGCTGGTGGGGGCGGTGGCGTTGGTGATCATCACCATCTCGGTGCGCACCGCCGCCTACGTGCGGCGGCGGGAGATCGAGATCATGAAGCTGGTGGGGGCGACCGACTGGTTCGTGCGCTGGCCCTTTGTGCTCGAGGGCGTGATCGTCGGGGTGCTGTCGGCGCTGGTGGCCTCGATCGTCCTCCTGGCGCTGGGGGTCGCCTTCCGGGGTGGCCAGTCCCTGGCGCTGGGCATCGGGATCCCCTTCGCCGCCTTGGTCATCTTGGGCCTGCTGGCGGGCGGCGCCGTGCTCGGGTCCTTCGGGAGCCTGGTAGGCGTTCGCCGTTCACTGGCCGCCTGATCCGGAGCGCCGGCGATGGCTCGGGGTGAATTGGCTTCTGGCGGCGTTAGGATGGCGAAGGGCTGCTGGATATGAAGGAGGCGGCCAGGCCATGGCCTTGACCAAGCCGGCCCCGGCGGGCACCGACGAGCTGTCCGCCGAGGAGCTGCTGGCGATCTACCGGGACATGCTCCTGGGGCGGTTGCTGGACCAGCGCATCCTGGTGCTCAACCGTCAGGGGCGGGCGCCCTTCGCCATCTCGGGCCAGGGGCACGAGGCGGCCCAGGCGGCGGTGGGCCATGCCCTGCGTCGGGACCATGACTGGGTCGTGCCCTACTACCGGGACCTGACCCTGGTCCTGGTGATGGGGATGCGCCCGGTCGACCACCTGCTCGCGGCCCTGGCCCGCGCCGCCGACCCCAACAGCGGCGCCCGCCAGATGCCCGGTCACTTCTCTTCGCGGGAGCACAACATCGTGACCGGCGGCAGCCCGGTGGCCACCCAGATCCTGCACGCGGTCGGGGTGGGCCAGGCCTTCAAGTACCGGGGCGAGGACCGGGTGGTGCTGGTCGCGGTGGGCGAGGGAGGCACCTCAGAGGGTGACTGGCACGAGGGGCTCAACTGGGCGGGCGTGCACCGCCTGCCGGTGATCTTCCTAGTTGAGAACAACGCCTTCGCCATCAGCGTGCCTCAGTCTCTGCAGATGGCAGTCAACCACGTCGCCGACCGCGCCGCCGCCTACGGCATGGCGGGCGAGTCGGTGGACGGCGGCGACGTGGTCGCAGTCTACGGGGCAGCCCGCCGGGCGGTGGAGCGGGCACGAGCGGGCGAGGGTCCGACCCTGCTTGAGGTGCGCTGCATCAGGCTGCAGTCGCACAGCAGCGACGACGACCAGCGCCGCTACCGCACGGCCGAGGACCTGGCCGAGATGCGAGACCACGATCCGCTGGAGCGCTTCCGGGCCGAACTGGAAGCGGCCGGTGTGCTGCGCGAAGGTGACGCCGACCGGATCCGCGCCGAGTGCCAGGAATCGATCGACCAGGCGCAGGAGGCGGCTGACCAGGCCGCGGCGCCCACCCCTGATACCGCCTTCGACCACGTGTATGGGGACGCCTGAAGGTGCCAGAAATCACCTACGTGGAGGCCGTCAGGACCGCGCTCGTCGACGAGATGCGCCGCGATGACCGGGTGATTGTCATGGGCGAGGACGTCGGCGCCAAGGGCGGCGTCTTCGGCGCCACCGCCGGCCTGTTCCAGGAGTTCGGAGCCGAGCGGGTGATCGACAGCCCGCTGGCCGAGGCCTCGATCGTCGGAGTGGCGATCGGCTGCGCCATGGCGGGGCTCCGGCCCGTTGCTGAGATCCAATTCCTGGACTTCATCCCCCCGGCGCTCGACCAGATCATCAGTGAGGCGGCCAAGATCCGCTACCGCTCCAACGGTGACTGGTCTTGCCCGATGGTGGTGCGGGCGCCCTGCGGCGGAGGGGTCCATGTGCACGGCGCGCTCTACCACTCGCAGATGCTGGAGGCCATCTTCGCCCACGTCCCCGGGCTCAAGGTGGTGCTGCCGTCGACCCCCTACGACGCCAAGGGGCTGCTGACCGCCGCCCTCCGCGACCCCGACCCGGTCTGCTTCTTCGAGCACAAGGGCCTGTATCGCTCCCTGCGCCAGGAGGTGCCCGAGGAGGAGTACCTGGTCCCGATCGGCAAGGGCCAGGTGGTCCGCCAGGGGCGTGACATCAGCTGCTTCACCTACGGCGCCACCGTGCACGAGGCGGTGACCGCCGCCGAGCGCCTGGCCGGAGATGGCGTGGAGGTGGAGGTGGTGGACCTGCGCACGGTCCGGCCCCTGGACCGCGAGTTGATCCTGGAGAGCGCCAAGCGCACTGGAAAGGTGTTGGTGGCCCAGGAGGCGAACCTGGCGGTGGGGGTGGGCGCCGAGGTGGCAGCCCTGGTCGCAGAGCACTGCTTCGAGGCCCTGGACGGGCCGGTCCTGCGCCTGGGCGGTCCGGAGATCCCGGCCATCCCCTTCGCCGAGCCGCTGGCGGAGGTTTACTGCCTGGGGCCGGACAAGATCGAGAGCAAGTTGCGGGAGCTAGCCGCCTACTAGGCGGCGGAGGCACGAGTCAAGAGAATGCCGCTGACCGTCAAGATGCCCCAGCTGGGTGAGTCGGTGACCGAGGGGACGATCGGCACCTGGCTGGTCGAGCCCGGCCAGCAGGTGAGCAAGTTCGACTCCCTGGTCGAGGTGATCACCGACAAGGTGACGGCTGAGGT
>JBOHUK010000162.1:0-4271 GCA_050734395.1 Candidatus Dormibacteria bacterium
GCGCCGCCGCCGCCCCACCCCTACGCCGAGGGATCATGGGGACCGAAGGAGGCCGAGTCGCTGCTCCGGGGGCATCCCCCCTGGCAGCGGCCCTGGCTGGAGCCCCGCCCGGGCGGCTGATCCGCCCCGGGGACAGGAGGAGGTAGGCATGGCCCAGCTCGGCATGGTGGGACTGGGGCGCATGGGCGCCAATATCGTGCGCCGCCTGATGCGCCAGGGCCACCAGTGCGTGGTCTTCGACGTCGACCCCAAGGCGGTCTCGCAGCTGCAGCAGGAGGGGGCCACCGGTGCCTCAAGCCTTGACGACTTTATCTCCAAGCTGGAGCGGCCGCGTTCCGCCTGGGTCATGGTCCCGGCCGGCGACATCACCGACAGCACCATCGCGGAGCTGGCGCAGCGCATGGAGAAGGGCGACATCATCGTCGACGGGGGCAACTCCTACTACCGCGACGACCTCCGCCGCGCCCACCAGCTGCGCCAGCGCGGTGTCCACCTGGTGGACTGCGGCACCAGCGGCGGGGTCTTCGGCCTGGAGCGGGGCTACTGCCTCATGATCGGCGGGGAGAAGGAGGCGGTGAGCCACCTGGACCCCATCTTCCGCACCATCGCCCCGGGCGTCGAGACGGCATCCAGGACGCCCGGACGCGAGGGCGAGCCGGCGCCCTGCGAGCAGGGCTATCTGCACTGCGGCGGGAACGGCGCCGGCCACTTCGTGAAGATGGTCCACAACGGCATCGAGTACGGGATGATGGCGGCCCTCGCCGAGGGGCTCAACATCCTCCATGAGGCCGACATCGGTGCCCACCCGGAGAAGACCGACGCCGAGACGGCTCCGCTCGAGGACCCCCAGTTCTACCGCTATGAACTGGACACGACCGCGATCTCCGAGGTCTGGCGGCGGGGCAGCGTGATCTCCTCCTGGCTGCTCGACCTGACCGCCGCGGCGCTGCTGGAGTCCCCGGACCTGAGCGACTTCCAAGGCCGGGTCTCGGACTCCGGCGAGGGGCGTTGGACCTCGATCGCCGCCATCGACGAGGGGGTTCCGGCCCCGATCCTGACCGCCGCCCTGTACTCCCGCTTCTCCTCCCGGGGCCTGGACGACTTCGCCAACCGCACGCTCTCGGCGATGCGCAAGCAGTTCGGGGGGCACGACGAAAGGCCAGCGGGTGGCTGAGTCCGAAGACCGGGCCGCGAAGCCCAAGGCGGTGCTCTTCGACATCGACGAGACTCTGGTGCACACCGGCGGGGCCGGGGCGCGCAGCTGGGCCTGGGCGTTCTCGCAGCTCTACCAGGTGGAGGCGGACATCGGCAAGCACACTTCGGCCGGCGAGACCGACCCCGAGGTGGGCCGGGAGACGTTCGCCGCCGTGATGGGGCGGGAGCCGGAGGCGGAGGAGATGGTCCGGGTCTACGCCCACTACCTGCGCCACCTGAGCGAGGACATCTGGCATTCCCCCCAGTACCGGGTCTTCGACGGGGTGGAGGCCATCCTCGACCGGCTCAGCGGCGAGGGGGTGATCCTGGGGGTGGTATCCGGCGCCATGGAGGGCGCCGCCCGCACCAAACTCATGCCCGCCAACCTCAACCGCTACTTCGTCTTTGGCGCCTACGGGTCCGACTCGCCGGACCGGGGCGAGCTCACCCGGATGGGGGTGGCCAAGGCCGCGCGGCTCCATGGCCGGGAGCTCGCGCCCGCCGAGGTGTTGGTGGTGGGCGACACCCCCCGGGACATCGAGGCGGCCCAGCGGGCCGGAGCCACCGGCGTGGGGGTGGCGACCGGCCACTACACCAAGGACCAGCTCCGCCAGGCTGGGGCCAGCCATGTGCTCGCCTCCCTGACCGAGCCCTTTCCCGGCCTTGGCGAGCAACCACCAAGTAAGGAGCAACGATGAAGCCCACCCTCGCCCTGTACGAACTTGGCCAGAGCCTCTGGCTCGACAACATCACGCGACCGCTGCTGCGCTCGGGCACTCTGGCCGGCTGGATCGATGAGTACAGCCTGAGCGGGCTGACCTCCAATCCCAGCATCTTCGACAAGGCGATCGAGAACAGCTCCGACTACGACTCGGACATCGCCGCGGGGCTGGAGCGCCGCGACTCGCCGGAGGAGATCTTCTTCTCCCTGGCAATCGACGACCTGCGCGCGGCGGCGGACCTCTTCGCGCCCATCCATGAGCGGACCGCGGGGGTGGACGGCTGGGTCTCGCTGGAGGTTTCGCCGCTGCTGGCGGATGAGACCCAGGCCACCATCAAGGCGGCGCTGCGCCTGCACCGGCAGGCGGGCAGAGAGAACCTCTTCATCAAGATTCCCGGCACCCCGAGCGGCGTCCCCGCGATCGAAGAGGCGATCTTCCAGGGCGTTCCGATCAACGTCACCCTGCTCTTTTCCCAAGACCAGTACCAGGCGGCGGCTGAGGCCTACCTGCGGGGCTTGGAGCGGCGGGTGGAGGCGGGACTGAGCCCGGACGTGGCCTCGGTCGCCTCGCTCTTCGTCAGCCGCTGGGACAAGGCGGTGAGCGACTCGGTGCCCCAGGACCTGCGCGATCGGATCGGGATCGCCGCCGCCCACCAGACTTACCGCGCCTACCGCAAGCTGCTCAACTCGGCACGCTGGCTGCGGCTGCAGAACCTGGGCGCCCGGCCGCAGCGGGCGCTCTGGGCCAGCACCTCGACCAAGGATCCCAAGGCGCCCGACACCCTCTACGTGGCGGCGCTGGCCGCTCCACTCACGGTGAACACCATGCCCGACGGGACCATGCAGGCCTTCGCCGACCACGGGGTGGTGGGAGACCCGCTCTCCGACGACGCCTCGGAGGCCGACGCGGTGCTGGCGGCCTTGGGCCGTTCCGGCACCGACCCCGCCGAGCTCGCCCAGCGGCTGCAGCGCGAGGGGGCAGAGTCCTTCGACAAGTCCTGGCGCAGCCTGCTCTCCTCGATCGAGGGCCGGGCCAAGCAGATGGCCCGGGCCAGCTAATGGCCGGGGAGCGGGCGGCGGGGGCAAGCCCCGCCTGGGCGGCGCTCGAGCAGCACCACCGCCAGATTGCAGGCCGGGAACTGCGCCAGCTCTTCGCCGACGATCCCGGGCGCGGCCAGCGCTTCAGCCTCGAGGCCTGCGGGATCTATCTCGACTACTCCAAGAACCGGATCAGCGAAGCGACGGTGCCCCTGCTCCTGGACCTGGCCCGGGAGCGAGGCCTCGAGCAGCGGATCGCCGCCATGTTCGCGGGCGAGCGCATCAACGTCTCCGAGCACCGGGCGGTGCTCCACGTCGCCCTGCGCGCCCCCAAGGGGGAGTCGATCCTCCTCGACGGGCAGGACGTGGTGCAGGAGGTCCACCAGGTGCTGGAGCGCCTCTACCGCTTTGCCGACCGGGTTCGCTCCGGGGAGTGGCAGGGGCACACCGGCCGGCGCATCCGCACGGTCGTCAATATCGGCATCGGAGGCTCCGACCTCGGGCCGATGATGGCCTACGAGGCGCTGCTCCACTACAAGACCCCGGAGCTCAGCTGCCGCTTCGTCTCCAACGTCGACTCGACCCAGCTGGTGGAGGCGACCCGCGACCTGGACGCAGCGGAGACCCTCTTCATCGTCTGCTCCAAGACCTGGCGCACGCTCGAGACCCTGACCAACGCCCGGAGCGCGCGGGAGTGGGCCCTGCGGCAGCTGGGCGGTGACCAGGCGGCGGTGGCCAAGCACTTCGTCGCCGTCTCCACCAACGCCCAGGGGGTGGGGGAGTTCGGCATCGACCCGGAGAACATGTTCCCCATCTGGGACTGGGTCGGGGGCCGCTACTCCTTCGACTCGGCGATCGGGCTCTCGCTCATCCTGGCGATCGGTCCCCAGGGCTTCTCGGAGCTGCTCTCGGGGATGCACCAGGTGGATCAGCACTTCCGCACCGCCCCGCTGGAGCGCAACCTGCCGGTTTTGCTGGGGCTGCTCTCCTGCTGGTACGGCAACTTCTTCTCGGCCGAGACGGTGGCGGTGCTGCCCTACGACCAGTACCTCTGGCGGCTGCCCGCCTACCTCCAGCAGTTGGAGATGGAGAGCAATGGCAAGCACGTGGACCTGGAGGGCCGACCCATCCGGTACCAGACCGGGCCGGTGATCTGGGGACAGCCCGGCACCAACGGCCAGCACGCCTTCTACCAGCTCTTCCACCAGGGGACCAAGCTGATCCCCTGCGAGTTCATTGGCTTCAGCCAGCCCCTCAACCCGCTCGGCCGGCACCACGACCTGCTGATGGCCAACCTGATCGCCCAGACCGAGGCCCT
>JBOHUK010000163.1:0-9648 GCA_050734395.1 Candidatus Dormibacteria bacterium
TGACGTGGCCCAGCTTGCGCCCGGGCCGGGGCGCCTTGCCGTAGAGATGGGGGTGCGCCAGAGGCAAGCCCGCCAGTCTCGCGGGATCGGGGTGGGTCCCGATCAGGTTGACCATTGCCGAGCAGCCGCGGGCGGTGGTCTCACCGAGCGCCCAGCCGAGACCCGCGCGGAGATGGTTCTCGAACTGGCTGCACGCCGCTCCCTCGATGGTCCAGTGCCCCGAGTTGTGTACTCGGGGCGCGATCTCGTTGGCGAGAAGTTGCCCGCCCACCTGGAACAGCTCGAGCGCCAGGACCCCGACGTAGGCGAAGTGATCCAAGATCGCCCGGGCGTGGGCTGCCGCCGCGTACCCCACCTCGGGGAGGAGCTTGGGCGCCGGCGCCAGTGTCAGCCGGAGCACCCCGGAGCGGTGGTGGTTCTCCACGGCCGGATAGGTGGCGACCCGCCCGTCCTGCGAGCGCACGGCGACCACCGACAGCTCGCGGTCAAAGGAGACCACGCGCTCCAGGATGCTGGGCACCTCCCTCAGGTCCCGCCAGGCCGCCGCCAGATCGTCGGGTGCCCGCAACAGCCGCTGCCCGTGGCCGTCGTACCCCAGCCGTCGCGTCTTGAGGCGGGCGGGCAGCCCGACCTTCTCCAGAGCCGTCGGCAGATCCTCAGAGCGGCCCACCACGGCGTACAAGGCGGTGGGGATGCCCAACTCGGCGAAGAGCCGTTTCTCCAAGAGCCGGTCCTGGGCCACCGCCAGGGCCGCCGGCGGCGGCCATATGGAGACCTTGCTCTCCAGTGCGGAGGCAGCCGCCTCGGGGACCGACTCAAACTCAAAAGTGACCAGGTCCGAGCGCTGCGCGAGCTCCTCCAGGCCCCTGGGGTCGCCGTAGGCGGCGGCGATGAGCTCCCCGAGCGCCCCGGCGCAGGCGTCCTCGGCCGGCTCCAGGAAGGTGAAACGCAGGCCCAGGGGCAGCCCCGCTAGGGCCAGCATCCGTCCCAGCTGGCCACCGCCCAGGCAGCCGATCCGCTGCGCCACCTAGGCGAGCGGGGCCGCCGCGCCTCCCTCCTCCTGGGAGGGGTCCGGGTGCTCGCGCACGGCCGCGGTCTGGCGTTGCCGGTACTGGAGCAGGGCCTCGCGCACGCCGGGATGCGCCAGCGCCAGGATGGAGGTGGCCAGGAGCGCGGCGTTGACCGCCCCCGCCCGGCCGATGGCCAGGGTGCCCACCGGGACCCCGGCGGGCATCTGGACGATGGAGAGCAGCGAGTCCACGCCCCGCAGTGCGCGGCTCTGGACCGGCACCCCCAGCACTGGGAGGTGGGTCTGCGCCGCCAGCATCCCGGGGAGGTGGGCGGCGCCCCCGGCCCCGGCGATCACGACCCGGATCCCGCGGGACTCCGCCTGGGCCGCGTACTCCTGGAGCAACTCTGGGGTTCTGTGGGCGGAGACGACCCGGGTCTCGTGGGGGATCCCCAACTCGGCCAGGGTGCGGCTGGCGTGGCCCATCGTCTCCCAGTCGGAGCGCGACCCCATCACCACCGCCACCAACGGCGGGGAGTCCGCCTGCCCAGTGCTCAGCTGGGTGCCGCCCGGCGCCGGACCTTGGCCGGCACCTGGTTCACACTCTCCGCCCCCTCCTCGTCGGCTCCGCCCTCGGGGAGCTGGGAGCGGTGCTGCGACCACACGCTGAAGATGCGCTGCAGCGCCGTGAGGTTGGTGCCCACGGCCAGGATCCAGAGCACGATCGTGAGCTGTCCGATCACCAGCCCGATCGCGGTCAGCACCACCCGTTCGGGACGCGCGAACCACCCCCCGTCGCACTTGAAGCCCAGCGACTGGGCACGGGCCCGGACGTAGCTCACCAGCAGCGAGCCCAACAGCGAGGCGACGATCAGGAAGACCTGCACGTCCTGGTGCTGGCGGACCAGGAACAGGTAGAGCAGGCCGAGGTAGACGGCGCCCTCGCCGTAGCGGTCGGCGGTGCTGTCCAAGAAGGCCCCATAGCGGTGCACCCGCCCGGAGACGCGCGCCACGGCCCCGTCGAGGATGTCCAGCGAGCCTGCCACCAAGAGCACGATCCCAGCGGGCAGCAGGTAGCCCAGCCCGATCAGGACCGCGGCGCCAATGGTCACCCCCAGGCCGGCCAGGGTGATGGCGTTGGGACTGAAGCGCACCAGGCTGGCCCACTTGGCCAGTCTTTGCGCCCCGGCCCTAACGGAGGCCTGCAGCAGCCTGCTGAACAAGGGGGCTCACCTCTGCGAGGGAGCGGTGCCGCAAGGCCCGCTCGTACACGGATAGCACTCGGTCGGCGACCAGCGGCCAGGCGTAGCCCTCGGCCGCCTCGCGCCCGCGCTGGCCCAGCTGGCGGCGGAGCTGAGGATGATCGAGCAACCGGCCCAGGGCGGCCGCCAGCCGAGCCTCGTCGCCCGGGGGTACCAGCAGGCCCTGCCGACCCTCGGTGATCACCTGGCGGAAGCCATCGATGGCCGTCGCCACGACCGGGCGGCCGCAAGCCATCGCCTCGAGCAGGATGACACCGAAAGACTCCTTGCCCGTGTTGGGGGCGCAGTAGATGTCGGCGGCCGTGAAGTGGGCCGCCTTCTCGGGCTCGGGGACGAATCCCAGAAAGCTGACGTCGGGGATCGCCTCCTCCTCCACCCGGCGCTCGTATCCCCGCCGCAGCGCTCCGTCGCCGCCCACCAACAGCCGGCAGTCCGCCCGGACCTGGCGCAGCAGCTGGTAGGCGTCCAGCAGGGTGCCCAGGCCCTTGCGCTCCTCGAGCCGACCCAGAAAGAGGATGGTGCGCTGCCGCGGGGCGGGGGCCAGGGCCGGTGGCACCTGGGGGCTGAAGGTCGCCGAGTCCACCCCGTTCGGGATCACCGTGTACTCGCTGGGGAAGTAACGGGACACGAAGCTACGGGCCGGCTCGGAGACGGCGATGGAGGCGTCGAGCCGGCGGAAGAGGCGCTTGAGCAGTGGCCGGCCGTAGTAGTAGCCCAGGTTCTGGCGAGCGTAGGCGTGGAAGGTCCCGACGTTGGCCCCTCGGTCATTGAGCCGCAGCACGGTCACCGGCAGGGCGGGCATCAGCGGCTCGTGGAGGTGGACCACGTCGAACCGTTCGCTGGCCAGGATCTGGCGGATCCGACGCGCCAGGTGGAACGAGAGCGAGATGCGGGCCACCGAGCCGTTCGCCGGTACCGGGATGGGCCGTCCCAGTGGAATCACCCCTTGGGCGGAGGCTGCCCCGCCTCGGCTGGCGGCGGGCGCCAGCACCGAGACCTGGAGTCCGCGCGAGCGCAGCTCCTGGGCCAGGTGGCGGACGTGCTCGCCCACACCCCCGGGGCGACCGTAGTCGTAGGGGGAGACGAGGGCCACCTTCATGCCCGGCCCGCCACGGCCGCGACCGGACCGGACTCGTCGAGCTCCGCCATCGGAGGCCCGAAGAGGGGCTCCAGCACGTGCCACTGGTCTGCGTTGAGCCGCAGCTGAGGCTCCAGCACCGCCAGCAGCCGGCGGGCTTCGCGGCGCATCGCCTGGTGGTCGTCGGGGTCCGACGTCACCAAAATCGGTGGGAAACCCTGCGCCAGATAGGTGTCGTCCGCCTGGCGCAGCAGTGCCACTGGCAGGATCGCCGCCCCGGTGCGAGCCGCGATCTCCACCGCCCCCAGCGGGATCGAGGCCCGATGGCCGCAGAAGGGCAACGGCTCGCCGGTACGCAACAGGTCGCGGTCCACCGCAATCACCGCCACGCCCTGTCGCGAAAGCACACGGTAGATCTGGCGGACCGCGGCGGCGCCTGAGCGCCGCACCGCCTCCTGGTCGCCGCGCTTTACAGCGTCCACGTTGAGCGGGATCACTTGGCAGCCCACCTTCTTGCGGGTCCGCACCAGCCAGTCGAAGCAGCGCAGCGGCCGGACCTGCTCCGCCAGCAACGCCAGCCCGGCCTCCTGGAAGGCGAACTGGTCGCGCAAGCAGGCGATCGCCGCCTCCCAGGAGCCGAGGTGGAGGCTGGCGATGATCACGCCCCGGCCATGGTCCCGGGCTTCCTGCAGGTAGTGGGCGTCCTTGATGACCAGCAGGTCCCTCCAGTCCTCCTGGGGGCGGTGCGCCATCTGCAGGACGTCGATCCAGGCCTTGAGGAAGTTGCGCACGTTGGCTCGCAGCAGCCGCCGGCGCGCGCCCTGGCCCAGCCCCGGCTGCACCACCGCCAGGTTGGCACTGAGCCCCCGCCAGTGGCTGGGCCAGCAAAGAGTGAGGCAGGCGGCCAGCGGCCCCACCAGGCGGTAGGCGGTCTTGCGGTCGACGGTGCGCAAGAGCAGTTCAGCCGCCCTCAGCCCGAGGTACGGCAGGAGCGGGTCAGGCGGGACCTCGGCGGGGAGCTGGGGGGCGCGGACCCGCGGCCAGTACCGCGCCGGCGCCCGAACCACGAGCTTCATCGCAAGCCCCCGACGCCTTCACCCGGACGGGTAAGCGAGTGGAAGGCGAACCACTGGGAGGGGTCGACGCTGATCATCTCCTCAAAGCTCATCGCGATCGCCTGGGTTAGCTCGGCCACTCGTTGAGCGGAATCGCCCCCGGCTGGCTGGGGAAGGGGCGCCAGCAACCCCGACGCATAGCCACCCCCGGGGACGCGCCGCATGTACCCCGGGAACACCGGCGCCCCCGTGCGCAGCGCCAGCAGGGCGGGACCGGAGGGCAGGAACACCCTTTGGCCGAGGAAGCGCACCGGGACCCCGGTACCTCCCTTGTCGATGTCGCAGGCGAGGCAGAGGACCTCGTCGCGGCGCAGGGCGCGCAGGGCCTCCCGGGCGCTTGAGGGTCCACTTGGGATGACACGCACCCCGAGCCCCTCCCGGACCCGGCGCAC
This sequence comes from Candidatus Dormibacteria bacterium, assembly GCA_050734395.1. GTDB lineage: Bacteria > Chloroflexota > Dormibacteria > Aeolococcales > Bog-877 > Bog-877. The sequence goes on from JBOHUK010000163.1 coordinate 4,857, forward strand.
CAGGTCGTCCACCGCGGGCGGGCCGAAGGCATCCGTGACCGCGTGCACCGGGCGGCTGCAGGTGGCGATCGCCGCGGCACCGAGGTCCCAGTTTCCCAGATGGGGAGTCACGACTATGGCACCTCTGCCCAGGGCCAGCGCCTCCTCCAGCGGTTCCAGGCGGATTGCACCGGGTGTGCGGCGCAGCTGCTTGAGCAACCGCTCCACCACGAGAAAGTCCAGCACGGTGCGGGCGTAGTTCCGGAAGGCGCCCCGGGCCAGCCGCGCCGCAGCGGCGCTGTCTCCGTTGGTGAAAGCCAAGTAGTTGCGCCGCGCGCGGCGGGCATGGTCGGGAAGAATCCGGTAGGCGCCCTCGCCTCCCAGGTCGCCCAGGGCGTGGCGCAGAGGCCGGGGCATCGGCCCGACAAGAACCGTCGCGAGGCGCAGCCCCAGCCTTAGGTGCTCGCCACGAGCCAGCCAACCCCGCCAGGGCCAGGACGCTGCGGCGCGGTGCTCGTCGGCGACTGGTGCCGCCGGGAGGGCCGCCTCGCCGCGCCCGATCGTGGCCATCACACCCTCAACTGCTGGTCGTCCCGCCTAGGCATCGCCCCCCACCCCCGCCGGATCGGGCGCCGCGACAGGTTGTGGGGGCACGGTCGAGATCCCATCGGCGGCCGCGGGCTGGGGTCTTGCCGAGGGCATCTCCTCGGGGTCGCTGATGCAGGCGGCACCCACGCGGCCGCCGATGAACGCCTCGGTCAGCTCGTGCGCCCGCTCGTCCGAGACCTGGTATGGGGGTGACTTCATGAAGTAGGAGGAAGGTCCCTCAAGAGCGCCCGAGAGCCCCCGGTCCAGGGCCAGCTTGCAGCAACGCACGGCATCGATCACGATTCCCGCCGAGTTGGGGGAGTCGTGCACCTCGAGCTTGAGATCCACGGTCAACGGGACGTCGCCAAAGGAGCGCCCCTCCATGCGGATGTGCGCCCACTTGCGGTCCTGCAGCCAGGGCACGTAGTCGCTGGGGCCGATGTGGACATCGTCCTTGGCGATGGGCTGCTGCAGTTGGGACACGACCGAGTTCGTCTTGCTGATCTTCTTCGAGACCAGCCGTTCCCGCTCCAGCATGTTGAGGAAGTCGGTGTTGCCCCCGAAATTGAGCTGGTAGGTGTGCTCCAGCTCGACCCCGCGCTCCTGGAACAGCCGGGTGAGCACCCGGTGGACGATGGTCGAGCCCACCTGGGACTTGATGTCGTCTCCGATGATCGGCAGCCCATGCTCCTGGAAGCGCCGCCGCCAGTAGTCCTCGCGGGCAATGAAGACGGGCATGCAGTTGACCATGGCGCAGCCCGCCTCGAGGATCTGCTCGGCGTACCACTTCGTGGCAGCCTCCGACCCCACCGGAAGGTAGTTGACGACCACGTCGGTCTTGGTGTCGCGCAGGATGCCGACGATGTCGGCCGTCTGCCCCGGCGCCTTCTCGATGATCTCGGACAGGTACTTGCCGAGGCCGTCGTGGGTCATGCCCCGGTGCACCGGAACCCCGAGCTGGCCAACCTTGGCAAAGGTGACCGTGTTGTTGTGCCCGCGGAAAATCGCCTCGCCGAGGTCGTAGCCCACCTTCTCCTTGTCGATGTCGAAGGCAGCAGAGAACTCGATGTCGGAGATGTGGTACCCGCCCAGGTCCACGTGCATCAGGCCGGGAACGCGCTCGTCCGGCCGTGCTTGCCGGTAGTACTCGACTCCCTGGACCAAGGAGGAGGCACAGTTGCCCACCCCGATGACGGCGACCCTGACTTTGCTGCTCATCCAACTACCTCTGGGAAGGGGCGCTCCACCGCCTGGGTGGCTGGCGCCGAATGATTGGTCGGCTCGGCTCGTTGCGGCTCTCGGCGCACTCCTGACTCGAAGGGCGTGCCTAGCAACTGTTCAAAGCGCCTGAAGTTGGCGCCTATCGATTCGCGGTCCAGGCGGCAGAAGACCTCACGGCCGTCCCGCCGAGTGGTGACGATCCCGGCCCGGCGCATCAGGCGCAGGTGCCAAGACATCCGCGGTTGGCTGATGCCCAGCAGCATCGCCATGTCGGAGACCCGCGCCTCCTTGATCTGGGCCAGACGCTCGACCACCCGTAGCCGGGTGGGATTGGCCAGTCCCTCGAAATAGGCGCCCAGCTCGCCTTGGTGGGCTTGCGAGAGGGCGAGTGGTAGGACCCGCCGTGGGGGTCCAGGGTTGGTGGGCAAGGCAGACCTCAGATAAAGGACTGTTTTATAAAGTCGCGGTTATGTATCCTAGCCGACTCGCAGCTCCCAGTCAAGCTCCGGCCGGTCCGCGAGTTCGGGAGGGCTCAGCCCCTGGCGGTGAGCACCAGCTTCCCATTCACCTCGCCGGCCTCAAGGCGCCGGTAGGCATCCCGGGCGTGGGCCAGCTCGAAGGTCGAGTCGATCAGCGGCTCCAGGTGGACTGCTTCAACGAAGCGCAGGAGCTCGGCGAACTCACCCCGGGTGCCCATGGTGGAACCCAAGATCCGCAGCTGGTGCCAGAAGATCCGGCGCAGGTCGGCCGGCGGGTTGGGCCCGGTGGTGGCGCCCGCGACCACCACGGTGCCCTCACGCCGAACGGCCCGCAGGCTGCTGGCCCAGGTCGCCTCCCCCACCGACTCCAGGACGGCATCCGCTCCCCGCCCCTGGGTGATCTCCAGCACAGCTTGGGCGACGCCGCGGTCGCTCTCCAGTGCGTGGTGGACCCCGCGCTGCAGAGCGGCCTGGCGCTTGCCCGCATCGCGGCTGGTCACGACCACGCGCAGGCCAGCCGCCAGCGCCAGCGCTTCGGCAGCCGTGGACAGGCCGCCCCCGGCTCCCTGGATCAGGACCGTACCGCCGGGACGCAGCTCAGCCCTGCTGAAGAGCATGCGGTAGGCAGTCAGGTAGGCAGTGGGCAGACAGGCTGCCTGCTCGAAGCTCAGGCCGTCGGGCAGTTGGAAGAGATTCTCTAGCGGGACCAGGCAGTACTCGGCCTGGGTGCCCTCGTACGGCCCGTCACTGAGAAGGTTGAACTCGAGGCACGCCAGCTGCCGGCCCTCGCGACACGCCCAGCAGTGCCCGCAGGTCACGACGGCGTGAGCGACCACCGCGGTTCCGGGCTCAACTCCCAGGACCCCCGAACCGGCTGCGGCGTCCACAACGCCAGCCAGGTCGCAGCCGAGCGTTCGGGGGAGAGCTGGTGGGGCAGAGACCCCGGCGAGAACCCAGAGGTCGTGGTGGTTCAAGGCCGCCGCGCGGGTCCGCACGCGGGCCCATCCAGGACGGGGAATGGGCAGTTCGCGCTCCCCCACCTCGAGGTTGTCCAGCGGGTGCTCGCCGCCAACCGAACTCGCGTAGGCCGCGAGCATCGACCCGCTACTCACCGCTGTCTCTCCTTCCTCGAGCCCATCCGCCATTCAGTCTGGCGGTATCGCTCCACGGGGCGCACCTCTGCGAACCGACAGCCTTGCGGCGCGCGGTCAGTTCCTCCAAGCGGTCCCCGACAGCTCTCTCCGCCGATGGTGATCTATCCTCGGCTTGGTGGATGCCCAAGCAGTCGGCCCCCGCCCGGGGCGGAGAGACCGCCGCGGCTACTCCGCGCTGCCGTCAGTCAGCCCGGTCATCATCCAGTCGCTGGGACGGCGGGTGGACCGGGTGGCACGCCGGATGGCGATCGAGATCGGCCGTACCATCCCAGTGGAAGAGGGGGTGGGTGGTGCCTCGGCCTTCGGCAGCGAGGTGCTCGCCGCCTGTCGCGAGGGTGTGGGCACGCTCCTCTCCCTGTGGGGCGAGTCCCGGCCGCCATCCGCTGTCGAGCTGCAGCACCTCTCCCGGATGGGAGGACGCCTAGCCAGCACCGGGATGCCCCTGGACGCGATCCTTCGCGCATACCGCGTAGCCGCTCTCGTCATCTGGCAGCACGTGGTTGATGTGGTTCGCATCCACCCCGAGATCGACCCCGAGTCGGTGCTGACAGCCGTCGCCCCGCTGTTCGACTACCTCGACTCCATCAGCGTCGCCGTGAGCAACAGCTACCTCGAGAGCCGCGAGCGAGCCAGGCGCGAGCAGGACCGCCAGTACGACCAGTTCTTCAGCGAGGTTCTCGGCGGGACCGCCGACGCGGAGATGGTGGCCCGCGCCGCGGAGGGTGGCACCGTCCTGGAATTCCCCTACCGGCTGGTGGTGGTCGGCGCCGACGACACCTTGGCAGAGGCGACCATCGCCACCGCCTGGTTGGTGGTGGGGGCGCACGTTGCCCTCTACCAGTCCCACGTCGTCGCCTTGGTGCCGGCCAACGTCAAGGTCGGAAGCTTGGAGAGACTCCTCAGAGTCGCGACGGGCAGCAGCCAGGCGCCATGGCCATTGGCGCTTGGCCCCGTCGCAAGCAATCTGGGACAGGTTCCGACCGCCGCTCGTGCCGCGCGCGATGCCCTGACGGTGGGTGAAGTGCTGGAGCCCGGCGTCGCCGTGCATGACGCTGCAAGCCTCCATCCCTACTTGGCATGGCTGCACGACCTGTCAGGTCTGGCGGACTTCGTCGAATCCTCGATAGGCGCGCTACTGCAGCGAGAGCGCACACGCAAATTGCCCCTCCGTGCCACGCTCGAGGCGGTCCTCAGCCACGATGGCCCCAGTGCCACCGCCCGCGCACTCGGCGTTCATCGACACACGTTGCTCTACAGAACAGAACGAATCCGCGACCTCGTCGGGGACTGGGACCGGGCCGAGGACCGCCTTCGCTTGGAACTCGCGTTGCGTGCTTCCCGACTGCTTGACGCACTTGCACCAGAACATCG
>JBOHUK010000164.1:0-5268 GCA_050734395.1 Candidatus Dormibacteria bacterium
GGTCTGACGATCCTCCCGGGCCCGGTCCACCTCGGCGATCATTCGCTTGCTCGTGGCGGCGTCATAGCAGCGGACCGGGCTGCCCTCGGCCGCCGCTGCCCAGCGGCGCAGCTGGGCGGCCCTGGCCCGGGCCAGGTCCGGCTCCACCGCCTCGCCCCCGATCCTGGTCACGAAGCTCCCCACCTCGACGCCGCACTTGGCCAACAGGGAGCGCGCCAGGGCCGCCGCGGCGACGCGTGCCGCCGTCTCGCGAGCGCTGGCGCGCTCGCGCACCAGGCGCAGGTCGGCGAGCCCGTACTTCTGGTACCCGGCCAGGTCAGCGTGCCCGGGTCGCGGGGTGGTGATCGGGGGGAGGGTGGCAGGCTGGTTGGCGTGGTCGCGGTTGATGATGCGCAGCGCAATCGGGGCCCCGGTGCTGAGGCCGTCGGCCACGCCGCTCACCAGCTGGGCGTGGTCGCGCTCGATCCTGGTAGAGCGCGCTCCTCGGCCGTGGCCGCCGCGGCGGCGTTCCAGCTCGCGATCGATCGGCTCCGAGCTCACCGGGACCCCGGCGGGCAGACCCTCGACGACCGCTACCAGCTCCGGGCCATGGGACTCACCGGCGGTGAGCAGGCGCAGGCTCATGCTGCCCGCCCCAGCGCCCGACGGGCCGCCTGGCGCATGACGGTCGCCGGCGCCCGACGCCCGGTCCAGACCCTGAACGAGCGCAACCCCTGCTCCACCAGCATCTCCAGCCCGTCCTGGGCAGGGCATCCCCACGCCTGGGCAAGTCGCACCAGGGGGGTGGGCTCACGGGCGTAAACGAGGTCGAAGACCGCCACCTCCGGGGCGAGACGCACTTGGCCCGGCAGCGGTGACACGTGCGGCGCGCCCGGGCCTCCGACAGAGGTCGCGTTGACAAGTAGGCGGCACCCGCGCAGCGCGGCTTGCAACTGCTCCGCGCCCCAGCCCCAGAAGCGCAGGCTTCCCGGCCGCAGCCCGTGCAGAGCCCGCTGCAGCTGGCCGGCCGCCTCCTCGGAGCGGCCCAGGAGGCGAACCTCGGAACCTGCCAGCAAGAGCGAGGCGGCGACAGCTCGGGCCGCCCCCCCCGTCCCCAAGACGGCGCATACCGGCGGCGCCCCGGCGCTGAGGTGGGCCAACGCCGCCATGAAGCCCGCCCCGTCGGTGGAGTCGCCGAAGGTCGAGCCGCGGTCGAAGCGCACCGTGTTCACCGAGCCGCAACGGCGGGCGGCCGGGCTCAGCCGGTCGGCGAGGCGCGCCGCCACCTGTTTGTGGGGGTTGGTGACGTTGAGGCCGCGGAAGGTCCGCGCCAGCTCGTCCCAGGCGGGCTCCAACTCTCCCTTAGCCAGTGGCCGGGGCACGTAGTCCCAGTCCAGCCCGGCAGCCTTGAATCCCGCCCGATGCATGGCCGGGGAGGGGCTGGACGCAACCGCCTCGCCGACCAGCGCGACCACCGCCATCACATGAGGCCGCCCAGGCGCGTCAGGAATCCAGGGAAGGAGTCGTCCGCGAACTCCAATCCGAGCACGTGAACCTTCCCCTGCGAGCGTAGGCCGGCGAGATGGAAGGCCATGGCCAGCCGGTGATCGCCCATGGCGTCACAGACGCCGCCCCCCAGGCGCGTCGGTCCTCGGACCACGAAGCCGTCCGGGAGCTCCTCACAGTCGGCGCCCAGCGCCTGCAGGCCGCGCACCAGACCCGCGATCCGGTCCGACTCCTTGACCCGCAGCTCGCTCGCACCCCGGACCAGGCTCTCGCCCTCGGCGCAGGTTGCCAGCAGCCCCAGCAGGGGCAGCTCGTCGATCAGAGCCGGGACCTGGTCCCGCTCGATCCGCAGGGCCTTGAGAGGGGCGTGGCGCACCCGGACGTCAGCCCAGGGCTCGGGCGCTGAGTCGGGGGAGCGCGGCTCGATGTCCACCTCCGCCCCCATCTCCCTGAGTACCTCGAGGAAGCCGGTGCGCCCAGGGTTCACCGACACCTGCTCCAGCACCACATCTGAGCCCGGGACCAGGGCCGCCGCGGCCGCCAGCACCGCCGCTGAGGAGGCGTCGGCGGGCACCTCCAGGTGCAGGGGGAGCAACTCCGAGCCGGGGCGCACGGTTGCGGTCCGCCCCTGGGCCCCGTCGCGGACCTCGAGGTCGGCGCCCATGGCTTGGAGCAGGCGCTCGGTGTGGTCCCGGGTGGGGACGGTCTCACTGACCGAGGTCGGGCCTTCCGCTCCCAGCCCCGCCAGAAGCATCGCCGACTTCACCTGGGCGCTGGCGACCTCCGGCAGGTAGCTGATCCCGCGCAGCCGCCCTCCCTCGATGCGCAGCGGAGGCAGGCCCCCGGGCGCGGTCTGCACCCAGGCGCCCATCAGCCGCAGCGGGGCCGCCACCCGCTCCATCGGCCGGCGCAGCAGCTGGGCAGCCCCGCTCAGTTCGACCACCCCTGGGTCCGGCGCCACCAGGCCGGCCGTGAGCCTCATCGTGGTCCCTGAGCGCCCGCAGTCGAGCGCAGTGGTCCCCGGCCGCGGGGTGCCCGGGGTTATCTCCAGCACCCCGGCCGGGGCACCGTGCATCTGGGCGCCGAGCCGCCGGACCACCTCCAGGGTGGCGGCGCAGTCGCCGGCCGGGGAGAAGCCCCGGATTCTCGTGCGGCCCCGTGCTCGCAGCGCCAGGAGCGCCGCGCGGTGCGAGATCGCCTTGTCGCCCGGGACGCGGCAGCGCCCGCGAAGGGGGGTGGAGGTTGGGGCGGCGCCTGGGCTCATCCCGGCTCCAGCTCGGCGCGCGCGCAGCGGGCCCGGGTGAGGGCAGCCTCCAGCGGGCCGGGGCCGGCCTGGAGGGCTCGGCCCAGCCGTTCCAGCTCCCGGACGAGCTCTCGCAGCGCCAGCGCCAGCTGGCCGGAGTTGGTGGCGAGGAACCCCGTCACCATGGCGGGGTCGCTGGCGGCCAGTCGGGTGGCGCCCAGCCACCCCGGGCCGACCAGCGCTGGCACCGGCTCCCCGTCCAGCCGGGCCGCCACCTCGACCAGGGCTGCCGCGACCAGGTGGGGGAGGTGGCTGGTGCGCGCCAGGATCCGGTCATGCTCCTCGGGTTCCAGGAGGACCACTCGGCAGCCGAGCCACCCCGCCAGTTCGGTGGCGCGCTGCTGGGCCACTCGGTCCTGGCGGGCCGGGGTGAGGGCGAAGGCCGCCCCTTCGAGCTTTCCGGGCACCGCCGCCTCCGGTCCGGCCCCCTCGGTGCCGACGATCGGGTGCCCGCCGATGCCATGCACCGCGGGAGAGAGGTGGGCGCGCATGGCTTGGGCCACTCGCTGCTTGGAGCTGCCCGTGTCCAGCACAAGCGTCCCGGGCCGCAGGGCGGGGCCGTAGCTCTCGAGCCACGCCACGATCTGGTCCACCGGAACTGCGAGAAGCACGATGTCGGACTCCAGGCAGGTGTCAGGATCGGGGAGCTCCCGCTGACCGGCTCCCCGGGCCAGCGCCCTGCGTGCCACCTCGGGGTCGAGGTCGTAAAGACCAACCGTGGCGACCCTCTGGCGAGGGTTGGCCATCAGGGCCATCCCCAGCAGGGTGCCGATCTGGCCGGCCCCGACGATGCTGACCGTGACCGGCCGGCTCACGCCGCCCTCCGCCCCACCGCCTCGGCCACCCGGCGCACCGAGGCCATGAGCTCGGCGAAGGCGGCCGGGCTCAGCGACTGGGCACCGTCCGAAAGCGCCTCGGCGGGATTGGGGTGCACCTCCACCAGGAGGGCGTCGGCTCCAGCCGCCACCGCCCCCAGGGCGATCGCCCCGACGTAGGCGGAGTTTCCCGCGGCGTGGCTGGGGTCCACCACCACCGGCAGCGAGCTCAACCGCTTGAGCACCGGCACCGAGGTGATGTCCAGGGAGAAGCGGACCAGCGGCTCGAAGCCGCGGGTCCCGCGCTCACAGAGGGCCACGTCCAGGTTGCCGCCGACCAGGATGTACTCGGCCGCCTGCAGCCACTCCTCCACGGTGGAGGACATGCCGCGCTTGAGCAGCACCGGGCGCTGGACCCGGGCGCAGGCCTCGAGCAGCCGGTAGTTCTGCATGTTGCGGGCCCCGACCTGGAGGATGTCGGCGAAGCGGGCCACCAGCTCCACGTCTTCAGGGGCCAGCACCTCCGTGACCACGCAGAGCCCGAGGTCGTCGGCCACCTCGCGCAGCAGGTGCAGGCCGCTCTCGCCCAGTCCCTGGAAGGAGTACGGCGAAGTCCGGGGCTTGAAGGCGCCACCGCGCAGCACCCGCACCCCCTGGCCGGCGACCGCCTCCGCCGCCGCCTGCAGCTGGGCGCGGCTCTCGACGGCGCAGGGCCCAGCCATGGTGAGCACCTCCTCACCTCCGAGCCGGGCCCCGTTGGGCAGCTCGATCACCCGGTCCCCGGGGTGGAAGTCGCGGCTGGCCAGCGGGTGCTGGTGGAGGACCCGGATCACCCGCTCCACTCCGGCCATCGCCGCCACCGCCTCCAGCTCCGGTCCGTACTCGTGCCCCGCCAGGCCGACCACGGTACGGTCAACCCCGTGGCTCACCTGGGCCTGGAGGCCGAGGTCCTGGACCCGCTCCAGGATCGCCTGCAGCTGCTCGTCGCTGGCGGTCGCCTCGAGGACGATCACCGGCCCACCTCCGGCACGCCGACCAGGTCGGGGCGCAGCACCGCCGCCTCCCCCAGATAGGCATGGCGAACCTCCTCCTGGCGCCGAGGGGTGTTGAGCAGCAGGAGCACGCGCAGGCAGCGACCGACCCGCTGGTCGCCGCCGTGCTCGCGCACCGCCAGCAGGGGGACCGCCTCGAACCCGCACGCCCGGGCGGCGGCGGCGGGATTCAGCCCGCGCAGATCCTCGGGGATCGTGAAGATCGCCGCCGCCACGTCCTCAGCCGAGGCCTCGTTGCGCCGCAGCAGTTGCAGCAGCAGCTCCCCGACCGCCCCCTCCAAGGCGCCGTCCTCGTCGCCCACCGCCACTGCCCCGCGCACGCCGCGGCACGCCCAGGCCCGTTCTCGCTCTGGCACCGCCGTACCTCCAACTCCTCGACTGCTGCGGGGAGCGGGGCCGGCGCCGACATCAAAAAGGCGTGGAACCCGCTCCACGCCTTCCGCTGCTGGCCTTGGCCGGTGAGTTAGCCGGGTGGTCCGCCCGCGGAAGGCGTGCTGTGGCCCGTAAAGGGATAGGCGTAGAGGCCCAGTCCGCCGTGGCTCCGCGTCAGATCGGCTGCACCGGTCATGAGGCCCACCATCCTGCATCGCGCAACCGGTCCTGTCAAGCATCC
>JBOHUK010000165.1:0-4701 GCA_050734395.1 Candidatus Dormibacteria bacterium
CCGCGCGCCGCTATGTCGAGATCCTGCGCGAGGCGGGAGTGCCGGTGGAGTCCACCCGGGGTCGCTACGGCGGGTACCGGCTGGGCCGGGGGGCGCGGCTGCCCCCGGTCGTGTTCACCGCGGAGGAGGCGCTGGTGCTGGTGATGGCGGTGCTGCAGGGCCACCCGGCCGCGACCGACCCCGAGGACCTGGTCGGGACGGCGCTGATCAAGGTGATCCGGGCGCTGCCCGAGGGAGTCGGGCGGCAGGCGGCGGCGCTGCGCGAGCGCATCGCAGCGGCCCCCGACCGGGGGGCGGCCCACCCCGATCCCGCCCTCACCAGCGCCCTGGTCTCGGCCGTGGCCTCGGGCCGGCGGGTGGCCATCCATTACCGGGGCGAGTCCGGCACCGAGTGGGAGGCGGAGGTCGACCCCTGGGCGGTGGTCGCCCGCCATGGCCGCTGGTACCTACTCTGCCAATCGCACCACGTCGGCGCGGTCCGCACCTACCGCATCGACCGGATCGCGGCGGTCACCCAGACCAACCTCACGTTCACTCCACCGCCCGAGCTCGACGCGGTGGCGCTGCTCGAGGAGCACCTCGGGGCGGGATGGGAGTTCCCGACCCGGGTTGTCTTCGAGGCGCCGTTGGCGGAGGTGGCCCGCTGGGTGGGCCCGCCCATGGGCCACCTCCAGGCCCACCCCCTGGGGTGCGTGCTCACCGGCAGCACCAGCAACCCGCGCATGTACGCCCAGGAGTGGCTGGCGACCATGCCCTTCCGCTTCCGGATCGAGAGCGGGCCCGAGCTGCGAGACGCGGTCGCCGAACTGGCCGCGCGCTGCGCCGAGGCGGTGGCACACCCGGGCTGACCGTGACTGCTCACGCCGCTCAGGGGCCGGGAGGCTCTCCCTCGGCCCGCTCCAGGATCGCCCCCAGGAACTCCACCACCGTGTGCGCCCCGAGATAGGCGGTGACGCCGGTGCCGACATCCAGCTGCGGGTTGACCTCCACCAGGTCGAACCCCACGACCCGGGTGCGCGCGGCGACCAGGCGCAGCGTGTCGCGCAGCTGGCGGTAGGTCATGCCCTCGGGCTCGGCGGAGACGCAGCCCGGCACCAGGGAGAGGTCGAGGACGTCGATGTCGATGCTGACGTAGCAGTCCGCTCCCGCCGGGATCCAGGCGGCGATGTCCTCGGCCGAGAGCTCCCCGAACTCCTCCATGGTCACGACCCGGTTGCCGTCGGCCAGCGAGTCCCGCAGCATGCGCTCGGTGTTGCGCAGGCTGCGGATGCCCACCTGGGTCAGGCTCTGCACCTGGGGCAGCCGGCGCAGCTGGCGGAAAGCGTGCTGGTTGGTGTACTGCAGCCCATGGACGAAGGGCATGTAGTCCAGGTGGGCGTCGAAGTGGAGCACATGCAGGGGTCCCCCCAAACCGCGGACCACGGGGTAGGTGATGGCATGGTCGCCGCCCAGCGCCACCACCCGGGCGTCGCCGGCCCGGATCGCCGAAACCGCCTGCGTCACATTGGCGAAGGTGCCCTCGACGTTGGTCGGGAGCACGTCGGCGTCGCCGGCGTCGGCCAGACGGGCCCCGGCGAGGTAGCGCCGGCCGCGCTGGGGGTCGAAGTAGCCAGGCTCAGGGCCGACGAAGCGCAGGGAGTGCTCCCGCAGGGCCCGCGGGCCGAAGCGGGACCCGGGCATGAAGGGAGAGCCCTCGTCGAAGGGCACCCCCAGCACCGCGGCGTCGGCCTCGAGCCCAGCGAGGTCGGCGACCAGGGGTGCGCGCAGGAAGGTGGGGATGCCGGTGAAGGGCAGGTCGAGCCGAGCGCCCTCGCCCGCCGGCGAGCGCGGCTCAGGCACCGGGGAGGATCCGCAGCAGGATCGCGGTCGGGTTCCAGCCGTTGCAGGGGTTCTGGTCCTGGGCGCAGGCGGAGACTCCGACCACCAGGTCGGTGAGTGCCTCCAGTACCAGGCGGTCGCCGGGACGGCTGCGCGGCGGCGCCTGGCTGATGGCTCCGTCCTCCCCGACCGGCGAGTTCTGGAACACGTTGACCGGGTCGGGCAGCTGGTAAGCCCTGACCCCCCAGGGCAAAAGGGCCTGGGCCAGGTTGTCCCGGCAGTTGGGATGGTCGGGGATCCCGTAGTCGAGCCGGTAGCGCGCCTCGTCGCACATGGCGAAGAGCAGGTCGTGCACGCCAACCTGGTCCTCCACCACCCGCAGCAGTGGCCGGCGGCGATTGGAGAGCAGCAGGCCGTCCACCCGCAGGCGCAGGGACTGCAGCCCACCCCGGGTGTGGCTGGGCGACAGCCACTCCCCATCGCCGTCGGGTGGAAAGGCCACCAGGTCCGCCACCTGCTCACCCTCCACGTCGACGATCTCCAAGCGCTGCCCCGAGCGCAGCACGAGCGCGCGGGCGCTGCGCGCCGGCACCACCACCTCCTCCACCGCGGAGGCCTGTCCCAGCGCCTCGGGACCGGGCGGCTCGGCCGGGGTCACCAACTCATCCGGCCGCGCCGACGCCCACCTCCGGCGTGTCTGTGGGCGGCGCGGATGGGGACACCGGCACCAGCCCCAGGCGGGCGCAGGTGAAGTAGATCACCCCCGCCACCACCAGCCCCACGATCCAGGAGATGTCGGCCCCATTCCACGCCTTGGCGACCGGCCCCTCAAAGATGCTGGTACTCATGAAGGGAATCTCACAGGCGATGCCGATCAGGTAGGCGAGCAGTGCCGACCAGGCGACTCCCCGGTAGGGGCCGTCGGCGTCGAAGAACCAGTTGGGCCGGTAGTCGCCCTTGCGGATCAGATAGAAGTCGACCAGGTTGACGGCGCTCCAGGGCATGATCAGATAGAAGAGGAACGAGAGAAAGTTGGTGTAATTGGTCAGGAAGGAGGTGGAGCCGATGATCCCGATGACCACGGCGACCGCCGAGATCACCGCGATCAATGAGATGCGGGAATTGCGTCCGGTCCCCAAGAGCCGCCGGCGCTGCTCGGTGATGGTGAGCAGGCACAGCGAGGCGCCGTAGACGTTGAGGGCGTCCACGAAGATGACGCCCAGCGCGATCACGATCATCAGCGGCACCGCCACCGGGCCCGCCAGGTTGAGCGTCACCCCGACGGTGTCGGTGATGGCCTTGGGCAGGATCACCCCCAGCAGGGCGCCGAAGGCCATGAGCCATCCCGAGGAGATCACCGCCCCCCCGTAGCTGTACCAGAAGGCGGAGCGGGCGGAGGCGTCCCGGGGCAGGTAGCGGCTGTAGTCCGAGGCATAGACGGCGTAGGAGATGACCCAGACGGCGGCGATCGAGATCATGAGGATGAACGGCCCCGCCGCCAATGGCCCGAAGCTCCAGACCTTGGCCGGCACCAGGCCTCTCGTGAACAGGCTGATGGTCAAGGCCAGGAAGCTGAGCAGGAAAAGATAGCCCCACAGCCGCGCCCAGCGGTGGATGGCGTCGTAGCCAACGATGGCCAGGATCAATGTGCCGACGGCGCAGATGACGACGCCCGCCCAGAGCGGCACCCCGGTGATGGCGGAGTTGATCGCCTGCCCGCCCAGCACGTTGCTGGTGGCGTAGAAGCCCACGTACATGAAGATGGCGACCGCGGCCGGCGCCATCGCCCCCAGCATCCCGAACTGGGCCCGCGACTGCTGCAGCTGGGGCAGGCCGAGCCGCGCCCCCTGCCAGCTGTGCAGGCACATCACCACCCCGCCCACCAGCAGTCCGATCGCAATCGCCACCAGGGCCCAGGGGAAGGAGAGCCCGAGCGCGGCTGCGATCACCCCGGTGAGCGCGGTGGTCATCTGCATGTTGGAGGACCACCAGATGAAGAACAGCGAGCGCGGACGGCCGTGCCGCTCGGAGTCGGGGATGAAGTCGATGGTGTGGGACTCGATGGCGGCGCCGGTACGGATCCGGGCGGTTGGGCTGTCAGCGCTCATGGTTCTCCTCCCCTTTCGGCGGCCGAGGGCTCGGCCGTTTCGATCACTTTTGCAGGCGCGCGCCCAGCGCGTGCCCCCTCCAGGCTCATCAGGCTGAGTAGCTCGAAGACCACCTCCGCCGCCACCACCCCGGTGATCTGGGCGTGGTCATAGGCCGGAGCCACCTCGACCACGTCGGCCGAGGCCAGCCGCAGCCCTCGCAGCTCCCGCAGGCAGGAGAGCAGCTCTCGCGAGCTGAGCCCGCCCGGGGAGGGCGTCCCGGTGCCAGGGGCATGGCCAGGGTCCAAGACGTCGATGTCGATGGAGAGGTAGGCGAGCCCATCCCCCACCCGCTCGCGGATCCGCTCCGCCACCCCGGCCGCCCCCAGGCGGTCGAAGTCCTGGGCGTGGATCACGAGGAAGCCCAGGGCACGGTCCTCGGCCAGGTCGTTGGGCGAGTAGAGCGAGCCGCGGATGCCGATGTGCACCGAACGCTCCTCGGCCAGCAGCCCCTCCTCGGCGGCGCGCCGGAAGGGGGTGCCATGGGTGTAGGGCTCACCGAAATAGGTGTTCCAGGTGTCCAGGTGGGCGTCGAAGTGGACCAGGGACACGGGGCCTGCCGCCCCGGCGACCGCCCGGAGCAGAGGCAGAGCGATGGTGTGGTCTCCACCCAGTGCGACCAGCCGGCGGCCATCGGTCAGCAGGCCCGCCGCTCCCGCCTGGATCTGGCCCAGGGCCTCGTGGATGTTGAAGGGGTTGCAACCGACATCCCCGGCATCCACCACCTGGCAGGCGG
>JBOHUK010000166.1:0-6423 GCA_050734395.1 Candidatus Dormibacteria bacterium
GCGCTGGCGGGCACCGTCAAGCCCGCCAGCGGCCGGGTCCTCTACCGGGGCCAGGACGTGACCGCGGTGCCCACCTACCGCCGCGCCCGTGCCGGGCTGGTGCGGACCTTTCAGCTGGCCAGCGAGTTCAAGCGGCTCACGGTGGCGGAGAACCTGCTCACCGGTGTCTCGGACCTGCGGGGGGACACCCTGCGCGCCGCCCTGCGCGGCCGACGCAACTGGCGCGGCGCCGAGCTCGCCGCGCTGGAGCAGGCCCGGGCGCTGCTCCAGCAGTTCGGGTTGGTGGAGCTGGCCGACACCTACGCCGGCGACCTCTCCGGCGGCCAACGGCGGCTGGTCGAGATCATGCGCGCCCTGATGGCCAGGCCCCGGGTGCTGCTCCTGGATGAGCCCATGGCCGGAATTCACCCCACCCTGGCCCGGCGCATCGGCCGGGGTCTGCAGGAGCTCTGCGCTCAGGGGATGACCATCCTCTTGGTGGAGCACGAGCTGGCCTTCATGGACGAGTTCTGCGACCCGGTCATCGCCATGGCTGAGGGGCGAATCCTGGCCCAGGGCACCATGGCCCACCTCCGGGAACGGGCCGAGGTGGTCGAGGCCTACCTTGTCGGCTGAGCCGGCGCCGACCCTCAAGGGAGCGGCGCTGGAGGCGCGGTTGCTCTCCGCCGGCTACTCCGGGCGCCCCGTGGTCCAGGAGCTCTCGCTGCAGGTGCAGCCGGGCGAGGTGGTCTCGGTGGTCGGGCCCAACGGCTCTGGCAAGAGCACCCTGCTCAAGGCGCTGGTGGGGGTGGTCCAGGTGCTGGGGGGCAAGGTGCTGCTCGATGGCCACGACGTCACCCACTGGTCCCCGGACGCCGCCGCCCGGGCGGGGATCGGATATGTCCCGCAGGTGGACGACGTCTTCTCCCCGCTCACCGTCAAGGAGAACCTGGAGATGGGAGGCTACCTGCTGCCCCTGCGCCAGGTGCCTGGCCGGATCGAGCGGGTGCTGCAGGTCTTCCCCCAGCTCGCGTCCATGCTGCAGCGACGGGCCGGCAAGCTCTCTGGAGGGGAGCGCAAGATGCTGGCCATGGGCCGGGTGCTGATGCTCGAGCCCCGGGTCTTCATCCTCGACGAGCCTACCGCCAACCTGGCTCCGGCGCTGGCGCAGGCCGTCCTGCAGGAGCACATCCGCCAGCTGAGCTTGACCGGCGCCTCGGTGCTGGTCGTGGAACAGCGCGCCCGCGCGGTGCTGGCCATCTCCGACCGCACCTATGTGCTCACCGGGGGCCGCTGCCAGCTGGAGGGCAAGCCGGAGGAGCTGATCGCCCGCCCCGACTTCATCGAGACCTTCCTCGGAGGCAACCGCGCTCCCACGCCGTCGGCCGCCGACGACTAGCCAAGGGCGGCAACGGCTGCCCCGGGATGCGAATCGGCGGTGACTCAGCCGGGGACGGCGTCGTCGGGCCGGGTCCACCCCACCCGGGCTGACCGCCCGGCCCGGGCGGCGTTGAAGCCGGCGATGGCGATGACCGCCGCGACTCCGAGGAGCCCGGCCACCCCGTAGATCGCCCGAGGGCTGAGCAGGGTCGCGACTGCCCCGCCCAAGAGCAGCGAGACCCCCTGAGCACCCCCGACGGCCGCGTTGGCCCCGGCCGAGGCCCGGCCCCGCTCCGCCTCAGGGGTGCGGGTCACCAGCAGCGCCGAGAAGCAGGCGCCCGCATAGCCGTTCCCGATCCCACCGAGGACCGAGAGGGGCAGGAGCAGCCAGACGGCCGGCACCACGGCGAAGGGTGCCAGCGCGGCGCAGGCCACACCGGCGCCGGCGACCGTCACCCAGAACTGGGCCGGCTGGGTCCGCACCCGACCGGCACCGACCGCTCCAGCGACCATGCCGGCCATCCAGGCGGCCTCGGCCGCTCCGAACCAGACGCCGCCAGAGTGGAGCGTCTCCCGCACCAGGAAGACCAGCACGACATCGACCATGCCGACCAGCAGCACCACCAGCGCCAGCCCCAGGGTGAGCGGGGCCAGCAACGGGTCCCGGCGGAGGATCTCGAAGCCCCCCCGCAAGCGGGCGGGAGCGCCTTCCGCCGCAAGCCGCGATGGCGCCCGCCGGGTTTGCACCAATGCCGCCGCGACCGTGATCACGGCGAAGGTGCCGGCGTCGACCGCCAGCGGCAGCCCGCTACCGAAGGTGCCCGCGAGCAACCCGCCAACCGCCGGCGCCCCAACCGCCACCAGAGCACTGAGCGACTGCTGAGCCGAGACCGCCTGGGCCACATGCTCCTCGCCCACGATTCGGGGGACCAGCGCCGACCAGGTGGCGGAGGTCACGGCGGAGGCCGCGCCCAGGGCAGCGACCAGGACCACGATCGCCACGACCGAGTGCAGGAAGACCAAAGGTACGGTGCAGGCCACCTCTACCAGCCCAGCCCCAACCAGCAGCTGCCGCGAGTCGTGGGAGTCCACCAGACGCCCGACGGGACGCGACAGCAGGAGCAGCGGCAGGACCCCCGCACCCAGGAGCAGGGCAATCTCGTACGGGTGGCCGCCCTCGGCCTGGAGTCGCAGGGTCAAGGCGACCAGCGCCATCTCGTCGCCGAAGGTGGAGACCATCCGCCCGACCAGGGCCAGGCGCAGGTCCCGGCCGCCAACCTTAAGCATTTGTTGAACAATAGTTCCTTAACATCTGGGCTGTCAAGCGCTAAGCTCTGGGCGATGCCCGCCTCGCGCCCGGACCCCGCCCCGCCCGAAGTCGGAACCCCTCCCCGCTTCGACAGCCCGCGCAGCATCCGCGCCCTGGCCCACCCGGCCCGGGTCGCTGTCATCAACGCGCTGGCGACCGGCGAGGAGATGACCGCCACGGAGTGCGCGGAGCTGACCGGGCTGAGCCCGAGCGCCACCGC
The DNA here is from genome assembly GCA_050734395.1 of Candidatus Dormibacteria bacterium. Lineage (GTDB taxonomy): Bacteria > Chloroflexota > Dormibacteria > Aeolococcales > Bog-877 > Bog-877. The sequence goes on from JBOHUK010000166.1 coordinate 2,889, forward strand.
CTATCACCTGAAGATCCTGGAGCGGTTCGGGTTCGCCGAGCCCGCCCCCGCGAGATCGGACCACCGCCAGCGGCCTTGGCGCTCGTCGCGTCGCCGGGCCCAGATCGATGTGGACAGCTCGACAGCGGCGGGCGCCGCCGCGTCGGCCGCGGTGCTGACTGCCTACTTCGACACGACCCGGACGCTCGGCCTGGAGTTCGTCGCCGGCGAGCCCCAAGAGTCCCCGGAGTGGCGAGATGCGGCCCTGCACAACGCCGACCTGTGGCTGACCGCAGCGGAAGTCCCGCGGGTGGCGGAGGCGCTCCAAGCCGTGCTCGAGCCCTATCGAGTCCGGGACCGGCTCCCGGGCAGCCGACGGGTCCGGGTCATGAACGTGGTCGTCCCGCACCCGCGCCGGGGGCGAAAGCCGGGTTGATGAGGCACTCCCGCCCAGGAGGGACGCGCCTTGAGTGAGCACCTCCGCGAGGTGTGGGGTGCTCAAACCGAGACGAACCCGTGGACCAGCCTTGGCTAGCGCGACCGGCCGAAAGTCAGATGCTGTGCGAGCGCGGGCTGCCGGGCACTCTGGTCAGCGGTGGCCGCTGCCCCAGAGCATCCGCCAGATTCCCGCCCGGGCGGCCGATCGGCCGATGGCAATGTTGGCAGCCCGTCGGGCTATCGGGTAGGCGGAGCCGGTGACGTAGGAGCGCCGGACCGCCCGGCCGCTGGCGCTTAGCCGCGCCGCCCGGTAAAGGTCACTGGTCAGGCTGGCCATCAGGGCTGCTGGGAGTCGGGGCGGGCCACGCTGGGTTTCTGGCGCGGCTCCCTGGTCACCGCGAACGCCTGAGCCATGGCGTCGAGGAGCGTCTGTGAAGCTCGGGTCACCTCGGGCCACCGACCCTCCCCGAAGGTGGGGTCGGCATGGAGCTCCAACTCCTGCATGAAAATCTGGAAGCGGGCGTCGTGGATCTCATCGCTTTCCTCGTCGAGCAAAGCCAGAATCTCGTCGGTACTTGCCATCGGTCCACCTCCTGGGTCCGTCGGCGGCCGGTTCACCAAGCTTGGTGCCCGGGTCGCGAGCCGCGAGTCCGCCGACACATCGTACGGCTGAACCTGAGGCTGTAGCTTCGTGGCAGACACGATCGCGAACGTCAACAACTCTCCTCCGTCTGCCTCGAGCATGTCGATGGACGGTTGGCCTCCCGCTTCGCCACTCGCGAGGACCGCCCGCTCCCATCGGAGCCACTCTGACCAGCCGTCCGGCTGCAAGCGTGCCTCGATTGCCGTGACAAGCCCTCCAAGCCGCCACTGCTGCTCCCACCACCCGGCGCTGTGCCAGGTCAGCGCCTCCCAGCCCGCAACCCCTCGGATGTGGTCAGGGATCGCATCCAGTTCGCGAGGGTCGCGCCGCATCGCTGGCGTCGCCACCCCGACTTGACCACCCACCCGCAGCACCCGGAGCAGCTTCGGCAGGAGATGGTCGTCGGTCCCGAAGTACTCCCAGGCATCAATGCTGATGATGACGTCGAAGAAGCCGTCCCCGAAAGGGAGACTCCGAACGTCTGCATCGACAACGTGCACCATGTCCGCGACGTCTGCGTCCCGGAAGACCTTCTCTCTCAGCGCGCTGCCAATCCAGAGGTCCACCGCCCACACCTGCACTCCAAACTCGCGAGCCAAAAACACGGAGGTCGCGCCTCTGCCGCATCCGAGGTCGAGCACCCGCATGGAGCTCCTGAGGTGAACGTCGCGGAGGAGATCCTCAAGCAGCCACAGCGGGTTCGGACCCATGTTCAACGACAGCAGCCATCGAGGGTCGTAGGCGGAAGCGCGTGGGTACGCCGCGTGGTGAAGGTCCAGCTGCATGAGTTCGTCCTGGCTCCCAGCCATCGCCGACACGTGCGGCGTGGTGTGGTGGATCACCCGTTCCCGTCTATATCCGCATGCGATATCGTAACACGATAACTGCCGGGAATCCCGTATTCCACCAGAAGGGAGATGGTCATGGCCACGGTGAGCGTGCGCTACATCGTCGATGATGTTGATGCGGCGATCGGGTTCTACTGCCAGCATCTGGGGTTCGCGGAGGTGATGCACCCGGCCCCCACGTTCGCGATGCTCTCACGCGGGGACCTGCGGCTGGCGCTGAGCGCGCCGAGCGGCCAGGGCGGCGGCGGCCAGGTGATGCCCGATGGGCGGGTTCCTCAGCCGGGTGGCTGGAACCGGTTCACGGTGGAGGTGGCGGATCTGGCCGCGACCGTGGCGACCCTGCGCGCGGCGGGGGTCCGGTTCCGCAACGACATCGTCACGGGGGTGGGCGGCAAGCAGGTGCTCATCGACGACCCGTCGGGCAACCCGGTGGAACTGTTCGAGCCGACCCTGCACGAGGCACGGCTGGACGGCGAGCACCCGTGACCGGCGCCGGCGTCGAGGCTGCCGGGACACGAGCGGACGGTGCGCCTGGTGTGATCGCGCGAGAGGAGACGGCGCTGGCCGCCGACCTCGACGTTGCGGGGCCGGCGCGCGTGAGTGAGTTCACCCGTGGCGCGGTGCGGCTGCACGTACTGCACCACGCCGACGAGGGCGGAGTCCACGGCGCGTGGATGGCCGCCGAACTCGCCCGGCACGGGTACACGATCTCGCCGGGAACGCTGTACCCGTTGCTACACCGCCTGCAAGACGAGGGACTGTTGACCTCCCGCCAAGACACCGTCGACGGCAAGGTACGGCGGCTGTACACGCTCACGACAGCGGGTCGGGCCAAGTTGGCTGCCGAGAAGTCCGCGCTGGCCGAACTGGCCCGCGAGGTCCTCACGGGCGGCGGGCCGGCCGGCGGCCAAGCGATGCGGGGCGGCACCCACTTCCGCAAGGACTTGGTCACCGACACCGGCGGTAAGCAGATCCTCCTCGACGACCCGCCCGGCAACCGGGTCGAGCTTTCCGAGCCCGCCCGTACCGAGGCCCAGCAGGGCACGCGGGTGCACCACGCGACCTTCGAGGCCCATCCCATCGGGCAGGTGCACTCGAGCCTGACCCAGATCGCCGACGCCCCCAACCAGGGCGATCAAGGCGCGCCGGACGCATGGCTGGTGATCGACCCCGAGCTTCGCGAAGGAATCCGCGATATTACCGTCGGCACGGACCTACTGGTGTTTACCTGGCTGCACCAGTCGCGCCGCGACGAGCTGTCGACGGTTCCCGGTGATGACCCAACCGGGCGACCACGCGGTGTCTTCAGTACGCGCTCCCCAGCCCGAACCAACCCGATCGGACTGCACCGTGTCACCGTATCGGCAGTCGATCTGGAGAACACCCGGGTGCAGGTCCGACCACTGGAAGCGATCGACGGAACTCCGGTGATCGACCTCAAACCAGTCATCCATCCCTCCGAGCGCTGAGCCCTGCACCGGTCGCGTGTTTCGCAGTGCCACGGCAAACCCGAAGGTCCGCAAAGCATCAGGCGAAGGCCGATTGTCAACTTTCACCTCCCGAACCAATACACAAGGATGGTGCCCACAGAAGGACTCGAACCTCTGACACGCGGCTTAGGAAGGCG
>JBOHUK010000167.1:0-4344 GCA_050734395.1 Candidatus Dormibacteria bacterium
TCGCCTCAGCGAGATCGTGCGGGCACTGCCCCTGCACCCGCCCAGCATCCCACTGGTCGCCAACGGCACCGGTCACCTGCTCCGCACCGCCAGCTCGCTGCGCTCCGAGCTGACGGGCCACCTGCTCAGGCCGGTGCACTGGGCCCGGACCATGGCCGCCATGGAGAGGCTACGGGTGGGCACGGTGGTGGAGCTGGGGCCAGGCCGGGTGCTGGCCAGCCTGGCCGCCAAGCACATGCCCGGCGTCGCCACCTGGAACGCCGACGAGCTGCTGGTGGACGGCGCCCAGTAGGTGGACCTCGACCTCAGCGGGCGCCGGGCCCTGGTGACCGGGGGCGGCAAGGGGATCGGGCGGGCGGTGGTCCAAGAGCTGGCCCAGATGGGGGCGGAGGTGGTGATCAACTTCCGCCAAGACCGGGACTCGGCCGAGGCGACGGCCAAGGGACTGCCCTCCGCCTCCCTCTACCAGGCCGATGTCGGCGACCCCGAGCAGGTGGCGTCCATGTTCAAGGAGGCCGGGCCGTTCCAGGTGGTGGTCAACAACGCCGGCATGCTCCGCGACCGTCTGCTTTTGCGCATGACCGCGCAGGACTGGGACGTGGTGCTGCGCACCGACCTGTCCGCCGCCTTCCACGTGACCAGGGCCGCCGTCCCGCAGATGCTCCGCCAGCGCTGGGGACGGATCGTCAACGTCAGCTCCATCGTCGGTCTGGGCGGCAATCCTGGCCAGGCCAACTACGCCGCCGCCAAGGCGGGGCTGATCGGACTCACCAAGTCGGTCGCCAAGGAGCTGGGATCCCGCGGCATCACCTGCAACGCGGTGGCGCCTGGGTACGTTCAGACCGAGCTGACCGCGGGTGCCATCAGCGAGGAGCTGCTGGCGGAGCTGGTGCGGCTCACCCCGCTGCGCCGTCAGGGCCAGGCCGCAGAGGTGGCGGCGGCGATCGCCTTCCTGTGCAGCCCGGCCGCCTCCTTCATCACCGGGGAGGTGCTGGTGGTCGACGGCGGACTCGCCGCCTAGGGCGCAGCGGGAGCGTTTTGGTCCCGCGCCATCCCCAAAATCACTCGCCAGGGTGAGAGGACGCGTCCCTCTCTGGGCACCGCAACTCGGCACCGGACCACACCCTCACCCCACTGGGCGATGAAAAGGCGCCGCCTGGCGCGGTCTGAGCCGCGATTTAGGCCCTTTCCGGGTCGCCCGCCAGCAGAAACCACCTTATTGGGTGATGTCGCCGCCACCAGCCCAGCCTAGCATCAGACTGAGGCGCCTCTGATCGCGTGAGCTGGCCGCCGCCCGGAGGCGGTCACATGAGGGTTCATACACCTATGCCTAGATTCTCTGCGCTCGCGCTGTGGCGCGGTGTGGGAGGGGTCGCCCTGGCGGCGCTCCTGCTCACCGCCTGCGGCAGCATCAACAGCGGCGCCAAGTCCCCCGCCAAGGGAGGTGGCACCGTGACCTTCGCCGAGGGGCCGGCGGCGGCTCCGCAGTACATCCTGCCCCTGGAGGCTTCGAGCTGGTTCAGCGTCACGAACGCGCAGGATTTTGCTTTCATCCTGTACCGTCCGCTGTTCTGGTTCGGGAACGCTGGCCAGCCCAAGTTCAACCCAGCGCTCAGCATCGCCGACACGCCCAAGTGGTCCAACAACGACCAGACGGTCACCGTGACCATGAAGCACTGGAAGTGGTCCGATGGTCAGCCCATCACCGCTCGCGACGTCGTCTTCTGGATGAACCTGCTGTCCGCATCGGTCACGTCCGCCGCGGGCAACGTGGGCAGCAGCAGCGCACCGGGGCCCGGCTGGGGAGCCTTCGTCCCCGGCGGTTTCCCGCAGAACGTCGTCAGCTACCAGGCGGTGGGCAGTTACGAGGTGGTGTTCCACCTCAACGCCTCCTATGACCCGACCTGGTTCCTCTACAACGAGCTGAGCCAGATCTACCCCATGCCCCAGCACGCCTGGGACAAGCTCTCCCCGTCGGGGAGCGTGGGGACCTACGACGCCTCCGCCCAGGCACGCAGCCAGGTGACCCCGGCGACCACGCCGGCCACCTATCAGCCCAGCAGCCCGGGCAGCGCCACGACTGGCGCCTTGGGCGTCGCCCAGTTCCTCAACCTGCAGGCGGAGGACACCTCGACCTACTCGAGCAACCCGCTGTGGAAGGTGGTGGACGGACCGTTCAAGATGGCGCAGTACACGACGGCTGGGTACCTCAAGCTGGTGCCCAACACCAAGTACTCGGGTCCCGACAAGGCCAAGATCAGCGCCTTCGAGGAGATCCCCTTCACCACCGACACGGCAGAGTTCAACGAGCTGCGCGCCGGTGACCTGACCATGGGCTACATCCCCACCCAGGACATCGCCCAGAAGGGGTACATGGAGCACCACGGGTACTCGTTCGATGCGTGGTACAGCTTCAGCATCACCTACTTCCCCTACAACTTCACCGAGCCCACCTCGGGCCCGATCTTCAAGCAGCTCTACTTCCGCCAGGCCTTCCAATCCCTGGTGAACCAGCCCGAGTACATAAGGCGCTTCCTGGCCGGCTATGCCTCCATCACCAATGGACCGGTGCCGACCTACCCCCAGGGCAACGCCGACCTGACCAAGCTCGAATCCAAGGGCCAGGTCTATCCCTACGACCCGAGCAAGGCGGTGGCCCTGCTCAAGGACCACGGCTGGCACGTGGTGCCCGGCGGCACCAGCACCTGCACCAAGCCCGGCACCGGCAGCGGTGACTGCGGGGCGGGAATCGCGGCAGGCGCCCAGCTCTCCTTCCGTCTCCTCTACGCCAGCGGCTCGACCGCCGTTACCCAGGAGATGGAGGCCATGAAGTCGGCCGAGGCCTCGGTCGCCGGCATCCAGCTGGCGCTCTCGACCGCCCCGTTCGGACAGGTGATCTCTGACACCTTCGGCGCCGCCTGCACCTCCAGCAGTCCCTGCAGCGGCTGGGACCTGGGCAACTGGGGCGGTGGCTGGGTGTACTCCCCCGACTACTACCCGACCGGTGAGGAGCTCTTCGAGACCGGAGCCAGCTCCAACCCCGGCTACTACAACGACGCCGAGGCCAACCACCTGATCCAGGCCACCAACACCAACGCCACCGCGGCCGGTGAGACCAAGGCCCTGGACACGTACGAGAACTACCTGGCCAAGCAGCTCCCGGTGGTGTGGCTGCCCACGGCCGCGTACCAACTCGAGACCTACAAGAGCAACCTCAAGGGGCTGCTTCCCCAGGGCGTCTTCCTGGAGATCTACCCCGAGCAGTACGGCTTCTAGCGCAACTCGCGACGAGGCAACACCACTAGCCTCGGGAGGGCCCGGCGGAAGCCGGGCCCTCCTCTCTTGCCCGCAGTAGGGTCACGAGACGACCTCGAAGCCAGCGGGCAGCCCGGCGGTGGGCGGGAGCTCGGTCACCCGCACCTCGGTCACCTGGGCCGACTCGGGACCGCGCCGGAGCCAGCCCAGGAACTCCTCCAGCTCGCCCGCCTCGCCCTCGGCGACCACCTCCACCTCGCCCGACCCGGTGTTGCGCACCCAACCCCGAAGGCCAAGGCGCTGGGCGTGCTGCTGGGCGAAGAACCGGAAGCCCACCATCTGCACCCGGCCGCCCACGCGGCAGCGCACGGCGCGCCGCCCGGGAGCTGGCGGCTCCTGGGTCACTTGGGCTCGGTGGTGCCGGCCTCCTCCTGGCGGGCGAGCATGAAGAGCAGATCCGAGAGCCGGTTGAGGTACCGGAGCACCTCCTGGTTCTCCAGCTCGCCGAGGCGGCTCAGGGTGACGGCCCGGCGCTCCGCCCGGCGGACCAGGGTGCGCCCCAGGTCGATGGCAGCCGCTCCCGGGTTGCCGCCGGGCAGTACGAACCCGTCGGGGAGGCCCACCTCGCGCTCCAGGCGGTGCACCTCCTCCTCGAGCCGGTTGGCCGCGTCCGCGCTGAGCGTCGGGAAGTGGGCCTCCAGCTTGTGGCGCTCCCCCTTCCCGGTGGCCAGCTCGGCGCCGACCGTGAAGCACTCACGCTCCAGCTCCAGCAGCCGGGCGCGCACCGCCGCGTCCTGGCACAGGGAACGCGCCAGCCCCAGCGCCGAGATCGCCTCGTCCAGGGCGCCGTAGGCCTCGGTATGGGGGTCGTCCTTGCTCACCCGACCCCCATACAGCAGGGCGGTCTCACCGCGGTCGCCGCCCTTGGTGACGATGCTCCCGGGCGGCACCTCAGGCGCGGGCGGCCTGGAGAGCGGGAGTGGCGGCGTGCTCCTCCGCCTCGACCTGCTTGGTGGCGGCCAGGGCGGCCGTGGTGGCGTCGCCCACCGCCGTCGTCACCTGGCGGGTGAGCTGGGCGCGCACGTCCCC
>JBOHUK010000168.1:0-14405 GCA_050734395.1 Candidatus Dormibacteria bacterium
AGCCGCGAGCCAGGGCGTAGCCGTGGTCGCGGTAGTGACCGAGCAGGTGGTCGGTCTCCCGGGTCGCCGCCAGCGCCCCCACCGCGACCGCCTCCTCGCCGATGTAGAGGTGGAGGAACCCCCCGACCTTGGCCTGGGCGTAGGCCTCCGCGGCGTGCTCCTCGAAGCGCCGGATCTGCACCATCTGCCGGTACATCTGCCGGCACTGGGCGGGCGTCAGACCCAGCGGCAGGGTGTCATCGGATCCCCTCCTGGCTGGCGGCTTGGCGCCTGCCCGGCGAGCCCGAGGGCTGGGGACCACCAGGCCAGTTTAGGAGCCGTTCCCGAGCCCGGCCCGGGCGCCACTGAACCGTCATCCGCCAGGGACATGGGTGCCCGGTGAGCTCACCACTCGACGAGCGTCCAGACCTCGGGACGCAGGCCCTGCTCCGGGTCCACCTGCGCAAAGGCCTGCGCCGACTGCAGCAGGTGACGGTCGGCCGCCCCGCGCTCGCCGCGCAGGTGCAGCAGGTCGGCCAGGTTGGTGTGCAGGGCGGCCAGCCGGTGGCGGTCGGCGAGCTCGGCGCCCAGCCGGAGCGCCTGCTCGGCGGTGGCCTGGGCCTGGTCCAGCCGGCTCAGCTGGGCCAGGCTCCGGCTCAGGTTGTTGAGGGCCGCCACCTGGGCGGAGACGTCCCGGGCGCGACGCGCCCAGTCCAGGCTCTGCTCCAAGAGCTCGATGCCGGCCTCGGCCTCGCCCTGGTGGGCGCGCACCATCCCCAACACGTTGAGCGCCTGGGCAGCAGCCAGGGGCTCGTCGGCCGAGAGGGCCTGCGACAGGGCCCGGCTCGCCTGGGACGCCGCCTGCCTGAAGCGCCTCTGGCGGTAGGCGAGCAGCGCCAGGTCGGCCTCCAGGCGCGCCCGCCGGGGTGCCTCGCCGGGACCCAGGAGGCGGCGAGCGGCCTCGAGGTGCGCCCGGGCCAGGTCCCACTCCCCCAGCCGGTGGTGGATCTCGGCCAGCCGGCGCTCGATCTGACCCCCGAGCCCGGGGTCCTGGTTGACCGCCGATGCCCCGCGCAGCGCCGCCAGCGCCTCCTGGTAGCGGCCGAGGAAGGTGAGCGTCTCGCCCTCGGCGAGCAGCAGCGGCAGCCTCGGGTAGCCGCAGGCCAGCGCCCGCCCCAGGAAGCCATGCGCCTCCTCGTGAGCGTAGAGGCTGGTGGCCCGGGCGGCGGCCTGCCACCACCACTCCGCGGCCTCCTCCTGGCGGCCCGCCCGCTCCAAGTGCTCGGCGAGGCGTGCAGGTGCCACCTGGCCCGGATCTCGTTCCTGGCGCCGCTGCAGGGCGTCGGCGGCCCGCTTGTGGAGCAACCGCCGCCGGGCCCAGGTGTTGCGCTCATACGCCAGCCGCCGGACCACCTCGTAGCTGAAGTCGTAGGCGGGGGGGCCGGAGCCGCCCGGCACCTGTTCTGCCAGCAGCCCCTGCCGGACCGCCTGGTCCAACCCCTCCGCCACCTCGCCGTCGCCCCGGCCGCTCACCGCCCGCGCCAGGTCCGCGTCGAAATCCCCTCCCAGGGTGGCGGCGGCGGTGAGGATCTGCAGCGCCGCCTCGCCGGCGCCCTCCAGGCGGTCGTTGACCAGCTGGCGCACCGTCGGTGGCACCCCGGCCAGCGCCTCGGGGCCCGAGGTCGACAAGAGCTGGGCGTACTCCCGTACCAGCAGCGGCAGCCCTCCGGTGGCGGCGAAGAGCCGGTCCGAGTCGTGCTCGCTGAGCTGCATCGCCAAAGCCAGCTGGGCCACCCCGGCCTGGTCCAGGGGAGTGACCTCGATGCGCTCCAGCCGTCCCTCCTGAGCCAGTTCGGCCAGGGCCCCTCGCACCCCGCCCAGGCGCCCCGGCTCCGCCGCCGGGGTCCAGGCCAGAGCCACCAGGAGGCGCATCTCACCCAGCCGCCGCAGCAGGTAGGCGATCAGGTCCAGGGAGCGGGGGTCCGCGAAGTGGAGGTCGTCCAGCGCCAGCAGTCCCGCCGGGGCCTCCGGAGCGGACAGCGCCACGGCCACCGTTTCCGCCACCGCCCCGTAGAGGCGGGCCAAGGCGGCCACGCTGCGCAGGCCGCCCTGGTCGGGGCGCTCCTGGGGGCAGAGCTCGGGGAGCAGCCGGGACGCCTCTCGGGCCGCGATCGGTGAGATCCGCTCGCTCAGGTCGGGGCGCAAGGCGGCGCAACCGCGAAGCAGGTCCACCGCCAGCGAGTAGGTGATGCCGCCCTCACCATCGTGGCCGCGGACCTGCACCACCGCCGCGCCCCCCGCCTCCACCCGCTGAGCGAGATCGCCCAGCAGGGTGGTCTTGCCCACCCCCATCTCCCCCACCAGGGCCACCGCCCTCCCCGACCCCCGGGCCGCCTGCCAGGAGGCCAGCAGCCGCTCCAGCTCCTGCGCCCGTCCCACCAACGGAACCAAGGGAGCGACCACCGCCGGGGCGGAGAGGGCTATCGCCGGCTCGGGAGTGCGGGCCCGCTGGGCCAGCGCCGCCTCATAGAGGGCGGTCGTCTCGGAGAGCGGAGGCACTCCGAGCTCCTGATCCAGCCAGCGCACGCAGCTGCGGTACTGGCGGACCGCCGCCGACCACCGGCCGCCGGCGGCGTAGATGCGCAATAGCGCCTGGTGGGCCGGCTCGTGCAGCTGGTCCAGGCTCAGCCAGCGCTGGGCTGGCTCCAGCGCCGCCTCGTACTCCTGCTGGGCCACGCGGCGCTCCACCAGCCGCTCCAGGAGCCGGCCCAGACGCAGCCGGAACTGTTCCGCCGTCGCCAGCTGCCACTCCTCGAACTCGGGACTGTCGCGCAGCTGGAATCCCGCCAGGAAGTCGTCCCGATAGAGGGCCGCCGCCCGCTCCCAATCGGCGGGATCCCCCGACTGACTCAGCCGGGCGAACTCCTCGATGTCACTGCCCGCCACGGCGGGCGCCAGAGCCACCGTCACTCGTGTGATCTGCAGCGCTCCCGGAAGCGCCGAGGCGGTCACCGACAGGGTGCGCCGCAGCGCCGCCCGGGCCCGGCCCGGGTCCGAGCCGGGCCACAGCAGCGAGGCCAGGCGCTCGCGCCCCTCGCTGTGACCGGACACCGCCAGCAGCGCCAGCAGCGCCACCGCCTTGCGGGTGTCGAAGCGCACCGGACGGCCGCCGAGCGACACCGCCGCCACCCCCAGCAGCTCCAGCCGGATGCCGCCCGCCGGCGCTTTCAGCCCCGGGCGCATCTCCGCTGCCCGCTCATCGTTCGCTCCCGCGCTGCGCAAGGCACAACCGTAACGTTGCCGGAACGCTGGCCGTGCACCATCGCCGCAGTCAAACAGGCGGCGACCCCGGAGGAGCCATGGCCGAGCCTTCCCCCACCCCGCTGAGCCCGGCAGTGATCGGCGGGCACCGGTCCACTCCCGAGGGCACGGCCGGACGCTCGGGTACTAGCGGCCGCGGCTGGGTGGGCCGCGCCTGGAGCCGGCGGGCGGCGCGCGGGTCCGGGTCCGGGGAACAGGGCTTGGTGGAACCGGTTCGCCCCACTCCGCCGGACTTCGAGATCTCACCCGGAGACCCCTTGCTGGCCTACCTGCGCGACGCCGCGGCCCCGGTCCCCACGGCCCGTCCCGACCTGGAGTCGCCCGCCTTGGAGGCGATGCGGGCAGCGGGGGTGGCGATGCTGGTGCCGCTGGTCTCGTCGGGCGAGCTGCTGGGCATTCTGACGCTCGGGCCCCGCCTCTCCGAGGTGGATTACTCCACCGACGACCGGGTGCTGCTCGAGCACCTGGCCAGCTACGCCGCCCCCGCCCTCAAGGTCAGCCAGCTGGTCGAGGCCCAGGCGGCCGAGGCCCGCGAGCGCGAGCGCATCGACAGCGAGCTCAAGGTGGCGCAGCTGATACAGCAGCAATTCCTGCCCCACGAGCTCCCCGACCTCGAGGGCTGGGAGCTGGCGGCCTTCTACCGCCCGGCCCGCCGCGTCGGTGGCGACTTCTACGATTTCATCCCCCTGCCCGACGGCCGGGTGATGCTGGTGGTCGGGGACGTCACCGACAAGGGGGTGCCGGCCGCCCTGGTGATGGCCAGCACCCATGCCCTGCTGCGCTCCGCGGGCCCCAGGCTGATCTCGCCGGGGGCGGTGCTGGCCCAGGTCAACGACCTGCTCTGCGCCGACATCCCCGCCCACATGTTCGTCACCTGCCTGGCCCTGGTGCTGGAGCCGGGGTCCGGAGCCATCGAATTCGCCAATGCCGGCCACGACCTGCCCTACGTGCACACCCGTGAGGGGGTGCAGGAGCTGCGCGCCACCGGCATGCCGCTGGGACTGATGCCGGGCATGCAGTACGAGGAGAGACAGCGTCGGCTCGACTGGGGCGACTGCATCCTGCTCCACAGCGACGGCCTGGCCGAGGCCCACAACGGCCAGCGGGAGATGTTCGGCTTCCCCCGAGTGGCGGAGCTGGTGGGCCGGGGGCAGGCGGGCGAGGCGCTGCTCGACCTCTGCCTTGTGGAACTGGACCGCTTCACCGGCCCCGGCCACGAGCAGGAGGACGACATCACCCTGGTGGCGGTGCAGCGCGGCCTCAGGGAAGGGTCGGCGGGGACGCCGGGATGACGAGCGCCGAGGCCGAGCCGCGCCGGTTGCTGGCATCCTTCACCATCGCCAGCCGCCCGGGGGGCGAGCGGCTGGCCCTGCGGCGGGTGAGCCGGGCGCTGCCCGGCCCCAGCCTCAGCGAGGAGCGTCGGGAGCGGCTGCAGACGGCGGTGGCCGAGGCCACCATGAACGCCATCGAGCACGGCAACCGGGGCAGCGCCCGGGTGCCAGTGCGGATCGAGGTGTTCGAGTCTCCGGGCGAGGTGGTGGTCGCGATCAGCGACCAGGGCGGCGGGCCCGCCCCGGCGGCACCCCCGGAGCCGGACCTGGAGCTGAAGCTGGCGGGCCGGCAGACCCCACGCGGCTGGGGACTGTTCCTGATCCGGCACATGGTCGACGAGATGGACATCACCACCGAGGGGCAGCGGCACACGGTCTGGCTGACCATGCGCACCGCCGCCCCGGGCTGAAGGAGCGGGCATGGAGCACAAGTTCGGAGTCGAGATCGTCCCGGCCGGCGATGCCGTGGTGCTGGCGCTGGCCGGGGACGTCGACGGCGGCAGCACGGAGCTCGGCGAGGCCTACGACCGGGCCACCGCCGGCAGCGGGCGCCAAGAGGTGATCCTCGACTTCACCGCGGTCGAGTACATCAACTCCTCGGGCATCGCCCTGATCGTCAGCGTCCTGGCCCGCGCCCGGGCGGCCAAGCGACACATGGCCGCGGTGGGCCTGACCGACCACTACCGGCAGATCTTCGAGATCACCCGACTCTCGGACTTCATCGAGCTGCGCCAGGGGCCCGCCGAGCCCACCGGGCTGGCGGAGTCAGCAGGCCGCCCGCAAGCGGCCGGGGAGGTCTAGCGATGGCGGAGGCGACTTTGAGCATGGAGGCGCGGCGGCTGGATGGCCGCACCTCGGTCGTGGACATCCGAGGGGAGGTCACCTCCAGCTGCGAGGCGCAGCTGATGGCCGCCTACGAGGCCGCGGGCGGCGCCTCGGCCCGGCTCCTGATCCTGAACTTCAGCGGGCTCGAATACATGAACAGCGGCGGCATCGGCATGCTGGTCACCCTGCTGGTGCGCGCCAACCGCCAGCGGCAGCAGCTGGCCGCCTACGGGCTGAGCCAGCACTACCGCCAGATCTTCGAATTGACCCGCCTCGACGAGGCGATTGCCATCTACGAGGACGAGGCCTCGGCGCTGGCGGCGGCGGGCCGCTCATGAGTCCGCAGCGCGAGAGCGCGGCCAAGGAGCCGTCCGAGTCCGGGGGCCCCAAGCCTTTGCCCCGCGACGCCGGCTCCTGGGCGCCGATGGTGGAGCGGCTCGAGGTGGAGCAGCGCCCCGGGGTGCGGGGCACCAACGTCGCCGGGCGCCGGCTCACCGGGCCGGTGCAGGGCTTCGGCAAGATGTGGCAGAAGACCTACCGGGCGCAGATCGGGAGCGTCGCCTCCCCGCAGCAGGCGATCGCCACCTGGAAGGCGCACTTCCCTGAGTTCTGGCCCCCAGGCAACCGCTTCGCCGGGGCCCTGACCGGGATCCAGCCCGGCGATGTCGCCCTGTTGGACCTGGCCATGGGCAAGGGGGTCAAGCTCTCGACCGGGGTCTTCGTCCTCTATGCCGACGAGGAGTCCTTCACCCTGATGACCCCCCAGGGCCACATGTTCGCCGGCTGGATCTCCTTCTCCGCCGAGGCCCAGGACGGGCTGACCACCATCCAAGCCCAGGTGCTGATGCGGGCCAACGACCCCTTCTACGAGTTGGGCATGATGCTGGGAGGCCACGCCAAGGAGGATCGCTTCTGGGTGGCGACCCTGGAGGCGGTGGCCCGGCGGCTGGGAGCGCCACCGTCGGCGGTCGAGGTCCGTACTGTGTGCGTGGATGGCCGGCGGCAGTGGCGGCGAGTGGGCAACACCTGGCACAACGCCATGGTGAGAAGCCTGTTCCAGACCCTGGGAGCGCCCTTCGGCCGCCGCTCCGGCTAACTCCGGATGGCGGAGGGCGACTACGACGCCTGCGTCGTGGGCAGTGGCCCCAACGGCCTGGCGGGGGCCGTCACCCTGGCCCGGGCCGGCCTGCGGGTGCTGGTCCTCGAGGGATCGCAGCAGCCGGGCGGGGGCTGCCGCACCGAGCCCCTGACGCTGCCCGGGTTCTGGCACGACACCTGCTCCACCGCCCACCCCCTGGCGCTCGCCTCCCCCTTCTTCCGCGACTTCGACCCCGAGGCCCATGGGGTGCGGCTGCTGCAGCCCCGGGTCGTCTACGCCCAAGCGCTCGACGACGGGCGGGCGGCGGTGGTCCGGCGCTCCTTGGAGGAGACCGCGTCGGGGCTGGGCCGCGACGGCCCCGCCTACCAACGCCTCTTCGGACCCCTCAGCCGCCGCGGCCGGGAGCTGGCCGACTGGCTGCTGTCGGCGCAGCGCCGGCCACCCTCGCCCCGGCTGGCGCTCACCGGCTACTTCCTCGACGCGCTGCGGCCCGCGAGCGGCCTGGTCGGGCGGTTCCGCTCGGAGGAGGCCCGGGCCCTCTTCGCCGGGGTGGCGGCCCACGCCATGCGCCCGCTCGAGCGCCCGCCCAGCGGCGCGGTCGGGCTCTTCCTCGGGACGCTCGCCCACACGGTCGGCTGGCCAGTGGTGGCGGGCGGCAGCCAGCGGCTCAGCGACGCGCTGGTGGCCGAGCTGGAGCGGCTCGGGGGGCGGGTGGAGGCGGGCCGCTGGGTGCGTTCCCTGGCGGAGCTGCCCCGCACCCGCGCCACCCTGCTGGACGTGACCCCCAGGCAGTTGCTGGAGCTGGCCGGCCCGCGCCTGCCCTCGGGGTACCGGCGGACCCTGGAGCGCTTCCGCTACGGCTCGGGGGTGTTCAAGGCGGACTACGCCCTCGCGGGGCCGGTGCCCTGGCGCAATGAGGCGCTGCGCCAGGCGGGCACCGTGCACCTGGGCGGGAGCTTCGCCGAGGTAGCGGCCTCGGAACGGGCGGTGGCGCGCGGCGAGCACCCGCAGCGGCCCTACGTGCTCACCGTCCAGGCGTCGGTGGTGGACCCCGAGCGCGCACCCGCCGGCCAGCACACCCTCTGGGCCTACTGCCACGTGCCGCCCGGCTCGGATCAGGACATGGCCCCCTTCCTGGAGGCCCAGCTGGAGCGCTTCGCCCCCGGGTTCGGCGACCTGGTCCGGGGACGCTCGCTGCGGACCGCCCGGCAGCAGGAGCAGCACGATCCCAACTACGTGGGTGGGGACATCGCCTCCGGCCTCCAGGACCTGCGCCAGACCCTGCTCCGCCCCGGGCTGCGCTGGAACCCCTACCGCACCCCGCTGCCCGGGCTCTACCTGTGCTCCGCCTCCACCACTCCCGGTCCGGGAGTGCACGGCCGCTGCGGGGAGCTGGCGGCCCGATCCGCCCTGCGCGAGGTCTTCCGGCTCCGCCCCGGCGCCGGCAGGGAAGCTGCCTAGACCCGGCCCCGGGGCGCCGAAGGCAGCCAGAGCCCGGCGTGCGCCGGGGCCACGGTGCGCTGCACCGCCACCAGCAGGTCCTGACTGACCCGGCCGCGGTCCATCTCCTCGCTCATCCGGGAGGAGAAGGCCCGCACCACCGCCTGGGCGTCGTAGCGGGCACGATCGAAGCGCCGGTCCACCAGGTCCCGGACCCGGCGCTGCAGCGGCGCCAGCAGGGCCACCGCCACCAGCGCTGCCAGGGCGACGCCGAGGCTGCCCCGCAGCGGCAGCACATCGCTGAAGAGCAGGACCGAGCCCGTGTAGACCCCGGCCAGCGCCGAGAGCACCAACAGGTAGGCGACGGTGCGGGAGATGACGCGGTCGACGTCGAAGAGGTGGTAGCGGACGATGGCCAGGCCTACGCTGAGGCAGATGGCGTTGGCGGAGACGATCAGCGCCAGCGGAGTCCACCAGGCGGAGGTGGTGCTGCTGACGGCCACCGCCGGCCCCATGGTCAGGCTGGTGAAGGCGAGCCACTTCAGCTGCTGGCGCTGCACCCCCTGGGCGCGGCGGCAGCGCAGCGCGAGATTGGCGGCCACCAGCAGGACGAAGCCCACGGCCACCGCTGTGGCCGCGTTGCTCACCCCCACCATCGCCGCGGCGCTCAAGGGGCCGACCCGGGGAAGTGCCAGGGGGTTGGGCGGGTTGCCCAGGTCACTGGAGATGGTGGGACTGGTGAGCGTCGCCAGCATCGAGACGATGATCGCGAAGGCGGCCAGCGCGCCGAGGCGGAGGTGGCGCCGCATCAGGTCCAGCCGCCCGCCCGGGAAGACGACCATCAGCACCGCGATCAGGACCACGGCCAGCTCCAACAGCGGGGTCCCTGAGTTCGCCAGCAGGGCCGCGGGCACGCTCGGGTGCCGCCCGGGGTTGTAGGTGTAGGCGAACTGGCTGAGCGAGCCGCTGGCGCCGATCGCCAGCAGCAGCCAGCCCACCGGGTGCCGGGGGCGCAGCGCGGCCGTCATGCCCCCGACCGGCGCCGCCCCCAGCCAGGCTAGCTCCCAGACCGCCAGCCCCAGCCCGTAGTTGTGCCAGATCAGGTAGAAGGCGTAGGCGGCGGTCGCCACCTCCAGCGTCGCCAGCCCCACGGCCAGGAGTGAGAGGTGCCGGTCGCCCCGGGCGGGCGAGCGGGTGGGCGCGTTCACCAGGGGCGCACCCAGAGGCCGGCATGGGCGGGCGCCACCGTGCCCTGCACCGCCGCCAGCAGGTCGCCGGTGACCCGCTCCACGGCGACCGGGTCCCCCACCCGGGCGGCGAAGGCGCGCACCACCGCCTGGGCGTCGTAGCGCGAGCGGTTGAAGCGGCGGTCCACCACCTCCCGCACCCGCCGCCGCAGCGGTGCCAGCAGCGCCGCCGCCCCCAGCACCGCCAGGACCACGCTGACGCTGCCCCGCAGCGGCAGCACCTGGCCCAGCAGCAGCACCAGGCCCAGGTAGACCGCCCCCAACAGGCCCAGGACCACGAGGTAGGTGACCGCCCGCGACGCCACCCGATCTATGTCGTAGAGGTGATAGCGCACCACCGCCAGGCCGATGCTGAGAAAGATCGCATTGGTGGCCACGGCCAGCCCCACCGGCGCCCAGGCGGCCGAGATCGGCAGGGGCAGGAGGGCGAAGACCAGCAGCAGGCTGCTGTAGGCGAGCCACTTGAGCTGCTGGCGCTGAACTCCCCGGGAGCCCCAGGCGCGGCGGCCTAGGTCGACCACCGCCAGCAGGAGCACGGCCCCCAGCGCCACCAGGGCCAGCTCGGTCGCGACGCTGGCGACCCCGGCCGCCGTGACTGCGCCCAGGGTCGGGAGCTTGAGGGGATTGACCATGGCCACGTCGCCGCCGGTCATGGGCGCGACCGCCTGGCAGGCCATCGCCAGGACGAGCCCGGTCAGCGCCGGGCCCAGCAGTCGCCGCCGCCAGCCCAGCTCGCCGCTGGGGAAGACTGCCAGCAGCAGGCCGCAGAGCAGGAGCGAGAAGAAGAAGAGCGCCACCGCCCCGTCCACCAGCAGGGCTTGGAGCACGGTCGGGGCCGGGCTCGGGTGGTAGGCGAAGCCCATCTGGCTGAGCGTGCCCCCGCCGCCGATGGCGAGCAGCAACCAGCCCACCGGGTGCCGCGGCCGGCGGCCGGCGGTGATGGCCCCGACCGGAGCCGCCCCCAGCCAGGGCAGCACCCAGAGGGCGCTGGTCCGGTTCAGCGAGACCCAGATCAGGTAGGTGGCCAGCACCCCGAGGGCCACCTCGGCAGCTCCCAGGCCCAGGGCCAGACGCGCGGCCCAACCTCCCTCCGTCCCAGGCCGGTCGGGCCGCGGAGTGGGCCGCTGCGCGCTCGACATCAGGCCAGGATGGGATGGTGCCGTCCGTAAAGCGTTACGGCGCCCTCCGAGGCCCGGCAGCGGCAGCCGGCGGCGGCCCGTCAGCAGTGGCCGTTCATCCGGGCGGGCGCCGTTCCGAGCGCCAGGAGCCTGACACCCTCCCGCCCGAGGGCACGTCTGGCGATCAGGTCAAGGCCGGGCCCAACAATCCCCAGCCGGGCCAACCCCGGCACCGCGACGGGGGCGCAGAGTGGCGCCGCCAGCGCCGGGCCTAGGTAGTGGAAGATGGCGCTGCCCACGAAGGCGAGCTGCGCAGCAGCCGCCGGGCCCCGTCCCGGCGGCGAACCGGCGAGCTTGCCTCGTGACGATGACCTCCACGCCGCAGGATCCCAGCTCAAGATCGACTCAACTGCATCAGATCCAAGCCCAAAGCTCTAGAGTCCCTTAAGAACCATGCCCAAAATCCAGCAAAACTCACCCGAGTTGGACGCCAGGCTCGATGCCACCGACATCGAGCTGCTCCGGCACCTGCAGGCGGAGCCGCGGATCTCGATCGCGGAACTGGGTCGGCGGGTCGGCATGTCGCCGCCGCCGGTGCGGGAGCGGGTGGAGCGGCTGGAGCTCTTGCGCGTCATCACCGGCTACGAGACGGTGATCGATCCCGCCGCCCTTGGGCTGCCGCTGGCCGCCTTCATCAGGGTCCGCCCGGTCCCGGGCCAGCTGCCTCAGCTGGCCCAGCTGATGAGCACCCTGCCCGAGGTGGTCGAGGCCCACCGGGTGACCGGCGAAGACTCCCTGCTGCTCCGGGTCCAGGTGGCGTCGATGGCGGCGCTGGAGGAGCTGCAGGACCGGCTCCAAGTCCACGGGGAGACCACCACCTCCCTCCTCCAGTCATCGCCGGTGCCAAAGCGCGGGTTGCCGCTCCCCGGCCGGGAATCGCTGCCCACCGGCAGGCGGCGCCGGGCCCGGGGTTCCGGTCGGGTACGCCTGCGCAGTTAGAGCGGCGTTTTTTCGCCTCGTCGGGGCGCCCTGGGCGGATGAAACTCTTGTTTCAAAAGCCCTGAATGCGGGCTATAATCGAGGGAGCGCAGCCTCAGTTCGCCGCGCTGCCGGGTGGCGGGGAGCACCGGGTAACCAGGCTGTGCGCGCCGCCGTTTCAGCTACCCGGAAAGTCCGGGGTCAGGAACCCCGAGACCGTCTAATGCCACGGGCTTCGGCCCCCACAACGGACCTCAACCAATGATGACCTCAGAGCGAGACAACCGCTTCCGCAAGACGCGCCGCGAAATTCTCCACCGCCAGCACGACGGCTTCTCCCGCACCCGAATCCTGCGCAAGTACCGCTCCCACCTCGAGCACCTCGACCGGGTCCTCGCCGATCTCGAGGACGCTCGCATCCGCGAGCGCCGGGTGGTGCCGCCCAGCCTCGCCGAGCGGCTCCGTCAGGCGGAGGTGGCCCAGGCCGATCCCGACCTGGCCCAGGTGGTGGCCACCAGCCGCCCCAGCATCGACCGGGTCCAGGACGCGGTCTTTGATGCCCAGGGGCGGATCATGGTCGAGGTCAGCAAGCTGCTGGGTCAGCCCGACTGGGTGACGATCGAGGAGGAGGAAGGCGAGGCCCTGGAGTTGGAAGTCTCCCGGCACTGAGGCGAAAGCGCTTACTCCTCGGCCGGCGGCGAGTTCAGCGCCTCCGGGCTGAAGGACCGCGCCAGCTCCACCACCAGCGCCTGCTCCCGGAGCGCCCGCCGGCTGCGCGCCGTCTGCCGCTGGCGGGGCTGGACGGGTAGGTGAGCCTGCCGGCGCAGCCGCTCCGCCTCCCGGGCCTGCCGCTCCGAGCTGAGCCGCTCCCAATCCTCGACCGCCTGCCCGATCGCCGCCAACTGGGCCTCGACCCCGTCCGCTTCCTCTTGCTCCAAGCGCCCGAGGTGCTGCTCCAGACGGGTCAAGCGCCCCGCCGGCAGCCGCCCCTTGACCGCAGTGAGAGCCGCCGCCAGGCGCGCCTCGCCCCGCTCCCGCTCCGCGCTGGTCCCCAACTGCGCCACCTCGGCGGCCCGCGCCCCCCGCAGCGCCGCCTGGGCTTGGTCCAGCAGCTCGCGATAGGACTGGACCAGTTGGTCGTGGCTGCCATCGGCCGCCGCCCCGGCCAGCCGCGCCGCCTCCTCACGTAACGAGAGGACCGCCTCCTGGGCGCCCAACTGCTCCAGCTGGGGGAAGATGAAGACGCCGCACTTCCGCTCCAGCTCGACGAACGCCTGGCGCACTTCGGGGGGCAGTTCGGGGTGCTCGGGCGCCGGGAGCTGGCTCTGGGGCATCTGCGGGGGTCAGCCGGCCTGCGCTCGGACGGCGGGCCGTCCCATGCGCTCCAGCAAGCAGCGGACCCCGTCCTGGGCTCCGCCGGGGGCTCCGAACACCGCCGTCCCCGCCACCAGCACGCTGGCCCCGGCGGCGACCGCCTCCTGCGCGTTGCCCGGCTCGATGCCCCCATCCAGCTCGATGTCGCACTCGACGCCAAGCTCGGTGATCAACTGGCGCAGGCGGCGCACCCGGCCCAGCGCTTGCGGCTGGAAGTCTTGGCCGCCGAAGCCCGGATCGACCGACATCACCAGCGCCAGCCGGATCTCGGGGAGTATGTCCTTGAGGAGCTCGACCGGGGTCGAGGGGTTGACCCCCACCCCGGGCTCGACCTCCAGCTGGCGCACCAGGGCAACGGTGCGGTGCAGCTGCGGGCAGGCCTCCAGATGGACCGTGATCAGGTCCGCTCCCGCGCTGGCGAAGTCGGGAATGATCTGGTCGGGGCGCTCCACCATCAGGTGCGCCTCGAGGAACAGCGAGGTCGCGCGCTTGCAGGCCGCGACCATCTGAGGCCCCATCGTGAGGTTGGGAACGAAGTGGTTGTCCATGACGTCCACGTGGATGCGGTCGGCGCCCGCCGCTTGGCAGGCCTGCACCTCCTCGCCCAGGCGGGTGAAGTCGGCGGCCAGGATCGAGGGAGCGAGCAGGCTCACTGGCAGCCGACCTCAGCGGCCAACCCGCCGTCAGGGCCCGCAGAACTCAAGAGCACGCCCAGACTCTACCCACGCGGGACCGGGGACGCGCCCCGGGGCCTGTCTGCCGGATCTCAGGCGCTCGACCGCCCCACGAGCAGGCTCTCAGCCCGCTCCGCCACCGCCTCCGGGGTCAGCCCGAGGTGCTGGTAGATGGTCTGGTAGGGGGCTGAGGCCCCAAACCGGTCCACCCCGACCACGGCGCCACCCAGCCCCACCCAGCGCCACCAGGGCTGGTCCACCCCCGCCTCCACCGCCACCCGGGCCGCCACCGACGGGGGCAGCACCGAGTCGCGGTAGGCCTGGTCCTGCTGGGCGAAGAGCTCCATCGACGGCATGCTCACCACCCGCGCCTTGACCCCGCGCTGGGCGAGGAGCCCGCGAGCGTCGACACAGATCGAGAGCTCGCTGCCGGTGCCGATCAGCAGGCAGTCGCTACTCTCCCCCTCCCCGTCCAGCAGCACATAGGCGCCCCGTCCCACCCCCTCGCGGGCCAGGTCCTTGGTCCCGGCCAGCACCGGAAGGTTCTGGCGGCACAGGACCAGGGCGGTGGGACCATGTCCCCGCACTAGCGCCACCGCCCAGGCCCAGCTCGACTCGTTGGCATCGCCGGGGCGGATCACCACCAGCTCGGGGATGGCGCGCAGCGCCGCCAGATGCTCCACCGGCTGGTGGGTGGGACCGTCCTCGCCCAGGCCGATGCTGTCGTGGGTGTAGACCCAGACCACCCCGAGGTGGGAGAGCGCCGACAGCCGCACCGAGGGCCGCTGGTAGTCGGAGAAGGTGAAGAAGGTGGCGCTGTAGGGCCGGAGCCCGCCATGCGCCGCCAGGCCGTTGCAGGCGGCGCCCATGGCATGCTCGCGCACCCCAAAGTGGAGGTTGCGTCCCACGCCAGTGTGGCCGTCGAAGTCGCCGCCGCCGGGGATGGCCGTCTTGGTGGACTCGGAGAGGTCGGCGTCGCCGCCCAGGATCCAAGGGATTCGCCCAGCCAGGGCCACCAG
>JBOHUK010000169.1:0-6589 GCA_050734395.1 Candidatus Dormibacteria bacterium
GGCCGCTGCCAGATCGCGCTGCGGCGCTTTGAGCACAGCGTCACCGCGGGCGAGCACCACCACGACGCCGAGGTGATCGTGGAGGAGGACGCCGCCTGCACCCCGCTGGACGCCGAGGGCAACCGGGCCGTCTCGCTGCACCAGGCCCGGTTCCCCCATGACGACCTGCGCTGGCCCCGGTGGTGTGAGTGCGGGGTCGCCTTCGCCGATCCCGCCAGCGACCACTGGCAGGTCAACGAGCTCTGGTGGTACGAGGGAGGCGGCCGGCGCTTCGTGCACGGCATCGGCCACTGGCGGGCGCCGGTGGGCAGCATGATCCGGGCCTTCTGGCTGGACGGCCTCTGGCCCGACAACGGCTGCCCGCCCTACCGGGTCGAGCTGCCCAACGACAACGAGTGGCTCTCGAATCAACCCAGCAGCCGCCAGGACTCCCGCGAGCTCGGACCCCAGTGGAAGGTCACCGGGACGCCCCCCAGGATCACGGTCAGCCCCTCGATCTACTGCCGCCCGGGCAAACCCAAGTCCTGGCACGGCTTCATCCGCGACGGGGTGCTGGTCGGGGCCTAGGGCTTCTGGAAGGCCTTGGCCCAGTTCTCAAAGGCCTGGGGCTGCCCCTCCCGCCAGGCCCGGTCGATCCGCTTGGCGGACCCGTACCCCTGCATCGCCCGCTTGAACTGGCCGTCGCGGGCGGCCCGGCCCATCTCCCGCTGGTACTCCCGCTCGCGGGCGGCCCGGGCGCAGCCGTCCAGCCAGGCGGGGGAGTTCCGCAGGGCGTCCTCGATCAGGCTGGGCAGGACCGCATCCCGCTGCCCGGGGGGCAGGCGCCCGGCCAGGGACTGGGCCGAGCGGGTGGCATAGCGGATGGCCATCTCCGCCTGCTCCTGGGAGAAGCCCAGGGCGACCAGCTCCAGCTCCGCCTGGCAGAGCCGGGCGGCCACGGCGTCCGGGCTCATCGCCGGTAGACCACTGCTGCCGCGTCCCAGCTATTCGCCTGGGCCACGAAGGCCAGGTTGGCCAGCTCCCCCACCTGCTCCGGCCCGCAGCGGCGGCCGGCGATGCTGCGGAAGCGGGTGAGCGCCGAGCGGGTCTCGGCGATCGCGGGCCGGATCTGGTTCGCGTAGGGCTGGCGCAGGCTTCGGTCGCAGTCCAGCAAAGCCAGTTGCGCGTGTGACATAGCCAGCCCGATGGTGCCCCCCAGGCCGTCGGGGATGAAGCCCTGGCGATCCACCCAGCGGGCCAGCCCGGCCATCAGCCCGGCCATCTCGGCGCAGTTGCGGTGGAGGCTGCAGACGGCGCAGGCGGAGACCTGGGCGGCGGTCACCGCCGCCGCCGGCCGTGCTGGATCGGCCCTCCCCCGGGGAGCACGGCGCAGTTCTGCCGCATCTCGTAGGCCTTGTGGTCGTAGCCCCAGCGGTGGTGCAACTCGTGGCGGATCACCTGGGCCACCGTCATGTCGCTCTGGTACAGGTTCTCCTCGTAGATCGTGATCGTCGCCGGGGGGGCGGTGTAGAGGCCCAGCAGGAGCTGTTCCGGGGGCAGCTCGGCGCGCTCCCGGGCACTGGGCCGCCGCCGGGCACGAAAACGGGTGTCAACCATCAGGGCGCGCTGCCAGGTCGAGACCGAGGTGTAGATGTCCACGGTGGCCTGCTCAGCGGCGGCCACGAACTCGGGCGAGGCATCGTCATCGTCCCAGAAGGCATCCCGGCAGGGCCGGAGCGAGGCCCCCAGCACCCCCACCGCCAGGGTGGCAGCCCCCAGCCAGGCGGTCTCGGTCCGGGTGGGGAGGATGACCTGCATCTGCCGCATGGGGGGCAGGTTAGTCGGTGTCGCCGTTGCCCAGATCGGGCTCGTCATCGTCGTCCGCCTCGTCGTCGCCGTCGTCCGGGGCGGGCTCGTCATCGTCGGGAACGGAGGCCGCCGCCGCCCCAGCGGCCTCTTGGAGGGGGGTTTGGTCAGCGCCTCCTGGTGGAGGGCTGGGAGCGGGGGGCGGCCCGGACTCCGCGAGGGTGGCCCCCTCAGCTGCAGCCTGGGGGGCCGTAAAGCCTGGCCCTTCTGCGGGCACTGCTGACATCTCGGTGCCGGCCAGGGTGCGGTTGCGGGCGCGCAGCTCCCGGCTCATGCAACTGAGGAAGGGGTCGAGCTCCTCACCCTTGGGGTACTCCTCAACCTCAACCTTGCACACCTCGGCCGAGTCCTGGAAGTCCTGCAGGCGGGCCTGCTGGGCCGCCGTCGGCGGGCGCAGCTCCCGGCCCTCGCAGTAGAGATCCTTCTGGGGCTCGTCCAGGGCTCCGACGATCCCGTGCTTGAAGCACAGCTCCGAGGTGCCGCCCTCCCGGCGCCGCAGCTCGTAGCAGAGGCAGGGGGTGTCCTCGCGGGCTCGGGCCTGGTCGACCACGAACCCCGGGCTGCCCCGGGTCTGGGAGATGAAGTCCAGCGCCCCGGCGCCGCCATCCCCGGTCCAGGGGACGCCGCCGGCGTGGGCCTCGGCCACCCCGATGCTGCGATCCTCCACCTTGACGGTGTGGGCCTCGGTGTCGAGCTGGCCCCGCAGCGCCTCCAGTTGCGCCGCCGAGAAGTCAACCGTCGCCATTCCCCAGCGCCTCCTGCAACCTCTTGGCGGCGGTGTCGGCATCCCAGCCGAACCGCTGCGCCTGTTCATACCACGCCCGGAAGGCGGTCGGCTCCCCCTCGGGGGGCTGGGCCCGGGTCCAGTAGGCGGTGATGAGGCGGTAGCTCTCCTGCCAGCAGCCCCCGACCTCCTCGGCCAGGCGCCGGGCATCCCCGGCCCGGGCCTCGCCCCCGACCGGGACCGTGGCCGCCACCCCGCGGATGCGCCCCTCCAGAGCCCGGGCGTCCTCGGCGAGATCGGGACGGGCGCTGGCGATCACCTGGGTCTGCCGGGCCGCCTGGCGCAGGGTCACCTCCACCAGGGGCAGGGTGCCCGACTGGGGGTGGGGCAGGGTGCCGTCGGCCGCCGCCGAGGCGGCCAGGCCGTCCATCAGCCCTCGGGCGTCGGCCAGCGAGGCGTGGAGGTCGCAGGCGGGGCAGCCGTCCTCGGGGTGGGCGGCCGGGGCGGTGACCAGCGAGGGCTCCCGCAGCCGGCCCCCGGTGTTGACCGCCAGCGCGGGCCCGATCAGGGGCGGCGGCTTCTGGCTCTCCGGCAGCCCCTTGGAGAGGCCGCTGACCACATGGCCCGAGATCACCCGGATGCACTCCCGGGCCACCATCTGGATGTCGAAGGCCGCCATGGGCCAACCCTAGCACCGGCTACGGTAGGGGTGATCCCGATGGGCACCCGATGGGCAGATCCGCGTTCTGCCCCCCGGCGTAGCCGGGGGGCAGGCTGCAGTAGCTCTACCGTAGGGCCGCCGGGGGCCGGGAGATCGGATATGCTGACTGGCGATGCCCACCGAGGTCGCCAGGGACCAACTTCAGTTCAAGTGTGGCTGCAGCAAACTCCTACCGAGCTACGACAGCTGGCGGGCGCACCGTGGGCACCACCAGCACAAGAGTTGCGCCGACCCCTACAGCGTGGTCATCCCGGACTTGGTGGGAAGTGGGGGGGCGGGGGCGGCACCCCAGGCCCGCTACAGTAGCCAGGAATCCGACAGTAGCGATGAGTCCCCGGATGAGGCCGATGGGCAGGGGTCGGCCGCCGGGGAGCCCGACGGCAGAGAGGACTGGGGCGGAGGAGGTGCCGGGGCGGGTCAGGATCCGCCACTCCCTCGCACCCCTCGTGACCACTCGGACTACGGGGCCCCAAGGCCCTCCGCCATTCCCGAGAGCAAGGTCAGCTTCCCGGTGAAGGCCCGGTTCGCCTATGACCTCTACCGGATGGCCGAGCCCCGCTTCAAGGGCACCTTCAACGAGTTCGTGTACGACATGTTCGAGCTGGCCCTCTGGACCATGGGGCTCCACCCCGGGGGCATCTGGACCAAGCCCTTCTCGCCGCCGCCGCCGGGCTCGGTGGCCCCTGTCTACGATGACGCCGGGGTGGAGCAGGTGCTGAAGGGCATGGAAAGTGCCGCCTGATCCAGGCTCCCCATTTCAGGTCGGCCAGGATCGGGTCCGGGGCATGGGGGTCCAGGTCAATCTCCAGGGGAGTAGCCCCGGCGATGCCCTGACCCAGATGCGGGAGATGCAGGTCGAGGCTCAGCGCCGCCGGCTCGAGGAGATGCAGATGCACGATTTGGAGCGCCAGCAGGAGCGTGAGGCTGCCATCGCCGAGGCCTCCACCGCCAAAGCCGAACTGGAGACCGCCGAGGCCCGGGCCGCCCGTCAGGAGTTGCTGACCAAGCTGGACGATGCCCGCAAGGCCCGGGCCGGGGGCGGCGATGGCACTCCCGGCCTCACCGACCGGCTCCTGGACCAGATGCTGGGGGAGGCCCAGGCGGCGCGCCAGGACGCCCAGGGCCTCCGGGAGCAGACCCAGGCGGAACTGCGCGAGGAGTTGGGCCGGATGCGCGAGGACATGCGCCAGGCGACCGCCAATCCCACCCGGGAGCGGCCCCTGGATGTCCTGGCCGCGAACCTCAGCCAGCTCAAGGATCTGCGGGAACTGTTCCGGGCCACCGACCCCGCGCCGACCTGGAGCGGTGCTGCGGGTGATGTCAACCTCACGATCAAGGAACTGGAGATGCGGCAGACCTTCGAGCTGCAGCGGGAGCGGATGACGATGGAGCGGGAGGAGCGCAACCGGCAGTGGGAGGAGGAGAAGGCGCAGCGCAACGAGGAGCGCCAGCTCCGCATGGCCGAGCTCCAGCAGCGCCGGGAGCGGGATCACATGCTGGGCACCGCCCTCAACGATGTCATGCCCCGGATCGGGGATGCCTTTGGCGGCATCCGCGCCGAGCGCAGCGCCGCCGCCCAGGGCGGGGGTGAGCCCGCCGACGGCACCGAGACCGTCTACTGCACCCAGGAGGGGTGCGGAACGGCGATGGTGGTGGGGCCCCAGGACACCCAGGTGATCTGCCCCAAGTGCCACCACGTCTACGCGATCGGCCGCTAGGTGGCCCAGTTGGTGGTCGACCAGCGCACCCTCGACAATGCCGTCAGCCGGCTCCTGGGCCGCTTCCGGGCGGCGGACCTGGAGCAGCTGATCGCCAGCGGGGCGCCGATCTGGGTGGCCCTCTCGGTCCGGGAGCGGTTTGAGTTCGGCCTGTTCCGGCGCGAGATCGCCGAGGTGCTGCGCGAGCTGAGCGGCTTCTACGTCCTGGCCTCGGTGCAGCGGGTGCGCCCGGAGCTGGGGCCGCTGCTCGCCGGCGAGGCCGGGCTGCCCTGGCTGGGCCGGCAGGTGGACGATCTGCGGGAGCGGGCCACGGCATAGGATTCCCGCATGGCCAGCACCTACCCCTCGGGGAGCCAGTACGCGGCGGCCTCAGATCAGTTCCAGCCCGCCGGCTACTCCAAGGTCTGGACCAAGCTCTATTCGACCCCGGCAGCGGGGGCCGACGTGCTGGTGGAGACGATCAACTTCCAGACCGTGACCGTGCTGGGCCAGGTGATCGGCTCCACCTCCAACATGGTCAACAAGCTCCAGTCCGAGGCCAAGGCCCACGGCTCGCAGATGTACGGCCTGGCGCTCTACCACCGCAAGATCAGCCCGATCAACATCTCGATCCCCACCAGCTTCCTCGGCATCCCCCTCCCCTTCGGGGGCACCAGCCTGTTCGTCTCCGACGAGTACCGCCTGGTCGGGGTCCACTCCCAGTTCCAGTGGGCGCTGGCGGCGCTGGGCTTCGCCGTCGCCTTCGGCATCGTCATCTTCGTGGTGGCCAACCTGCACAACGAGTGCGGGGTGTTCTCCAACATCGCCCAGGACTTCTCCGAGGCCTTTGGCGGCGGCCAGACCAAGGCGATCACCTCGGAGCTGATCTGGTTCGTCCTGGCCGGAGGTGTGTTCAGCGTGGGCGCCTACCTGGTGCTCCGCGATGTCACCCAGTCGACCGGCCTCTCGGCGAGTTCGGTGCGGGTGCCCGGCTCGCCGGGGATCGCGCCGCTGCAGAACCCGCTTCAGTACGCCCCCTCCTACGGGGTGGGCACCCCGGCGGGCGGCTTCCAGACCGGGGTGCGCGGGGCTCAGCTCAACTTCGGCAAGGTGGGCCGGGCGGCGCCGGGTGGGGCGCCGGCCCGCCGCCGCCGCGGGGTCAGGCCCAGCAGCCGGGCCGCCTGAGATGGCGCTGCACCTCAAGGGGCTGGGCTTCTCGCTCGGGGATGGGGTGGTGGACGGCATCCTGCGCGGCGCGCAGCAGGGTGGCCTCTCCGACCACGCCTGGCGCCAGAAGGAGGGCAAGGGCTGGGTCAAGGGGGTGAAGGGGAACTGGATCTCCCTCGCCTACGAGGGGGTGACCCTGCTGGGGGCCTCGGGGCTGGAGCTGCTGGGGCACGAGGGTCCCGCCCTGGACGCCACCGTCTATGGGTCGGGGGCGCTGCTGGCCAGCCACCTGATCGCGCTGGCCTAGAAAAATTCTCTGACACGGCCCCCGCAACCGCCCGCATGGGGTGCGCTATAGTCGCCCCGATGGCACTCTCCCTGCTCCCGACCGGAATCGCCCTACTCGACGGCGGCGTGGACGGGCTGCTGCGGCAG
>JBOHUK010000170.1:0-1104 GCA_050734395.1 Candidatus Dormibacteria bacterium
TGCGGCCGTATGCGTTCGACCGGATCTACGGCGGCTGGTGGGCGCCGGTGATCCGGTCCGGGGCCAGGGACGTGGTGCTGCGCGGCGGCAGCAGGTACATCGAGCACCTGCGGGGCACCGCGACGCCCTAGGCTGGCCACGGAGGGACGCCGGTGGCTGCAGCGACCAGGACGGGGCGATCGGCCCGGCTGCGCGATCGCGCCGCGAAGCTGGCGGTGGCCGGGGCCGTGCTGGCGGGGCTGGCCGCAGGTTGCTCGAGCCAGCCCGCGGTCACGCAGGGTTCGGTGCCCTCATGTTTCCAGTTCGCGCTGGGGGCGATCCACCGTCACGTCGTGGTGACCGCGATGCCGGCCGCCTGCCAGGGGCTCACCCAGCTTGATGTGAACGTGGCGGTCAACCGGGCGATACGGGACGCGGGGGCCGGGGTCCGCGGGAAAGTCCGCCAGCGCGAGCTCATCGCCCGCAACAGCTCGTACGTGGCCAGCCTGATCCATCCGGTCACCTCCCCGGGCCAGCCTGCGGCGGCGGCCCCGCCGTCACACCTGCCCAGCCGGTCCGCGCTCGGTCTGGCGGCGCTGGCCGCCTGGCTGCTCACCGTCGGCCTGGGGGTGTCGATGATGGCCCGGTGGCTCCGCCGCACCAGGCGGCACGGTACGCCACCGGGCCGGGGGCCGGTGCTCAACTTCACCCACTTCGGGCTGGCCCTGACCGGCCTGCTGGTCTGGATCAGCTACCTGGCCACCGGCGTCACCGGCCTGGCCTGGGCCGCCTGCGGGTTCCTGGTCGCGGTGGCCGGACTGGGCATGACCTTGGTGTTCCTCCCCGCGGCGGCCGCGGACCCGCCCGGGGGTGAGCCGGCGCCCGGGCGGCGGCCGCCCGTCCCCCTCATCGCCGCCCATGTCACCGTGGCCAGCATCACCATCCTGCTCGCCACGCTCGCGGCCATCGGCTCCGCGTGAGTCCTCAGGCCGATCCCTCTCCTGGGTGCCAGAGGGTGCGGGAGGGGTAGGTGGGGCGGGCGCCCGGGGAGCCGGTCTCGGCGTAGGGGGACAGGGTGAAGCCGTTGGGGAAGACGGTGGGGCGTTCCGGGGGGCTGGGCCGGTC
>JBOHUK010000171.1:0-5622 GCA_050734395.1 Candidatus Dormibacteria bacterium
AGCGGAAGAGCAGCACGAACATGATCGGCTGGATGGCGACGAAGACCACCAGCCAGGGAGCGCGCAGCGTCTGGCGCAGGCTGCGCTGGGCCAGCACCCAGGCGTCGAGCACGGCCCAGAGCAGCCGCGGACGCCCGCTGATTGCCTGGGGGCGGGTTCCCACCCAGCCAGACCCCGGCGAGGCGGCGGCGCTCACTTCCGACCTCCAACCAGCCGCCAGCGCCGACGCTTCGGCTCGGCCTCGACCTCGGCCTGGTGGCCGGTGAGGGCCATGAAGACGTCGTCCAGGCTGGGCTGGCGTAGCTGCAGGTCCCGGATCTCGAGATCCGCCTCGTCGAACTGGCGCACCAAGTGAGCCAGCTGCCGGGTGCCGTCCTGAGCCGGCCCGGAGAGCCTGCGCCGGCCCTCGTCCACGGTCAGGTCCGGGCCTAGGCAGGTGGACAGCGCCGCCCGCGCCGCGCCCAGATCGGCGCCGGAGCCGAGCTCGACCTCGATGCGCTCTCCCCCCACCTGGCGCTTGAGCTCGTCGGCGGTGCCCTCGGCGATGACCTGGCCGTGGTCCACGACCGCGATCCGGTTCGCCAGCGCGTCTGCCTCCTCCAGGTACTGGGTGGTGAGCAGCACGGTCGTCCCCTCCCCCACCAGCGAGGTGATCAGCTCCCAGACGCCCCGCCGGCTGCGGGGGTCGAGACCGGTCGTGGGCTCGTCGAGGAAGAGCACCTGGGGCAGGACCACCAGCGCCGCCGCCAGGTCCAGGCGGCGGCGCATCCCGCCGGAGTAGGTCTTGACGATGCGGTTCTGCGCCTCGGCCAGCTCGAACTGCTGGACCAGCTCGGTGGCCCGCACCCGGGCGTCGCGCCAGGAGATGTGGTACAGGCGGCCCACCATCTCCAGGTTCTCGCGCCCGGTGAGGTACTCGTCGACCGAGGCGGACTGTCCGGCCAGACCCAGCTCGGCCCGCACCCGGTCGGGCTGCTTGACGACGTCGAAGCCGGCGACGCTGGCGCGGCCGGAGTCAGGCTGCAGGAGGGTGGTGAGGATGCGCACCGCCGTGGTCTTGCCGGCGCCGTTGGGCCCGAGCAGCGCCACCAGGCTGCCGCGGGCCACCTCGAGGTTGAGCTGGTTCAGCGCCCTGGTTGGCCCGAAGGCCTTGACCAGGCCCTCGGCCGCGATCCCGAGCGGGCTGGACACTGCCGCAGGATAGGGGAGGGTTCCGGCGGCACCCGCCGGCGCCGCGCCGGAAGCTGACACCTCGCTGGTCAACTGGGCTGCCGAGCCTCGAGCGGCTTCCGCCCGGGCCGACGCCCCGCCCCTGGCGCCCGGCAGGCCACCGGAAACAGAGACAATCCGTTCAGGCCCGCCGCGCGCCTGTTCGTCTCTGGCATCTGCCCACTCCCGGCAAACCTTTACGATATGGCGCGATCATACATATCACGACATATCGTGTCAAGGATCGACCGAGCCCCGGCCTCAGTCAGGCAGGACTCCAGTCAAAGACGAGGTGCGCAGCAGGTCGCGAATGTCGCGTCGCCGGGGCGCCAGGCGCAGCAGCTGCCGATAGACGCTGATGGCATCCCCGTCCGCCCCCCGCGCGCGTAGAAGGCGGGCGATGAACTCCAGCCAGACCGGGCCCTGCACCGGGTCGCGCCGTTCCACCGCCAGGTTGCAGAGCTTCCAGCAAGCGGCGTCGCAGGGGGGGTCGGCGAGCACCGCCGAGGTGTAGCAGAGCACCGCCAGGGGAGCCTCATTCGCCAGCTCGGCCAACTCGCCCACCTCGCAGGCCAGAGCCGCCGATTCCTCGCCGGGAAAGGCCTCGGAGACCATCAGCGCCAGGACCGCCGCCTGCTCCAGGTCCTCCGTCTGCAGCCGCTCCCGGGCTCGGGCCAGCGTGGAGCGGCCGTCTCCCTCCGGCAGCTGGCGACGGGCCGCCCCCAGCAGCCGGTGGGCCGTGCCCTTCGCCGCCGCCCCCCGACGCTGCTCCTCCGCCGCCTCGCTGATCTCGCGTAGCAGCTCGGGTAGCTGCCCCTCCCGCGCCTGGAGGCGCTTGTCGCGCTCGCTCGTGGTGCGTGGGGAGAGGCGCACCGTCCAGCCCGATTGCCGCTCGACGGTGGAACTGCCGTTGCGGGCCGCCTGCGGGGTCACCGCCGCGGCGGGGGGAGCAGCGGCGGCGGCGGGCGCGGGGGCCGGGGTGGGCTGAGGAAGCTCAGCGGGGGCGGGCGGCGGTTCGGGCGGCGGTGGCGGCTCGGGCTCAGCAACTACCTCGACGGGCGCGGCCGCCAGCTCCTCGGGGGCTTCGGTGGGGCTCTCCGGGTCGAAACCCCACAGGGAGGCGGCACCCCGCTCCAGGGGAGGCGGCGCTGCCACTGGCGGCTCAGGGACGGCCCTCGCCGGGGGATCGGCTGGCGGGCGTAGCTCCGCCGCTTGGGCAGCCGGGGCCGGGGTTGGCGGGGAAGGCGGAGCCGGAGCCTGGGCCGCCGACGCCGGAACCTCTGGCTTTGGAGCCGCGGGCCGGGGCGCCGGTGCCGGGGCTACGGGCGCGGGCCGCGGCCGGGGCAGTGGGACCACCTCGGCCACCCGAGGAGGTGCCGGAGCAGGCCCGGCCGGGACTGCCTGGGGAGGCGGCGGCGGCTTCTGGGGGAGCGCCTGGTCGGGCGGGCGGCGGAAGGAGGCGGCGGGGACCGGGAGCGGAGGGGCACCCGGCAGCGCCGGGGCGGGAGCCTCGGCGGGCGGCCCCGGCGCTGGCGGGACCACGGTGAGCACGGGCGTGCTGGGCCGCGCCGGTGGGCGCAACGGATCCCGAGGTTGGTCGGCGGCCACCGGCGGGCCCGTGACGGGCGATGGAGGAACCGTCTCCGGAGGCGGTGTCCCCGGCAGGGCCGAGATGGGCAGAACCGTCGCCGGGGGCTCGTCGGCCGAAGCCTCACCGGGGAAATCGATTCCCTCTGGCGTGGCCGCCGCGATCTCGAGCTCCTCCTCGGCTGCGGGCGGTTCGGTGGGGGGAGCGGGGCTGAGCTGATGTCGAACCACCGGCGCCGACGCCGGCAGCGCCCCTGACGAGCCGGCAGCCGGCCGTGCGCGGACCGGCACTTGCATCTCCAGGAGCTCGGCCTCGGTTGCCAGCAGCAGCAGCAGCTCGTACATCGCCCGCCCCATGCGCCGGAAGAGGGCCGAGGCGTCAGCCGGATAGCCGGCGTTCTCGACCCGCCGCACCACCGCCTCGGCCAGGTGGATCAGATGCTCCTCGGTGAGATCCGCCCGATGGAGGTCACCGAGCTGCTGCTCGATCACCGAGGGCAGCTCGGGGACCCGCGGGGCGAGTTCGCGCGCAAGTTGGATCCAGGCCTGGCGGAGGTCCGTGACCCCCTGGCTTAGGGTCTGGCTCTCGGGCACGCCCACCGATGCATCAGCCATCCGATCGGCAGTGTGACACCGGGAACTTGCGCCCCCGTGGCGCCGAATCAACGAATCGGTGACGCTTGCCATCTCGGCGCAATCACGGATGACTAGCATGGCGAGTGGTGCAAACGCGCTCTCGGACCAGCCCCGCCCAGACAAGCAGCCCCTGGCTGGAGGAGGTGGAGGCTTGGCTCTGGAACCGCCGCGTGTTTCGGATGGTCCCCGATTTGGAGTTGCCAGAGGTCCCGTCCGGGGTGGTGGCGGGGCCGGCGCCGGACGCGCCGCGGGTCAGCTTCGTGGGCTTTCCCTCCGACTACAGCCTGGCCCTGCTGCTGGCTCTGCTGCGCTGCCCCATCCGGTTGGTGGGGCTGGCCACCAGCCTGGGGGCGAATCCCGCCATCGCCGGCCGTAACGCCCTCAGCCAGGTGGCGGACCACCTGCGGGTGCCGCTGCTGCGCCTGGCCCGCGTCAACGACTACGACTCGCTGGCGGCGCTGCGCCGGCTGCGGGCCGACCTGATGGTGGTGGCCAGCTTCGACCAGATCCTGCACGAGCGCGCGCTGGCCATCCCCGAGCTGGGCTGGATCAACGTCCACCCCTCCTTGCTGCCCCGCTACCGGGGACCGGAGCCGGTGTACTGGGCGATCGTCAAGGGCGAGCGGGAGACCGGGATCAGCTTCCAGCGCCTGGCCCGGGACATCGACGCCGGCCCGCTCTTGCTGCAGCTGCGCACCGAGATCGATCCCGGCGACACCGCCGGCACCCTCACCAAGCGGCTGGTGAAACTGGGGGTGGGAGCGATGGCGCAGGCGGTGGCGCTGGCGGTCCAAGGTGAGGCGGGCACTCCCATGGACCTCTCCCAGGGCTCGTACTTCACGTCGGTCGGACACCGCCGGATCGACCAGGCCCCCACTGCGGAGCTGGCCGAGCGCCTGGTCCGGGCCGGCAACCCCAACATGCTGGCGGCGACCGCCTGCGCCGGACGCGTCTGCTATGTGGAGCAGGTCCGCCGCCTGGGCCCGTCGGACCCCGCCCCCGGGCCTCGCCTGAACTTCCCCGACGGGGACCTGCTCCTGGAGCGGACGGTGGACCAGTGCGGCTGCCACCACGGCGAGCCGGTGGGCAGCTGCCCCCACGACGAGGACGCCTAGCCAGCGGCCCGGCCCGCGAAGTCGCAGTACGATCGAGTGGTGATCGGCTTTCCTCTGCCGGGGCGGT
The DNA here is from genome assembly GCA_050734395.1 of Candidatus Dormibacteria bacterium. GTDB lineage: Bacteria > Chloroflexota > Dormibacteria > Aeolococcales > Bog-877 > Bog-877. The sequence goes on from JBOHUK010000171.1 coordinate 4,615, forward strand.
CGGCGCAGGAGTCGGTGGCCGTGACCCGGGTGCGGCCCGGCGAGCAGCAGGCGGGGCAGGACTGGGTGGCGCGCGAGCAGGCCCTGCAGCTGCTGGTCAACGGCGATCCCCTGGCCATCCTGCTCCGCACCCCCGGCCAGGATGTCCTGCTGACGCTCGGGCTCTTGCACGCCGAGGGCCTGATCAAGCGTCTTAGCGACGTCAGCGAGGTGCGCCTCGCCCCCAGCGGCCAGGCGGACCCCGACTCCCTGCCGCTGCCGGTGCGGCTGGAGCCGGAGGCCGAGAACCTGGTCGACGTCCAACTGCGCCAGCCCCTGCCCGAGGGCGCCCTGGGCTGGCAGCGGGCGCTGCCCTCCTCCAGCGCCTGCGGCATCTGCGGCAAGGCCACCCTGGAGGCGCTCCAGGCGGTCCAACCCCGGGTCTCGGGTGAGCGCAGCTGGTCGCTGGAGACCTTGCTGGGACTGCCCCAGCGCCTGCTGGAGGCGCAGCGCACCTTCCACGCGACCGGGGGGTTGCACGCGGCCGGGCTGCTGGGAGCGGACGACGAGGAGCTGGAGGTGGCCGAGGACGTGGGCCGCCACAACGCCGTCGACAAGCTGGTGGGCAGCTCCCTGCTGCGGGAGCGGCTGCCGCTGCGGGACCACTGCCTGGTGGTCAGCGGCCGGGCCGGTTTCGAGATCGTGCAGAAGGCGGCCGCCGCCGGGATCGGACTGCTGGCCTCGATCTCGGCGCCATCGTCGCTGGCGGTCCAGGCCGCGGACGCGACCGGGGTCACTTTGGTCGGGTTCCTGCGGGAGGGCCGGTGCAACGTCTACACCCACCCCAAGCGGGTGCGGCTCGGGGAGCGATCGTCGGCCGAGGCCGCTCCCTGATGGCCGGGGCGCCCTCGGCTCGAGTACAGCCGGCCCAGGTGCGGCTTCTGATCCTGGCCGGGGGCAGCAGCCAGCGCATGGGCCGGGACAAGCCGGCGATCGAGTTCCCGGGACCCGGTGGCGAGCCACTGATCCA
>JBOHUK010000172.1:0-1383 GCA_050734395.1 Candidatus Dormibacteria bacterium
CGCCCTCGGCTCGAGTACAGCCGGCCCAGGTGCGGCTTCTGATCCTGGCCGGGGGCAGCAGCCAGCGCATGGGCCGGGACAAGCCGGCGATCGAGTTCCCGGGACCCGGTGGCGAGCCACTGATCCACCGGGTCGGGGAGCGCCTGCGGTTCATCCCCGGCCCCCCGCTGCTCGCCGGCCCGAGCGACTACGGCACCGGCTGGCCCCGGGTGGCCGACGACGACCGGTTCCAGGGTCCGGCCGCCGGGCTGGTAGCGGGGCTGCTGGCGGCCGAGGCCGAGCTGGTGCTGGCGGTGGCGGCCGACCTGCCGTTCGCCGGCCCGGAGCTTGCCCGGGGGCTGATCGGCCTGGCCCAGTCGCACCGCGAGCGGGCGGCGGTGGTGCCGCTGCACCGGGGCCGGCTGGAACCGCTCTTCGCCGCCTACCGGCCCTGGGCGGCACGGTTGCTGCTGGAGATGGCGGACGGGGCAAGCCCTGATGGGCGGGGGCTCGCGCTGCGCGACCTGCTGCGGGTGCTGGAGCCGCTGACGGTGCCGGAGGAGACCTGGCGGCCCTGGGATCCAGAGGGACGCTCCTTCCACAACTGCAACACCCCGGGGGAACTGCTCCAGGCGGCCGCCTGGGAGCGCGCCCCCGGGGCGCATGGAGGCAAACCTTGAACGAGTGGTTCGATCGCTATCTCAAGGGGCTCGGGGCCTCGGACGCGGTGCTGCGCCGCGAGGAGGCGAAGCTGGTGCTGGACCTGGCGGCCCAGGCCGCCCACACGACGGGCTCCCGACCCTACGCGCCCTTGGCGGCATACCTCGCGGGGCGCGCCGCCGCCGGTCAGTCGCGCGAGGGCCGGCTGCGGGTACTGGAGGGCGCCATCAAAGCGGTGGACGAAGCCGGGGGGGCGGGCACGGAGCTGGACCTGGACTCCTGAGCGCCTCGGCTCAGAGGGGGATCACCTCGACCAGCGATCCCCGCGCCACCAGCTCTCCGGTGGCGGGCAGCGCCAGCAGCACGTCCGCCCGCGCCAGCGAGAGGGTGGCGCCGCTGCTCTGGTTGCCGGCCACGCTCACCCCGGGGAGCCGCCCCGGCCGCAGCTGGAGCACGGCGCGGTGAAAGGTCTCCAGGCCCTCGGGCTTGCCCACATCCTCGAGCAGCTCGGCGACGGTGACCTGGGGCTCGCAGCGCTCCGCCCCCTGCAGCGCCAGCAGGCAGGGGATGCCGAAGAGCAGGAAGGTGATCGTCGCCGAGACCGGGTTGCCGGGCAGGCCCAGGAACGCCGCCTCTCCCAGGGAGCCGAACGCCAGGGGCCGCCCGGGGCGCATCGCCACCCGCCACAGCCGCAGCTGGCCGAGACGCTCCACCGTCGAGCGCACGTGGTCGTGGTCGCCGACG
>JBOHUK010000173.1:0-7168 GCA_050734395.1 Candidatus Dormibacteria bacterium
AGGGGCAGGTGCGGGACGTCGCCTACCAGTCCCGGACCCCGGACTTCTGGGGGCGGCTGGAGGCGCTCGGCGGCCCCTCGAGCTGGGAGCTGATGGGTGCCTTCAACTGCGGCAAGGGCGAGCCGGGTCAGGTGGCGCCGGTCTCCCACGGCTGCCCGCCGGGGCTGTTCCGCCAGATCAACGTGCTCAACGCCCGCAAGGAGGGCCAGCAGTGAGGCTGGAGGAGGCGGTCGAGGCCGGCCTAGGCCGCGGCGGTGCCAAAGTGGTGCTGGCCGAGGACTTCTCGCGGGTCAACTTCCGGCTCGCCAATAACACCGTGACCACCAACGGCCGGGAGGACTCCAGCTCGGCCGGGGTGGTGGCGGTGGAGCAGGACCAGGTCGGTGCGCAGTCGGCGGACATCACCCAAGCGGAGCAGGTGGTCGCCCTGGCGCAGGCCGCCCGCGAGCGCGCCCGCCAGAGCCCCAAGGCGCCCGACGCCCTGCCCCTGCTCGAGTCCGCGGAGGCGGCCCAGCCCCAGGAGCAAGTCGGCGGACCGGTGGGGCCTGAGGACCTCGACCTCTTGCTCGGCCCGGTCGGGGAGCTGCTGGAGCGCAGCCGCAGCCGCGAGCTGCGCTGCTTCGGCTACGCCCAGGCCACCGCCACCCGGCAACTGCTGGGCACCGCGGCCGGGGTGCGGCTCGAGGGCTGGCGGCGGGCCGCCTCCTTCACCTTGACGCTCAAGACCAAGGACCTCAAGCAGAGCGTCTGGGCGGGCGGCACCGCCTCCAGCCTCGGGCAACTGGACCCGCTCGCCCTGTACCAGAGCTTGGAGGAGCGCCTGGGCTGGAGCCAGCGCCAGGTCGCGCTGCCCGCCGGCCACTACCAGGTGCTGCTGGAGCCCTCGGCCACGTCTGACTTCCTGCTCCGTCTCATCTGGGAGATGCACGCCCGGGGCGCGGACGAGGGCCGCACCGTGTTCGCCACCCCAGCGGGCACGCGGGTCGGGGAGCACATGTACGCGGAGCAGGTGACCCTGGAGTCGGACCCTGCCGACCCGGAGATGGCGGTGCCGGGTTTCGTGCGCAGCCTCGGGTCCAGCGAGTACAGCTCGGTGTTCGACAACGGGCTCGCGGTCCGGCCAACCACCTGGGTGGACCATGGCGTGCAGCAGGAACTGATCTGCCCGCGTCGCTGGGCCCGGGACCACCGGCACCCGGTCCGCCCCGACTGCGACAACCTCCGCATGCGCGGGGGGGAGGCGTCGCTGGAGGAGATGATCCGCTCGACCGAGCGGGCCCTGCTGCTTACCTCGCTCTGGTACATCCGCGACGTGGACGAGTCCACGCTCCTGCTCACCGGGCTCACCCGCGACGGCGTCTTCCTCATCGAGAAGGGAGAGGTGGTGGGGGCGGTCAACAACTTCCGCTTCAACGAGAGCCCGGTCGGGGTGCTGCACCGCACCGTCGAGATCGGGCGCACCGAGCTGGCCCTCTCCCGGGAGGCGGGCGACGAGGTGTTCCTGGCGGCGCCGCCAATACGGGTCGAGAACTTCTTCATGTCCTCGGTCTCGGACGCCGTCTGAGCCCGCGGTGGCCCCGGACGCCGGGCGGGATCCCCTCCTCGAGCAGCTGCTTCGCTCGCTTGAGTGGACCTGCCACACCCTATGGCTGGTAGATCGCCGTGAGCCCGAGCTGCTGGAGCTCCACGAGCAACGCGGCTCGACCGGGTTCCCGCACTACATCCTGAGCCGGGCCGGGATGCTCCCGGCGAGTGAGTGGTCGGACGCGCTCTTCGTGCTGCCCGGGGGTCTGGTGGAGCGGATGCGCGAGCGTTGCCTGGCGCTCGGACCCCAGGAGTACCTGGACCTGGCCTTGGACGCCGGGAGTCGGGCACTGCGCCGGCTGCGCCCGGAGGAGCCTGGTCCCGAGCTCTGGCGCCTCAGCCGCTCAGCCGGCGGAGGTGGGGGACTGCCCCAGGCCTGGGTAGGCCAGCCAGCGACAAAGGACGCCCACCGCGACTTCCTCCAGGCGGCCATGGCGGTGCGCGAGGGTCGCGCCCTGGCCCACTACCGGGCCGCCAGTTCGCGGGAGTTGAAACCGCCCGAGCTGCTGGAGCTGACCGCCCGCCAGCCCGGCGGGGACCGGGGACTGCCGCAGGGGCTGTACCGCTGGAGCGATGACGACGTGGCCCAGGCGGAGGCGGCGCTGCGCGGGCGGGGACTGCTGGCAGCGGACGGGGAGGCGAGTAAGCGAGGCCAGGCGCTCTGGGCGGACCTGGAGGCGGAGACGGATCGCTGGAGCCGTGAGCTGCTGGCGCCCTGCTCCGCGCAGGAGCTGCAGGCGCTCGGGCAAACGCTGCGGGGCTACTCGGCCAGCAGCTGACCGCCGTTCCGCGTGGCGGGCCGGACAGCCGCCCAGGTGCCCTTTCGGGGGCCGCAGGCCCGCCCAATTCGGCGACAATTGCCCCTGCATGGATGCCGAGGCGCACCCCGACTCTCCCCAGGGGGCCGAGCGAAGCACGGCCGGACGGGGCCGGTTCCCCCACCCCCGCCCGCGCAACCTGCTGATCGGCTTGCTGGTGCTGGTGGCGGTCGCGGTGGCGGTGGACCTGCCCCTCGCCTACGTCACCGCCAATCACCTCGACCGGGAGGGCAGCGCGCTCAGCCGGACCTGGACCCGCGACCAGCAGCAGGGGGTGAGCCAGGCGAGCGTCGGCGCGCTGCGCCGCTCTTTGGCGAGGGTGGACCTCAAGCAGTGGTGGCTGCCGAACTTCTGGTTCCAGTCCCAGCAGCGGACGCTCAGCCGGCTGCGCCAGCTGGCGAGCCAGGACTACTCGCGGGCACTGGCACTGGGGCGCCGCACCGCGCGCGGCTACCTCTCCGACTACCAGAAGCTGGTCCAGGGCGACAGTGCCTGGATGGACCACGCGGCGCAGATGCGGGACTCCTCCTGGGCCCAGCAGCTGTCCCGGGCGGTGACCCCCGGGCGGCTGGACAGCCTGGCGGCGGTCTGGGAGACCGACCTCAGCCAGGCCCAGTCGCAGGTCAAGAGCGCCCAGACCCGGGCGGCCGCGGCGGTGGCGGTGGCCAGTGGCCCGGACGGCCTGATCGGCGAGGCCAACTCGCTGGACCGGATCGCCCTGGGTGATGGCCTCTCCCAGCTCGGGGTGCCGCAGCTGGCGGCCGCCCTGTCGGCGGCACTGGCCGCCGGGCAGTCCGGGACCGCCCAGAGCGCGGCGCTGTCGGCGGCCCTGGCGCCGCTGCGGGCCGAGATCGGGCTCAACGACGAGGTGGCCGGGCTCGACCAGCAGGTGATGGATCTGGTCGACCAGGCGGCGGCGGAGCAAACCCCCAACTCCCAGAGCTACCTCGCCCAGTACCACTCGGCCCACGCCAGCCTGCTGGCCGCCCAGACCGCGGCCCAGCTCGGCCCGGTGCAGTCGACCCTGCAGACCCTGCAGGGCCAGGCGCAGGCGGAGCTGGCCACCGACAACTGCGGCCACACCTCGATCTCGGGTAAGTCGATCTACATCTCGCTCTCCCTGCAGGAGATGGTGTTCTACGACAACGGCTGCGCCGTCCAGGGGACCCCGGTCACGACCGGGCGCCCCCAGCTGCCCACCCCGGCCGGGACCTTCTCGATCTTCTATAAGACGAGCCCCTTCGAGATGATCTCCCCCTGGCCGCCCAGCTCCCCCTTCTGGTACCCGGACAGCTGGACCACCTGGGTGATGGAGTTCGATCAGGGCGGCTACTTCATCCATGACGCCCCCTGGGAGCCCGGCTCCGACTTCGGCCCGGGCAGCCAGAACAACCTGGACGCGGCCAGCCACGGTTGCGTCCACACCCCGGGAGCGGTGATGCAGTGGGCCTACTCCTGGACCCCGATCGGCACCCCGGTCGTGATCACCAGCTAGCCCGGTGCTGGCCCCCGAGCCGCCGCTCACCCCGCCTCCGGGGGTGGATCAGGAGCTCCTGGAGCAGCTCGCCTTCCGCAGCCAGCTGCGCTACGTCTTTCGCCGCGCCCTGACCATGCTCGACTCCGCCGCCGCCGAGGCCGGGCTCACCCCGCTCGGCTACCACGCGGTGCTGGTGCTAGGCGCGGGCGGCGCCCAGGGGGTCAGCGAGCAGGAGCTGGTGGAGCAGCTGGCCTCCAGCCGGGCCCACATCTCGGTCCTGAGCCGCTCTTTGGTGGAGGCGGGGCTGGTCCGGCGCTCGCCGCTGCCCAGCGACCGGCGCCGGATCCTGCTCACCCTGACGGCGCGGGGCTGGGAGGTGGTCGCCACCATCGCCCGCCGCCACCGGGAGCGGATGCGCGAGCTGGTGGAGGGCTGGGACCCCGCTGCCTTCGAGCAGCTGCTGGAGCGGATCATGACCGTCTACCTCGGCCTGGAGGGCCGGGTGCGGGTGGAACGCTTGGCCGAGGTCGCGCCCCCGGGCGGCTGAGCGCCCGGGCCGGCCACCATAATGGGCGCCCGGATGGCAGCCAGCACGGGGAGCGGGGCTTGAGCGAGGCGGAGGCGCAGCCCCGGCCGGAGGTGGCCCCGGGCCTGCGCCGCCAGCTGGCCGGCCCCTCCTTCTTGGGACCCGCCACCTTCGCCCAGCAGCCGCTGCTGACCGAGCCCGAAGAGCTGGACCGCTGGCGTCCCCAGGTGGCGGTCCTGGGAGCGCCCTGGGACGGCTCCACCAGCTACCGCCCCGGGGCGCGCTTCGGCCCCCGGGCGGTGCGGGTCGCCAACTGCCAGCCTCCGGACTGGCACCTGGACCTAGAGGTGGCGCCGCTGCAGGAGCTGACGCTGGTCGACTACGGCGACGCCGTCTGCCCCCCGGGGCTGGTGGAGGAGTCCCACCGAGCGATCCGGGAGCGGGTCTTCGAGGTGGTCTCCCGGGGGATCGTCCCGATCGTGATCGGCGGCGACCACTCCATCACCCTGCCCTCGGCGACTGCGGTCGCTCAGGCGGTGGGCCCTGGCCGGTTGGGGATCGTGCACTTCGACGCCCACGCCGACACCGCGCCCGACAGCTACGGCAACCCGCTCTCCCATGGGACGCCGATGCGGCGGCTGGTGGAGTCGGGGGCGGTGCCCGGCCGCAACTTCGTCCAGATCGGGCTGCGGGGCTACTGGCCCGGCCAGGCGGTCTTCTCCTGGATGGCGGAGCAGGGGATGCGCTGGCATCTCATGGACGAGGTCTGGGCGGTGGGCATCCAGGAGGTGCTGCGCCGCTCCCTGGCGGAGGCTCTGGACGGCCCGGATGTGCTCTACATCTCGGTCGACATCGACGTCCTCGACCCCGGCTTCGCCCCCGGGACCGGGACCCCCGAGCCCGGGGGCATGAACCCGGCGGACCTGCTGCGGGCCGTCCGCCAGCTGGGGCTGCTGGCCCCGGTCGTGGCCATGGATGTCGTCGAGGTGGCGCCCCAGGGGGACCCGCTGGAGCTGGCGGCGCAGAACGCCAACCGCTGCGTGCTGGAGCTGGTCTCGGCCCTGGCCTGGAAGCGGCGCCGGGACCGGCCCTCCCCCTGAACCCGCCTACTCCAGCACCAGGAGCAGCGAGGAGCGCTCCAGGCGCAGGTAGGGGGTGGTGCCCGGCCTCAGGTCCGGGAGGTGCTCTGGGGCCAGCAGCAGCCCCAGGTGGCGGCGCTGCAGGCGGCGCAGGGCCGGGCCCGGCCGCTCCAGGTCGGGATAGCCCACGGCGCGGCCGTCCGAGACCACCCCCAGCCGGGCCGAGAACTCCAGGGCCAGCCGGTCCACCAGCTCCCAGAGCTCCGGCTCGGCAATGAGCGCGAAGAACTGCTCCCAGGGTGGCAGGCGCAGGGTGAGCTCGCCCTGGGGCGAACCGGGCAGCTGCTGCGCCTCCAGGGTGAGCGCCACCCCCCGCCAGCTCAGCGGCTCGCCCAGGATCAAAGGCGGCCCCTGGCGGCGGCCGACGGCGTAGCGGGCCGCGCCGTCCGCAGCCGCGATCCCGCCCTGGAGGCGGAGCACGTCCAAGGCCCGCCCGGCCACCCAGGGCTCGCCCGGGCGCAGCGGGCAGGCGAGGGAGATGGTCGTCTCATCGGCCGTGCTGAGGCAGCAGCGCCAGCTCTGGGCCGGGTTGGCCGCCGCCGGCCCCCGATCGCGGTCAGAGTGCCCGCCCGCCCCCGCCACCTCCCTCCTCCAGGGCTAGAGGTTGAAGCCGGGTGTCAGGCTGGGAGCGGTGGCCGCCGCGCCCAGGAGCGGGCTGAGCCCCAGCAGCTCCTCGGTCGTGCGCAGCAGCGAGTAGTGGCTGTAGGCGGTCTGGGGCCGCGCCCCCTGGGGCACCGAGGGCCCCAGGACCAGCAGCGGCACCAGCTGGTTGGCGGTGCCCTCGTCCCAGGTGATGAAGATCAGGGTGTCCCCGGACTGGTACTGGGGGGTGGCGATGAGCAGGGGCAACTCCTGGGAGAGCCAGGTGTCGCCCTGCTGGATGGTGCCGTCGTGCATGTCGTCGATGAGGTTGGGGGTGATGAAGGTGAAGCGGTTGGCGATGTCAGGCGTGGAGCCCAGGGGCACGTCCTGCTGGGAGCACTGGGAGGCGACGTTGGTGTAGTAAACGGCGGGGTTGTGCCGGGCGGCGTACTCGCCGCCGCTGTTCTGGTCGCAGTTGCCCGGCATGGACCCGTCGAGGGCGGTCCAGCCGCTCCCCAGCAACGAGAAGATGCTCGGCGCCGAGAGCGGGTGCTCCGAGGGATCGCCGTCGTCGGTGATCCCCTGCGTCGAGCCCGAGCTGAGCGCGATGTAGTTGGGCAGGCTCGGGTGGGTGATGGCGCTGTAGTTGGGTGCGAACCCACAGACCTGGGCCAGCTGGTTGATGTAGGGCGCCGCCCCGGACCCGATGATGTCGCCGTCGTCCCGGTTCTCCATCAGGATCCAGACCACGTGCTGGACCTGGGCGGGCGGCTTGGTGGTGAGGCCGCAGGGGTGGGCGGCGGTGGGCTGCAGGCTGGGGGAGGGGCTCGGCGAGGGGCTGGGTGAGGGGTGGGCGCGATGGTGATGGTGGTGGTGGTGCGACGCCGGGTGATGGGGGCCGGCGCAGGCGGCGGAACCCACTCCGATCAGGATGACCGTCGCCAGCAGCCCGATCAGCTGCCGGGGACTGGGGGCGGCACTTCTCAGCTGGGGCACCTCCTGGCTCGGGTCCGCCCCTCCAGGCTAGGCCATCCGCCCGGGC
>JBOHUK010000174.1:0-4980 GCA_050734395.1 Candidatus Dormibacteria bacterium
GCCGCCGCCAACCTGGGGACGCTCTGAGGTGAAGCTGGGCATGATCTTCACCTCCCGGGATGAGGAGGACCTCGAGCAGCGGTTCCTGGCCTGGCATCGCGCCCAGGGGGTGGATCTGTTCCTCTCCACCCAGGTGTATGGCCCCGAGCGCCAGAGTCAGGGGATGACCGAGCTCCAGCTTTTGGCCCACTCCGAGAGGTGCGATTGGGTGCTCGACTCCGATGCCGACGAGTTCTGGTGGTCCGGCCGGGGCACGGTCAAGGAGGTGCTGGAGCGCCTGCCGGCGGGGCTGGCCTGGGCGCTGGCCCAGGTGACCGAGTTCACCCCCGGGGGAGGGCGGGCGCTGGCCGGGCACCGCAACTGGATGGGGCTGCGCCTCAGCCCCAAGGTCTGTCACCGGCCCGGGCCCGGCATCCGGGTGCTGCGCGGCAACGGCGGGGTGCTGGGCGCCCATGGCCGGGGGCGGACCCTGCCCGACCTGGAGGTGCTGCACTGGCCGCTGCGGAGTCCCGGGCAGGCCCGGCGCAAGTGCCAGGACCAGCTCGCCTGGGAAGGTCGGGATCCCCGCCCGGCCCGGCGGCTGCGGGGCTACCGGGACCTGGAGCGCGACCCCGAGGCCGTGTTTGGGCGGATCGCCCGCCTGCCCAGCCGCCCCGATGACCGGCTGCAGCGGGCGCTGGGGAGGGTCGCCTAGATGGCCATCGACCCCTCGGAGGTGATCGGCGGCGCGCTCATCCCCACCGGGGTGGCCGGGGCCGCCGCCGCCACCCGCTATGTGGGCGGCACCGCCAGCGGGGCACCGGCGACGGGGGCCTTCCTCGTGGGCGACTTCGTGGTCGACCAGACGGGCAAGGTCTGGATCTGCACTGCGGCCGGCACCCCCGGCACCTGGACCCAGGCCGGCGGCGGGGGCGGTGGCGGCAACCTCGCCCAGACCTTGGAACTGGAACTCACCACTATCGCCGCCACGGCGGTCGTGACCGCCAACCCCACGGCGGCTGGGCTCTACACGATCAAGGTCTACTTCCGGGTCACGGTGGCGAGCACCAACGTCACCGTCACCGTCACCCACACGGACGCGACCGGGATGCAGACCACCACCATCGTCCCGCTCACCAACTTCACTGTGGACAGCTACGCCGAGGCCGCCGTCGTGGTGTACGGGGCGGCGGGGGATGCCATCACGGTGGACTTCACCGCCGGGACCGCCAATCAGGTCTATGCCTCGGCCGCGATAGGTGCGGTCTAATGGCCCAGCTGCTTTTCATCGGCAACCCCATGACCTCGCCGGGGGATCTCATCGTCGGGGGCCCGGGCGGGGTGCCGCTGCGGCTGGGATCGGTCACCACGCCCCGGGTGCTGTCCGGCAGCGGCCCCGCCAGCAAGACGGCCGGGGCTCAGTTCGACGGCTCCACCGGCTATGTCGCCACCACGGTCACCCCGGGCGGCAACGTCCCGGTCACCGTCGTGGGCTTCTTCCTCATCCCGAGCGCCGTTGTGGGCGAGGCGCCGGTCTGGTGCTGCCCGCCCGCCGACGCCTCCTACTGTGACTTCGGCCAGGATCTGCGAGGGCTGGGCACGATGGTGCTGGGGGGGCCGAACGCGCAGCAGAACACCAGTCCTTCCTCCTACAACGACGGGGCCTGGCACTGGTTCGCCTGCGTCATCCAGCCCAACTCTGGCGGCTACCAGAATGCCTATGTCGACGGGGTTGAGGTGATCGCGGCCGGCAATCCCGACACCTTCAACCTCAGCAACGGCCTCCAACTGGCCCGCGATACCTCCGACGGCCACTATGGGGAGCTGTCCTTGGCGCGCATCGCCTTCTGGCCCGGGACGGCGCTCACCGCCGCCCAGATCAACGCGATCTACGCCCAGGTGGCGAACGGGGCGGCCTCGTATGACCCCGAGATCCTTTCGCTGAGCCCGGCCGGGTACTGGCCCCTGGACGAGATTTCCGGTGCCGTGGCGGCCGATGTCAGCGGACACGGTAACAACGGCAGCTACATCGGCGGCGTCACCCTGCATGTCCCGGGACCCATCACCTCGGGCGAGAATGTGACCGCGTTTCAACCGAGCCTGGCCACCAGCCCTCCAGCGCCCACCACCGTGGCCCTGGTCTCGGGGACCGCCTGGCAGAACGCCTACGGCTACGACGTGATCCTGCGGGTGCCGGTCACCTACAGCCCCACCGGGGCCGCCGCCGCCACCCTCGAGGTGGGGGTGGGGCCCACCAACACCCCCACCCAGGCGCTCGAGGAGTCGGAGCCGATCAGCTTCACGACCGGAGTGGTCCACACCACCGTGGTCTACGTCCCGGCGGGCTGGTACGCCCTGCTGACCGCCACCAACGCGAGCCTCGGGACCGCCACGGTGGTGCCGGTCTAGCACTCTCTCTGCGGGCCGCCGGCAGGGTAGGATTCCCCCATGACCGACACTCAGGGCTCCACGGCGCTGGGTCCGACGGCAACCACTCCCACTCCCACTCCCACTCCCACTGCCCCCCCGACATCGGCGCGCCGAGCCGTCCAGGCAGCGCACCCGGCGCTGACCCTGACCGGGGCGCTCTCCACCGTCACCGGCATCCTGATCGCCCTGGGCGCGGCCGCCACCACCGCCACCGGCATCATGGCCGGTCTGCACCTGGGGGCTCCCTTCACCCTCTACCTGGCCTACGCCTCCGGGGCCGAGACGGTGGCCGTGACCCTGGTGCACGCACTCAGCACCCAGTTCGGCAGCGGCCCTTCCGCCGCCGCCTAGGGCGGTCTTGACCACTCCCTTCGACGGCCTCGGCCTGTGGGTGTTCGACTTCTTGGGGGGAGGGACGCCGCTCACCCCGGCCGACGCCGCCGCCTACAAGGCCCAGGGTGTGCGCTGGTTCGGCTTCAAGGTGTCGGACGGCCTGACCGGCGGCGGCCAGGCGATCTTCACCTCCTACTCGGCGGGGGTGAACGCCGGGCTCACCGCGTTGCCCTGGGGATTCTTCGAGCCGGGCATCGACACCGCCCAGCAGCTCCAGATCCTCTACCAGGCTTCGGGTGAGGGCTTCCCGGCCGCGATCTGTGACATTGAGAGCGTCCAGACGATCCCCAGCCTGGCCGGCCCCAGCGCCCACGGCATGAAGCTCGGCATCTCGACCTGGGGCAACCCGCTGCCGACCGCCCTGCTCGACATCGGCCACCCCGGGGCGCCCTCGATCGGCCAGCTCGCCGACATCGGGGTCAGGGCGATCCTGCCCCAGGCCTACGGCGAGGCGTGGGGCGTGACCCCGGCGCGGGCGATCCAGATCATGCAGGCCGCCTACGCCGCCTGCAACCTGCCCAATATGCCGCCCCTGCTCCCCACCAGCGATCAGGGGGGCGAGGCGCTGGCCTTCGCCCAGGCCGCCAAGGCGGCCGGCTACGGCGGGGTCTCCTTCTGGCGCCACGGGGCCAACGGGGTCACCCCGGCCGCCCTGGCGGGGGTGGCGGCCCTGTTCCCGCCGCCGGCACCGTCCCCGCCGCCGCCGCCGCCGAGTCCGGTCCAGCTGGTGACCGGGCAGGAATACCTCACCCCCAAGGGTGACACCCTCGTCCTGGGCTGATGGGGGTGGGATTCCGCGCCCTGTGCCCCCGCTGCGGTGGCCGGGGACAGACTTTCGACCGGCTCAGCCCGCCCGGGCAACACTGCCCGATGTGCGATGGGCTGGGCTACATCCACTGCCGGGTGCCGGGTACGCGACCGTTGGCGCCGCAGTCCTACCGGGCGTCGCTGCGGTCCCATCCCCAACCGCTCAGTTCTGAGGGATAATCCGCCCGTGAGCAAGCCGCCCTTCACCTCCGGGCCCCTGGACCCGATCCAGGAGTTGGGCCGCCCGGTGCTCATCATCAGCCAGTCGGGGGCGGTCGCCCCCACCGTCTACTCGGTGCTGGGGATGGAGCGCATCCCGCTCCTGGGCCAGGGCGGCTTCGTCCCCCTGATGCTGCCCACCGGGGGGGTGCTGGCGGGCTACAAGGCCTACGGGGGCGAGGGGGTCTTTCCGCTCACCGCCGGGGGCAACTCCCCCACCATCCAGAGCAACGCCTTCAATCTCAACAGCGGCACCCTGCTCCAGTGCCGGCCGCTGCTGCGGGTGGTGGGCACCCTCACCGCCGGCCTGGCGGTGGACGACATCGACCTCTCAATCTTCTACCCCTCGGCCAATCAGCACTGGGCGCTGCAGAACCTCCAAGGGGTCATCAACGCCAAGAACCAGTACCCGCTGCCCGCCGATGCCAACGTGTTCCCGGCCCAGGGTGCCGACATGGCCCTGCCCGCCGCCTACCCCAACCTGCGGGATGCCTTCGAGATGGCCTTCGCCCAGGAGTTCATCGTCTGGGGCCAGCAGCTCCCCGGCTTCCAGTTCAACAACCACGGCTCGGTGACCCTGGCCGCCGGCGCGGCGGCCATGCTGGGGCTCAACATCTCGGCCATCCGCTACGACCTGGTGCCGTGGCAGGGTGACCCCGCCCAGAACATCTCCCACACCTACGGATCCTTCTCGGTCCAGGCCCCGGCCGACGCCGTGGCGGTGCCGGTCTCCGCCTTCCCGCCCCTGGCCCGAGGCAACGCTCCCGGCAGCTAGTCGGGCGGGATAGGCTCTCCCTCGTGAGGGTCCACCGCTGAGCGTCTACTCCGCCTTCGCCAGCAAGATGTGGCCCTACGCCCAGATCGCCTCCCGGGGCACCGGGCTCTCCCCCTGCCTGTTCATCGTCCAGTGGGCGGAGGAGACCGGCAACGGCACCTGCAGCAACTGTCCCCCCGCCGCCGGCTGCAACAACTACGCCGGGATCAATGGCTCGGGGTGCGGGTACGGGTTCGCCCGCTATGCCAACCTCACCGACTTCGCCAACGCGGTGATCGCGGTCTTGCACCAGAACGGCTACGGCTACCCGGCCTTGCTGCGGACCGCGGGCCAGGCGCTCCACACCCAGATCACCGCCCTGGGCGCGACCGGCTGGG
>JBOHUK010000175.1:0-14261 GCA_050734395.1 Candidatus Dormibacteria bacterium
CTCAGGCGGGGCTCAGGAACCTCCCAGCCAGCGGTTCCAGACTGGCGGCGATGGCAACCGAGGCGGCGGCGCCGGGCACCAGGATCTTGGTGGTGGACGACGAGAGCAACCTCGCCGATCTGGTGGCGACGGCCCTGCGCTACGCGGGCTTCGTCACCGCCACCGCCGAGAGCGGCGAGGCAGCGCTGCAGAGCGTGAGCAGCTTCGAGCCGCACCTGGTGATCTTGGACGTGATGCTCCCCGATTTCGACGGCTTCGAGGTCGCCCGCCTGCTCGCCGAGCGGGGATCGCAGCTCCCCATCCTCTTCCTCACCGCCCGCGACGCCACCGAGGACAAGGTCCGCGGCCTCACGGTCGGCGGCGATGACTACGTCACCAAGCCCTTCAGTCTCGATGAGCTGATCGCCCGCGTGCGGGTGATCCTGCGCCGCAGTGGCCATGCCCAGGAGAGCCACAACGTCCTCAAGTTCGCCGACCTGGAGATGGACGAGGATCTCCGCGAGGTGCGCCGCGGCGACCAGCTGATCGACCTCACCGCCACCGAGTACCGCCTGCTCCGCTACCTCCTGATCAACTCCCGGCGGGTGCTCACCCGGGCGCAGATCCTGGACCACGTCTGGAAGTACGACTTCGGTGGCGACGCCGGGATCCTCGAGACCTACGTCAGCTACCTGCGCAAGAAGGTCGACCGCCAGGATCCACCCCTGATCCACACCGTGCGGGGCATGGGCTACGTGCTGCGCCTGCCGCGGAGCTGAACCTTGTCCCTGCGCCTGCGCCTGCTGCTGGGGCTGCTGGCGCTGGTGGCGATCGGGCTCAGCGCCACCGACGCCGTCACCTACCTGGCCCTCCAGGGCTCGCTGAGCCAGCGCGCCAACCAGCAACTCGTCAGCCTGGAGGACGACGCCGAACACTGCTACCTGAGCTTTCCCGTCGCGCCCGAGTGCCGTGCCCTGCCCACCGACTCCTACATGGCCGTCTTGGGCGTGGGCGCCGGCTCCGGCCAGGGCGATGTGCTGGCCCTGCCGCACTCACCGCATCCCGACCTGCCCCCACGGGTCGCGGCGCTGGCCTCGATCCAACCCACCTACCTCACGGTCCCCGCCACCGACGGCTCGGGCGAGTTCCGGGTGCTGGTGACATCGCTCAATGGCGGAGGGGCCCTGGTCTTCGCCATCCCCCTCAGTGACGTGGACGCCACCCTGGCCCAGCTGAGGCTCCTGGAGATCCTGGTGAGTGGGGGAGTCCTACTGCTGCTGGCGGCAGTGGCCTGGTGGACCGTGCAGCTGGGCCTGCGCCCGCTGGCCCGGATCCGCGCCACCGCCCGCTCGATCGCGGCCGGCGATCTCAGCCAGCGGGTGGAAGTGGCGGATCCCAACACGGAGGTGGGCCAGCTGGGGGTGAGCCTCAACGAGATGCTGACGCGCATCGAGAGTGCCTTTCGCGCCCAGGCCGCCTCGGAATCGCGGATGCGGCAGTTCATGGCCGACGCCTCCCACGAGCTGCGCACCCCGCTCAGTTCCATCCGCGGCTACGCCGAGCTATTCCGCCGCGGCGCCAAGTCGAACCCCGCGGACCTGGAGAAGACCATGTCCCGGATCGAGGGGGAGGCCGCCCGGATGGGCGAGATGGTGGACGACCTGCTGCTGCTGGCGCGCCTGGACGAGGGTCGTCCCCTGGAGGTGGGACCGGTGGAGCTCTCCCAGCTGGCGGTGGACTGCGCCGCCGACCAGTCCGCGGCGGACCGCCGCCACCGGATTACCGTGAGCGCGGCCGAGCCCGTCACCGTCCTGGGGGACGAGGCCCGGCTGCGGCAGGTGGTGACGAACCTGGTGCGCAACGCCGTGGTGCACACCCCGGCCGGCACCAGGGTGGAGATCGAGACCCGCTCGCAGGACGCTTGGGGGGTGGTGCTCGTCAGGGACCACGGGCCGGGAGTCGCCGAGGAGGCGGCGGGCCGGATCTTCGAGCGCTTCTACCGGGTGGACCGGGCCCGGGGCCGGGCCACCGGCGGGGCCGGGCTGGGACTGGCGATCGTGAGCGCCATCGTTGCCGCCCACCATGGCCGGGTCTCACTGCGCGAGACCGAGGGCGGAGGGGCGACCTTCGTCGTCGAGCTGCCCCTGGCGCCCGCTGACCAGCCCCCCGCGCCGCCCACCCCGGCCGCCTCTCGCGCCCGCCGCCCGCGCAATCCCAAGCCGGCGGCCGGCTGAGGCGCGCCCGGCCGAGACCCGGAGGGCTGCGACAATCGGGCGGTGCCGCAGCCCCCGCCGCCCCCGCAGGAGCGGTGGGCCGACCCCGCCTGGGAGCTCTGGGGTCCGTACCTCTCCCTGCGCCAGTGGGGCACCGTGCGCGAGGACTACAGCCAGGATGGCGACGCCTGGGCGTATCTGCCCTTCGAGCACGCGCGCAGCCGCGCCTACCGCTGGGGTGAGGAGGGGATCCTCGGTCTCTCCGACCGTTGCGGGAGAGTGTGCCTGGCGCTGGCGCTCTGGAATGAGCGGGACCCCATCCTCAAGGAGTGCTTCTTCGGGCTCTCCAATGCCGAGGGCAACCACGGCGAGGACGTCAAGGAGTACTGGCACTACCTGGACGCCACCCCTAAGGCCACCTACCTGCGAGCGCTCTACCGCTATCCGATGGCGGCATTCCCCTACGAGGAGCTCCGGGCGCGCAACCGGGGCCCGGGACCGGAACTGGGACTGCTGCAGCTGGGCGCCTTCGCCCGGGACCGTTACTGGACGGTGGAGGTGGAGTACGCCAAGCCCGAGCCCTCGGTGGTGGCCTGGCGGATCCGCGTCGTCAACGAGAGCCGCGAGCGAGCCCGGCTCCATCTCCTGCCCCAGGTCTGGCTGCGCAACACCTGGGCCTGGGAGCGGGGCGCGGAGCCCCCGGCCCGGCTGCAGGTCCGGGGTGAAAGCGTCCATCTCAGCGACCTGGAGGAGCTGAAGGGCTATCGCCTCCAGGCGCAGGGTGACTACCGCTGGCTGTGTTGCGACAACGAGACCAACCTCCGCCGGCTCTTCTCCAAGCGCAACCGCAGCCGCTACCCCAAGGACGCCATCGGCGACGCCGTGACCCAGGGCCGTCCGCGGCTGTGCAACCCCCGCGGTCTGGGCACCAAGGCGGCCGCCCACTACCAGCTGGAGCTGGAGGGCGGCGAGTCGGCCTGGGTGCGCCTGCTCTGGGGGGATCGACCCGACCGCTCACCCGAGGAGGTCGACGCCATCTGCCGGCAGGGACAAAAGGAGGCGCAGCGTTTCTACGCCTCGGCGCTGGCCCCAGGTGGCGACGCGGACGACCAGCTGATCCAGCGCCAGGCGTATGCCGGCCTGATCTGGAGCCAGCAGTACTACGAGTACGACGTCAGCCGCTGGCTGCAGGGCGACCCCGGGTCACCCCGGCCGCCGAAGGCCCGTCTGCAGGGCCGCAACCACAGCTGGGGAGAGCTCAACGCGCAGGACGTGATCGTGATGCCGGACGCCTGGGAGTACCCCTGGTTCGCCAGCTGGGACCTGGCCTTCCACACCCTGGCGCTGGAGCCCTTCGACATCGAGCTGGCCAAGCGACAGCTGCTGGTCCTGCTCCAGCCCAACTACATCCGCGAGGACGGCCAGCTGCCGGCCTACGAGTGGGCCTTCTCCGACTCCAACCCGCCGGTGCACGCGCTGGCCGCCTGGCAGCTCTACATCCGCGACCGCAACAAGACCGGCGTACCCGACCGCGCCTTCCTGGAGCAGGCCTTCCTGTCCTTGCTCTTCAACTACGGCTGGTGGGTCAACCGGCGCGACCCCCAGGGCAGGAACATCTTCAGCGGCGGCTTTCTGGGCCTGGACAACATCTCGGCGGTGGACCGCAGCCACCTGCCTGCGGGGGCGACCATCGCCGAGGCCGACGCCACCGCCTGGATGGGCCTGTTCGTGATCAAGATGTTCCGGATCGCGGCCGAGCTGGCGATCGTGGCGCCTCACTACGAGAACATGGCGGTGCGCTTCTTCGGCCACTTCACCAAGATCGCCGCCGCCCTCAACGGCCGCTCCGGCGCCGGCGGCCTCTGGGACGAGCGGGACGGCTTCTACTACGACCTGCTCCGGCTCGCGGACGGGCGCACCGAGCGGATCCGGCTGCGCAGCCTGGTGGGCCTGATCCCACTGGCGGCCAGCGAGGTGGTGCACCGCCACACCCTGGCGCGGCTGCCCCACTTGAGCCGCCGCCTGGAGTCGGCCGCCGAGCTGGGGGCGATCCACTACCGTGCCGCCCGGGGCGGGGATGCCTACGCCTGCCTGAGCCTGGTCGGGCCCGAGCGGATCAACCGCCTGCTGGACCGGCTCCTGGACCCTGCCGAGTTCCTCTCGGACCATGGCCCGCGCTCGCTCTCCAAGGTCCACCTGCACCGCCCCTTCAAGTCCCGCCTCATTTCCGGCATGGCGCCGGTGCACTACGAGCCCGGGGTGAGCCACGAGCGGGTCATGGGCGGCAACTCCAACTGGCGGGGCCCGGTCTGGATGCCCAGCACCTACGTCCTGGTGGAGGCGCTGCGCCTGCTCGGCAGCGGCCTGGGCGCCGCCTTCACCCATCCCTTCCCCGCCCCCGACGGGCCCTCGCTCACCCTGCCCCGGATCGCGGACCAGCTGGCGCAGCGGACGGTGGGCATCTTCCGCCGCCACCACGGCCAGGGACGCCCGGTCTACGCCCTGCTAGAGAAGTTCCAGAACGACGAGGCGTGGGCCCGCAACCTGCTCTTCTACGAGTACTACGACGGGGAGACGGGGGCGGGCCACGGTGCCGCCCACCAGACCGGTTGGAGCGCCTTGGCGGGGCTGATGGTGGACGAGCTGCGCCGGCCCTGGGTGCAGCCGCAGCCGCCCAGCCCGCCGGCTCGCGCCTAGGCGCGGCTCCCGCTCGGCCCGTCTCCGACTAGCTCGTCCAGACCGCCGGCGAGGTGGCGGTGAAGTTCAGGTCCTGGGTCACCAGCTCCGGCTGGCCGGGCTTCTTGGCGGTTGCCTTGGGCAGCCACCAGAGCTGGAAGTGGGAGGCCTTGTTGGTCGCCACCGTGTTGACGTAGAGCAGGCTCTTGCCGTCCGGGGCCCAGGCCGGGCTCGCGGGCTCCGGCCCCGTGCAGAGCACGACCGGCGTCCCCAGGGTGGTGCCGTTCCAGCTGGCCACCTGCAGGCTCGTGGTCTGCTCGGAGTTGTTGGTGCAGATCATCGCCAGCTCAGTGCCGGCGGGGGAGAGGGCGGGCTCGGCGCAGTCCTGCTGGGGGGTGGTGAGGAAGGTGGGCACCGCCCCCGGCGAGGCGGCCAGGGCGAGCTGCGAGTAGGTGGCGCCGGTGTTCTGGTCGACCGCGTACTTCGCGTAGATCACAGCTCCGGACGCCAGTGGGATCGGCTCCACGTCCCCGCCTTGGTAGTAGAGGTTGTCCTCGCTCCAGACTTCGGGGTTGGCCCCGGGGTCCGAGAAGGGCACCGACTGGATCTGGAAGTCGACGTTGTAGGCGGAGCCGGGGTCGACCCAATCGAAGGCATAGAAGAGGGTCTGGCCGTTGGGGCTCACCTGGGGGTAGAAGGCCCAGTGGTTCTGGAAGTACTGGTTGGAGCTCTCCTGCAGGAGCTGGCGGATGACGGTGCCCTGGGTGCTGAGCAGGTAGACGTCGCTGTAGGCCGGGCTCAGGTCCACGGCCAGCAGATCCCCACCCGGGGCCTGCTCCACCTGCACCCAGTCGTAGGCGGGGGCGGCCAGCTTGACGAAGTGCAGGCTGCTGAGCCGGTAGATGCTGCCGTCCTGGACCACATAGACGTTCCCTGGCAGGTCGATCAGCGCCTGGGACTGGGTCGGCTTCTGGGAATGGTTGGGGTTGGTCTTGAGCGTGCCCAGGACGGCGTAGACGACCAACCCGAACAGCGCCATCAAACCCAGCAGCGCCGCAACCGGCAGGACCCGCCTCACGAGATCGGGAAGTACTGTCCCGCCAGCCCGCGGATGGCCGTCCAGTTGGGCTGCAAGGCGTCGGTGTAGCCGTAGGAGGTCGGGACCTCGACGTCGGAGAAGTAGGGGGAGTAGTCCATCACCACCTCGGTGACGTTGCCGTCCTTGAAGGCCTTGGCCAAGGGGATCAGCTGGCCGATCTGGGTCAGGCTCATGTCGGTCTTGACGATGTTGTTCAAGGAGGAGGCGATGGTGGGGATGTCGGCGATCCCCAGCGTGTTGGCCGCCGCCTTGATGTCGAGCAGCAACTGCTGCTGCTTCTGAGAGCGGGCGATGTCGGAGAGGACGTCGCCGTGGCGGGAGCGGACGTACTCCAGGGCGTTCACCCCGTTGAGCCGCTGCGGCCCGGGCAGGACCGCGACCCGGTCGTAGGCGTAGGGGTTGCCCGGGCCGAGGTCGTAGGGGTACTCGTCATCCAGGATGGGCATCTGGGCGACCACATTGACGCCGCCCAGGTCATTGACCAGCCGCACCAGGCCGCCCAGCCCGATCCAGACCCAGTAGTTGACCTGGACCCCGAAGTTGTTCTCCACGGTCTGGATCGCCTCGGCGGCACCGCCGTCGGAATAGGCGGTGTCGATCTTGTTGCTGCCGCCCCCGGAGAGCGGCACCCAGAGGTCGCGCGGGATGGAGAACATCACGACCGAGTGCGCCTGGGGGTTGACCCGCACCAGGATCATGGTCTGGGTCAGCACGTGGTCCGCCTGGAACTTGGTGTCGTTGTCAGACCCCAGCAGCAGCACCGTGAAGGCCGAGCCCGAGGATGCCCCGCTCCCCGGACTGGGGGTGGGGGTGGAAACCTGGCCGGTATGGCCGCCCGTCTTGTGGCCGGTGATGTTGATTGCGGCCGAGATGGCGGGGAGGAAGTAGGCGACCACCCCGGCGCAGCCGGAGACGGCGAACCCCAACAGGACCAGCAGGGTCACCAGGATCCGGTGCCGGCCCCATGAGAACTTCGACTTCTGTGACGTCAGCCCGGCGCGGCGGCGCCCGGGCGGCCTGGTCCCGGCGGCCATGGCGCCGGATTGTACCCGCAGACTCTGAGAAGCCCCGCCCGCCCAGTTGCCCGCCCAGGGCCGCGCCCAGCCGGTAACCTTGGCCGGCGATGCTGCTGGCTGGGAAGCGGGTGCTGGTCACGGGCGTGCTCACGCCGGCCTCGCTGCTCTTCGCCGTCGCCCGCCAGGCGCAGGCCGACGGTGCCGAGGTGGTCCTCACCTCCTTTGGCCGGGCCAAGCGCCTCACCGAACGCAGCGCCGCCCGGCTCAACCCGGTGCCCCCGGTGCTGGAGCTCGACGTGACCAAAGACCAGGACTTCGACGCCCTGGCCGCCGAGCTCCGCCGCCGCCGCCTGACGCTGGACGGGATCGTCCACGGCACCGCCTTCGCCCCACCCGAAGCCCTGGGAGGCGCCTTCCTGCGCACCCCCTGGGAGGCCGCCGCCACCGCATTGCGGGTGAGCGCCTACTCGCTGCAGCAGCTGGTGGTGGCGCTCGAGCCGCTGGTGCCCGAGACCGGGGGCAGCGTGGTGACCCTGGACTTCGACGCCACCCGGGCCTGGCCGGGGTACGACTGGATGGGGGTGTCCAAGGCGGCCCTGGAGTCGGTGGTCCGCTATCTCGCCCAGTACCTGGGGCGGCGGCGAATCCGCGTCAACGCCGTCTCCGCCGGCCCGGTCTTCACCACTGCCGCCAAGGGGATCCCCGGCTTTTCCAGCTTCCCCGAGATCTTCGCCGCGTCGGCCCCCTTGGGTTGGGACGGCCGCGACGCGGCGCCGGTGGGCCGGGCGGTGGTGGCTCTGCTATCGGACTATCTGGACGCCACCACCGGCGAGATCGTGCACGTCGACGGGGGTTTTCACGTGCTCGGGACCTCGGCAACCCCGGGGACCAGCGGCACCGGGGCGGGGTAGACCCGCCGCCCCGGGGGGCGGCCGCGGCGCCACAGCCAGGCCCCGAGCGCGGCCAGCACCGCCACCAGTCCCGCCAGCAGCAGGGCGGTCCGGCTGCCCCAGCCCTGCTCGATCGCCCCGAAGAGCGGGCTGCCGATCGGGGTGGTGCCCAGGAAGACCCAGATGTAGAGAGCCAGCACCCGCCCCCGAAGGTGGGCCGGGGTGCGAGTCTGGATGACACTGTTGCACATGGCGCTGAAGACGGTCATCCCGACGCCCGCGACCGCCAGCAGCCCCGCCGCCAGCGGCAGCGAGGGACTGCGGCCCGCCAGGATCAGGAAGGCGCCGAAGACGGCACATCCGACCAGCAGCACGCGGAAGGTGGGCCGGCCCAGATAGGCGACGCCGAGCGCTCCCAGCAACGCCCCGACTCCGAGCGCCGAGGTGAGCACCCCGAGCCCGGGCGCCCCGGCGTGGAGCCCGTAGCGGTCGAAGGAGGTGATCATCAGGGTGAGGTTGTAGGAGAAGGTCGCGACCAGCCCCATCAGGACGATCACCAGCGCCACCTCGGGGGTGTGGCGGACATAGGCGATCCCCTCGCGGAGCTGCGTCAGCGCCCGCCCCGAGGGATGGTTGCCGGCCGGGCGATGGAGCTCCTGGGGGCGCATCAGCCAGAGGCCGGCGATCACCGCCAGGTACGAGACGGCGTTGAGCTGGAAGCACAGCGCCGTGCCCACCGTCGCGATCAGGATCCCGGCCAGGGCGGGACCCACCACCCGGGCGGCATTGAATATGGTCGAGTTGAGGGCGACCGCGTTGGGCAGCTGCCCAGGCCCCACCATCTCGGTGACGAAGGCCTGGCGGGTGGGGCTGTCGATGACGCTGATCAGGCCGATCAGGGTCACGGCCAGGAACACTTCCCAGGGGCGGGCCACCCCGAGGGCGACGCTCACCCCCAGCCCCGCCGCCACCAAGGCGAAGCAGGCCTGGGTGACCATCAGGGTCTCCCGCTTGGAGACCCGGTCGGCGATCAGGCCGCCGAGCGGCTGGAGCAGGGTGTTGGGCAGGAACTCCACCGTCACCAGCAGGCCCAGCATCAGGGGCGAATGGGTGAGTTGGAGGATCAGCCAGGCCTGGGCGGTGACCTGCAGCCAGGTACCCGAGACCGAGATCGTCTGTCCGGCGAAGAACAGGCGGTAGTTCCGGTTGCCTAGGGCCAGGAAGGTGCGGGCGGCGAAGGCCTTGGGGGAGAGGCTCAGCGCTCCAGCCCCACCAGGTGCTCCAGCACCGGCAAGGCGCGGGCCAGATGGCCGACCTCGGAGCCGGATAGATGGGCCAGGCGCTCGCCCAACCATTGCGCCCGGAACCGGGTCGCCGCCCGGGCCACCGCGGCGCCCTTGGCGGTGAGGGACACCTGCACGAAGCGCCGGTCGCGCACGTCCACGCGCTTGCGCACCAGCCCGGCAGTCTCGAGTTGCATCAGCACAGCCGTCATCGACGGCACCCGCATGCGCTCCTGGGCGGCCAGCTCGCTGACCGTGGCCGCCCGGCGCTCCAGCAGGCTCACCAGCACCGGGTAGTGGCCTGGCGCTATGCCCAGGGGCCCGGAGACCTCGCGGAGCCGGCGGTTGAGGCGCTGCAGCACGCCCGGGAGGCGGGCCGCCAGCTCGGACGCGGGAGGCGCCGGGGCGGGCGCCGTGGGGGAGGGCATGCCGTTAGTCTACCTAATTAGTTCTCCTAACGAAACCTGTCGCCGCACCGTCACCCAGCGCAGCTCTGTGTGGACACGGGCCGGGTCCTGGTGGAGTCAGCGCTGAGGTCGGGCTCGACCTCGTTGGTGGTGAGCGCGTAGCCCTCGTCGGAGGTGACCAGCGACTTGGCGAAGACCACCCCCACCACCTGGCCGTGGAGGTTGACGAAGGGACCGCCCGAGTTCCCGGGAATCACCTGGGCCTGGAGGACGTAGATCTCGCGGGTCACCGTGGCGGTGCCGTAGATGTCACGGCCCACCGCATCCAGCTGGCCGCGGATCGCCCCCGGGACCACCTGCTCCGAGCCGCCTCCCGGGTACCCGATCACCGCCCCCTGGGTGCCACGCCCGGCGGCGCTGCTGATGGGCAGCGGGTTGAGATTGAGCCCGGGGACGCGCAGCAGAGCCAGGTCCCGCTGGGGGTCGAAGAGCACGACCGCGGCGCTATCGGCGCCGAAGCGACCGGGGACGGACACCGTCGTGTCCCCGGTGCCGGCGACCACGTGGGCGTTGGTGAGGATCAGGTTCGGGGCGACCGGAAAGCCGCTGCCCTCGACCAGTCCGCCGCAGCCGCTGCCCTCCACCTTGACGGTCTCCGCGGCCGCCGCCTGGACGGCCCGGTTGCCGCCGAGGTCGCCGGGCAGCGCCACCCTCGAGGGCAGGGGCGGGACGAGGTTGGCGAACACCGCGGGGAAGGGAACCCCGCTCAGCACGCGCTGCAGGTCGCCGAGGCCGATTGGATCCTCGGGCAGCACCTGGGCCAAGCGGTGCAGGATCGTCGACCCTTGGATCTGGCTGGCCAGGGGCTGCCAGGGGCCGCTGCCGAAGGTGAGGCCCAGGTACCAGCTGGCCAGCAGGGTTGCCAGCAGCCCCCAGACCAGCCCCAGCGCGGAGTCGGCCGCTCCCAGGTGGACGCGGCCCGCCCGCCGGCGCAGGTGAATCCCCGCCCAGGTGCCGGCGAAGTCTCCGAGGAAGGCCATCGCCAGCAGCAGCGCCGCCCCCAGGACGGAGCGCACCCCGGCGTTGAGGCCGGTCAGGCGCCCGGGGATCGAGACCGCCAGCAGCACCCCGACCGCCAGGCCCACCAGCAGCCCCACTAGGGACAGGACCGAGTAGAGCAGGCCGCGGCGGTAGCCCCAGAGGCCGGCGTAGACCAGGGCGAGGATGATGACCAGGTCGACTAGATCCACGCCGTACCTGCCATCATGCGGGCTCCGAAGCTGGCGCCCCGTGGCTCCGCCCGGGGCCCGTCGGCTCGAGGCGGCGCCGGCGAGGTGAGGGCCATTTGAGCACGGAACGTAGCAGCACCGGTCAGGTGACCCGGGTCCGCCGCGGGCGGGGCGCGGTCCAGAGCGGGCTGTTCATTCCCCTGCCCGAGGACTGGCGCACCTGCATCCTGCCGGCGGTGGGGCTGGCGACCCCGATGGGCCTGCTGGTGGTCAACTTCTCCGCCTGGGTGATCTCGCAACTGGGAGCCTTCCGCTGGGGGGTGGCGGTGAGCGCCTTCATCAGCGCGCTCATCCTCAACTCGCTCACCGCCGTCAATGTCTACCGCTACGTGCGCAACCGCTGGCCTGACTTCGTCATGAGCCGTCCCGAGAGCGGCAACTGGGTCTTGCTGGCGGCGATCACCTTGATCCTGCTCACCGCCTTCCTCTCGGCGCTCTTCTCCTACGTGGGCATGGAGAACCCCAAGCACCTGCCCAACGGCATCGCCGTCATAACCGGCTTCCTCGGGGTGATGATCCCCTTGGGGCTGAGCCTGGGCCTCAACCGTCGCCGGCGCTCACCGACCTGAGCTCCCGCTCGCGCTCCAAGTCCCCCAGCACGTGCAGCCGCCGGCCGTCAGAGACGATGGCCGCAGTCGCCAGGCCCAGGAACAACCCGTGGCCGAGCACCCCTGGGACCTGCTCCAAGGTCCTGGCCAGGGTTCGGGGCGGCGGGGGGTCCGGGAACTCCAAATCCAGCAGATAGTTGCCGTTATCGGTAAGCACCGGCCGGCCTGCCACCTGCCGGAGGTGGGGGCGGCAGCCCAGCTCCTGGGCGCAGACCCGGGCTGTGCCCCGCCAGTCGAAGGGGAGCACCTCGGCCGGCACTCCCCGGCCCTGTCCCAGGCGCCGCACGTGCTTGCTGGGGTCGGCCAGCACCCAGAAGCGCAGGCTGGCGCGGGCCACCACCTTCTCCCGGAGCAGTGCCCCGCCCCCGCCCTTGAGCAGGTTGAGCACCCGGTCGTACTGATCCGCCCCATCGAGGTCGAGGTCCAGGGGGGCTTGGCTGTCCGCGATGAGGGGGATCCCAGCCCCCTTGGCCAGAGCCTCCGTGTGGACCGAGGTGCAGAGGGCTTCCACCTCGAGCCCGGAGCGCACCCGCTCGCCCAGCGTCTGGACCAAGGCGGACGCCATGCGCCCACTGCCCAGCCCCAGCCGCATCCCGGAGCGGATCTGGGCGGCGGCGAACTCGGCAACCTGGGCGGCGGCGGACGCGAACTCAGCCGGGCTCGGCTCCGGCTCAACCACCGGTTTTTGGCCCGACCTCCTCGACCGTGATCCGCACCAGCACCCGGCCCTCCTTGACCATGGCGGAGCGGTATTCGTCCCAGTCGGGATGCTCGCCGACGGCGTCGCGGTAGTAGCGCTCCAGCAGCGGGAGCGCCTCGGGCAGCGAGACCACCTCCGCCGTCCCGGCCACTGCCACCCAGGGCCCGAAGAAGCCGTCGCTGAAGGCCAGCAGGTTGCACCGTGGCTGGCGACGCAGGTTGCGCACCTTGACCGACGCCTCCCTGGTGCTGACCACCACCCTTCCCTCGGGGTCGACCGCCGCCAGCACCGGCGACAGCTGGGCGCCACCGTCGCGGCGCCTCGTGGCCAGCACGCTGCGGTGGTTTTGGCGGATGAAGTCCCTAGCCTCTTCGGGGGTCATTGGCTCCTCCTCTCCCAGTCGCGGCCTCCGCCCAGCGCAGTGGCCGGGCCCGGGCGCGGCGGATCAGTTCCTCCTGGATCCCGGGCGCCGTCGAGTCCGGGTCCAGCTGCTGCCAGGCGCCGTCGCTGCGCAACTTCCAGCTCTGGCGGTGGTCTGCCCAGGTCAGCTCCAGCACCTCGCGCACCTCGTCGCGCGCCTGGCTGTCGAGCAGCGGCACGGCGCATTCCACTCGCCGGTACAGGTTGCGTCCCATCAGGTCGAGTGATCCCAGACGCACCTCGGGGTCGCCGGCGTTCTCGGCGACGAAGGCTCGGCCGTGCTCGAGGAAGCGCCCGATCACACTGCGGACCTCGATGGTCGGGCTCACCGCCGGGACTCCAGGTCGCAGGGAGCAGATCCCCCGCACCAAGAGCCGGATTGGCAGCCCGCCCTGGGAGGCGCGGTAGAGGAGCTTGATGGCCCGCTCGTCGGTGAGCCCGTTCACCTTGATCAGGAGTCCGGCGGGGCGGCCGTGGCGATGGTGCTCCAGCTCCCGTTCGACCATCTCCTCGAAGCGCTCGATGGCGTTGATGGGGGCCACCCAGAGCGCTTGGTAGTCTTGCTTGCGGGAGTAGCCGGTCAGGTAGTTGAAGAGGTCCGCCACCTCCTGCGTGATCTCCTCGCGGGCGGTCAGCAGGCCGAAGTCGGTGTAGGTCCGCGCGGTCACGGCGTTGTAATTGCCGGTGCCGATGTGGGCGTAATAGCGCACCCGGCCCTCCTCCTGGCGGACCACCAGCACCAGCTTGGCGTGGGTCTTGAGCCCGGGCACGCCGTAGGCAACGTGGGCGCCCACTTGCTCCAGCTGCCTAGCCCAGCGAATGTTGTTCTGCTCGTCGAAACGGGCCTTGATCTCCACCAGCACCACCACCTGCTTGCCGTCCTCGGCCGCCCGGATCAGGGCGTCGATCAGCGGGGTGTCGCCGCTGGTGCGGTAGAGCGTCAGCTTGATCGCCGCCACCTTGGGATCGCGGGCCGCCTGCTCGATGAAGCGCTCGGTGCTGGCGACGAAGGAGTCGTAGGGGTGCTGGACCAGGACGTCGCCGCGACGCAGGACGGCGAAGAAGTCGGGGTCCTGGTCCTGGATGCTGAGCAGCCGGGGCGGGGTGGTGCCGGTGAACTGGGGGTAGCTGAGGTCGGCCCGCTCCACCTCGTCGATCACGCTCAGCAGCCCGGTGAGGTCCAGTGGTCCATCCAGGATCTGCACCTCCTCGGTGGTGACCCCGAGCTCGGTCTCGAGCAGGGTCAGGATCTCCTGGGGGAGCTCCGGCCCTGCCTCCACCCGGACCACGGCACCGAACCGGCGCTCACGGAGCTCCTCCTCGATGGCGGACAGCAGGTTGGGCTCGTCCTCGTCGACGTCGAAGTCGGCATCGCGGGTCACCCGGAAGAGTCCCTGGCCCACCACCTCCATGCCCGGGAAGAGCCGGTCGAGGCGCTCGCCGATGATCCGTTCCAAGGGAACGAAGCCGCCCCCGCCGCCCGCCCGGAAGAAGCGCGGCACCGCGGAGGGGACCTTGACCCGGGCCACCCGCGGTGCCCTCTCGCCGGGTCCCCGCAGCAGGACCGCGATCGACTGCGAGAGATTGCTGATGTAGGGGAAGGGGTGGGCGGGGTCGATGGCCAGCGGCACCAGCAGCGGGTAGAGCTGAGCCTCGAAGTAGCGGTCGCAGGCCCGCTGCT
>JBOHUK010000176.1:0-13349 GCA_050734395.1 Candidatus Dormibacteria bacterium
GCGACCACGTCGACGAGGGCACCGTCGAGCACCGGGTGCCGGAGATCGTGGCCGCCTGCCGCGAGGTGGCGGAGCGCTTGGCCCTGCCGGCGGTGGCGGCGGTCGAGGTGACCAGGGTCCCCCCGGAGCGGCTGGCCCGGGTCGCGGCCCGAGCGCGTTCGCTGGGGGCGCAACTGGTGGTGGTCCACGGTGAGACCCTGGGGGACTTCCCCCAGCCCGGGCTCAACCTGGCCGCCTGCCGCTGCCCGGACGTCGACATCCTGGGGCACCCGGGCCTGATCACGGAGGCGGCGGCGGAGCTGGCTCGCGAGCACCAGATCCACCTCGAGGTGACCGCCGCCGGCCTACATGGGCTCACCAACGGCCACGTGGTCAAGCTGGCGCTCCACGTGGGCGCGCGCCTGGTCCTGGACTCGGACGCGCACCGGCCCGAGAGCCTGCTCACCTCGGAGCGTCAGCGGCAGGTACTGGAGGGCAGCGGCCTGGACCCGCAGGCGGTGGAGCGCATCGCCAGCCAGGGACCGCAGGAGGTGCTGGCCAAGCGGGGGATCCAGCTCTCCCTGCCCCAACCCGCCGCGAGCTAGGGAGAGGCCGGGCTACCTGAGGGCTCGGGGCTCGGGCCGCCCGGCGCGGTGGGACTGGGGGTGGGCGTGGGGGTTGGCGGCAGGGCCGTCGGGGTGTTGGTGGGGAAGGCCTCCACGTCCTGCAGGCTCTGCACCAGCAGGGTGCGGTGCGGTCCCTGGCCGAAGACCACGATCACGTCGTCGCCGGGGATGAGCGCCGCGATCGAGGAGGCGGCCCCGCCCCGCGTGATCTGGGATTGCGTCGTGATGGTGGCCTGCACCGGCCTACCCCCCTCGGGCTGGATGGCGACCAGGTTCTGGTCCACCCAGACCGCTACCAGAGTGCCGTCGACCGGCTGGCCCACCAGCGAACTGGTGCTGCTGGGGCTGGCCGTGGGAGTGGGAGTGGGGTGGAGGATGGCCGCGTGGTGAGAGGGGGTGCGCCCCACGGCGAAGATGGTTAGCGAGGCCAGCGCCAGGCCCACTCCCAGAACCGCCAGGGCGAGGATGGCGAAGAGGATCAGCGCCAGGAGTCCGTGGCCGTGGAAGCCGACGAAGTTGTGGCGCTGGGGCAGGTTGAGCCCGGAGCGGATCCGGTGGACCCGCTTGGTAGGGGCTCTGCCCTTGGGCAGCTCGTTCTGGGCCAAGTGGCCTCCTCAAAGGGGCGCTGAGCGCCCGGACCCGGGACGGGCCGGAGTATAGGCGGCGCGGCGGGAGTTCACTTTCCTGCCCTTGGCTATCATCAGCGGCTACCCATGGCCGCTCCCCCCTACGATCACCGCGCCATCGAGGCGAAGTGGCGCGAGCGCTGGCGCGTGACCGCGCTGGACCAGGTCGACCTGGCTCGCGCGCCGCGCCCCTATTACAACCTGATGATGTTCCCCTACCCGTCGGCCGAGGGGCTTCACGTGGGCAACATGTTCGCCTTCTCCGGCGCCGACGCCCACGGGCGCTTCCAGCGCCGCCTGGGAAACGACGTCTTCGAGCCCATCGGCTTCGACGCCTTCGGCATCCACAGTGAGAACTACGCCCTCAAGGTGGGCCGCCACCCGCGCGAGCTGATCGCCGCCAACGTGCGGCGCTTCCGGGGTCAGCTGGAACAACTCGGCGCCCAGTTCGACTGGAGCAAGACGGTTGACACCACCGACCCCCGCTACTACCGCTGGACGCAGTGGCTGTTCCTGGCGCTGTGGAAGGGCGGGCTTGCCTACCGGGCCCGGCGCAACGTCAAGTGGTGCCCTCAGGACCTGACCGTCCTGGCCGACGAGCAGGTTCTGGCCGACGGCACCTGTGAGCGCTGCGGCGCACTCGTCACCGAGCGCGAGCTGGAGCAGTGGTTCCTGCGCATCACCGCCTACACCGAGAAGCTGCTGAACAACCTGGACCGGCTCAATTGGAGCGAGAGCACCAAGCTGCTGCAGCGGCACTGGATCGGGCGCAGCCAGGGGGCGATGATCGACTTCGGCATCGATGGCGGGGAGCCGCTGCGGGTCTTCACCACCCGCCCTGACACCATCTTTGGCGCCACCTTCATGGTGGTCGCCCCCGACCACCCCCGCACCCTGGACCTGGCCAGCCCGGACCGCCGCGGCGCGGTGTCCGCCTATGTGGAGGAGGCGGCCAGGCGGCGGATCGCGGGCCAGCGCGACGAGGAGGGTGGCTCGCGCGGGGTGGGCCTGGGCCGAACCGCTTGCCACCCGCTGACGGGGGCCGCCCTGCCCATCTTCGCTGCCGAATACGTCCTCTCCGGGCACGGCACCGGGGCGATCATGGCCGTGCCCGCCCATGACCAGCGCGACCGCGCCTTCGCCGAGGCCTTCTCGCTGCCGGTCGTCGAGGTGGTGTCGGGCGGCGAGGGCGGGCCGCTGGCGCACACCGGGCAGGGAGTGCTGGTGAACAGCCAGCAGTTCGACGGCCTGGCCGCTCCCCGGCCCGCCGGCGAGCTGATCACCGCCGCCCTGGTGGAGCAGGGGCTGGGCCAGGCCCAGGTCACCTACAAGCTCCGCGACTGGGGCATCTCCCGGCAGCGCTACTGGGGCCCTCCCATCCCGGCGATCCACTGCCCGCGTTGCGGGGTGGTGCCGGTGCCCGAGGACCAGCTGCCGGTGCTGCTGCCCTACGTCGAGGACTTCCGCCCGCTGGGCACCGGCGAGTCTCCTCTCGCCCGTGACCCGGAGTTCCTGCACACCACCTGCCCCAACTGCCAGGGTGAGGCGACCCGGGAGACGGACGTCTCGGACACGTTCCTGGACAGCGCCTGGTACTTCCTGCGCTATCCGTCAGCCGACCGCGACGACGTCGCCTTCGACCGTGACCTGACCAGGCGCTGGCTGCCGGTCACCTACTACGACGGGGGCAACGAGCACGCGGTGCTGCACCTGCTCTACTCGCGCTTTGTCACCATGGCGCTGCACGACCTCGGCTACCTGGACTTTGACGAGCCCTTCACCGAGTTCCGAGCCCACGGCATGATCGTCATGGACGGGGGCAAGATGTCGAAGTCGCGGGGCAACGTGGTGGTTCCCGACGAGTACATCCAGCGCTACGGCGCCGATGCCTTCCGGCTCTACCTGCTCTACATGGGTCCGTACCAGGAGAGCAGCAACTTCATCGATACCGGTATCAACGGCCCCTACCGTTTTCTCAGCCAGGCGCTGCGGTTGCTGGAGCGTCTCGGCGAGGAGGGCCTACCCGAGCCCCGCGAGCTCGCCCGTGCCCGCCATCGCTGCATTCGCAAGGTGACGGCCGGGATCCGCGAGCTCAAGTTCAACACCGCCGCCGCCGAGATGATGAGCCTTGTGAAGCGCCTGCGGGAGCATGAGGGGCCGGTGCCGCCGGAGACGATGCGCACCTTGGCACTGTTGCTGGGACCGTTCTGCCCTCACCTGGCGGAGGAGCTTTGGGAGCGGCTGGGGGGCGCCTTCTCGGTGCACCAGCAGCGCTGGCCTGAGGCCGAGCTCTCGATGCTGGCCGAGGACGAGGTGGTGGTGGTGGTCTCCATCAACGGGAAGAAGCGGGACCAGCTGCTGGTGGCGGCCGGCACCAGCTCAGAGGAGCTGGAGCGCCAGGCCCGCAACCTGCCCAAGATCCAGGGCTGGCTCGACGGTCACCCGGTGGAGCGGGTGGTGGTGGTCTCGGACCGACAGGTCAACTTCGTGGTCCGCTAGCACCAGCTTTCCGCGAGCGATCCGGCGCCGCGATCCATCACCGCCACTGGCGGCCTCCTGCCTATCCTGGGTCCCGGCGGCCCGTAGCTCAGCCGGTTAGAGCAGGGTTCTTATAAAGCCCAGGTCCTGGGTTCGAGTCCCAGCGGGCCGACTCATGCTTTGTATTGATCTCGGTGAAGCCTGACGTTTGGCCTTCGCCTGATGCGTTACGGAACTTCGGGTGATGCTTGACGCCTACTTCGGGTGACGCTTGACACTCCCGCCCAGGAGCGAGTTGAGCTAGGCGGAGCAACGGTACAAGGCGCTCCGGGCAGCACATGGTGGCGGACTCAAGGCCCCGCCTCGGGAGCCGCCGTCCCCCGCCGGGTGTCGATCAGTCGGTACTTCCGACTACTGCGGGAAGCGCAGGCCAGAAATCAACCGCGCGGCGGATGTGCCCAGCCCGGGCGCGGAGTAAGGTGCTGCTCTGTGCCCTCGCCCGAGCCCCCCGGCCGCCACCCCCGCCATACGGGGCGGCACCCCACCGCTGGCACGATTCGCCCCCAGAGCCCCGGGGCCTCCCCCGCGGAACCGCTCATCGAGAACCCGAGCACGGGCGAGCGGATCATGATCCGGGAGACCGCAGAGCAGACGGGCGGCGAGCGCCTGACCTTCGAACTGTTCCTGAGCCCGCGGGGGCGGGTGCCCGCCGGACACATCCACCCGCGGCAGGTGGAGACCTTCACCGTCTTGCGGGGGCGGATGCGTTTCCGCCGAGGGCTGCGGGTTCTCTACGCGGGGCCCGGGGAGTCGGTGACGATGCCGCCGGGTACTTTTCACACCTTCCTCAACCCCGGGGACGAGCCGGCTCAAGTGGTGGTGCAGACAAGCCCGGCACTGCGGATGGAGGAGATGCTGAGGGCCGGGGCCGAGCTGGGAAGACGGCGCGCTCTGGGTCTCAGCCGGTGGCGATGGGCGATGGAGGGAGTCGCCTTCCTCAGGGAGTACCGCGTCGAAGTGGCCCCGCCGCTGGTGCCGCCATGGGCGCTGGCCCTGGTGGCCCAGCTAGCAGGCAAGGGGCAGCGCCCGCGCCCCTTGCCTGCCGCGACACCGGCACGGCCGAGCCAAGCCGGCTTCCAGCCCTAGGTGCCGCGGGAGTCGAATCGGAGCCTTCCCTGGGCGAGTGGCGGAGTGGCGGCCGCGGCCCTGGGGACGGGCCTCTTCCTCTGCCTGAACGACTTGCGAGCTCGCCCCCCGGACCTGCGCTCGGTCGAGCGCGTCCTGGCGGTGTTCCCCCATCCCGACGACGAGACGGTGGCGTGCGGCGGCACCCTGCATCGGCTCTCCGCTCGGAATCTGGGCGTCACCCTGCTGGTGCTCACCGGCGGTGAGCTGGGTTACCGAGCCGGCGCCCCACCCGGGGACTTGCGGGCGATCCGGGCGGCCGAGGTGCGGCGGGCCGCCAGCGAGTTGGGGGTGACGCGGGTGGTCCAATTGCGGTGTCCGGACGGCGGCCTCTCGTCGCACCCGCTGGCGCTCGAGCGCCTGCTCCGTCGCTTCATGGATGCCGAGCGTCCGGACCTGGTCGTGACCTACGACCGCGCCGGGCTCTACGGCCACCCCGACCATGTCGCCTGCTCCCGAGCGGTGACCGCGGCGGTGTTCAGCGGCCCGACTGGAGTGCGTCTCTGGTACGCGACCCTGCCCTCGCGGCTGCGGACGGCGCTGGTGGCGCTCGGCGCCCTGCCCCGGGTGCGTGTCCAGGGCCGGTCGGCGGCGCGCCCCACGGTGAGGGTGTTCGTGGGGACGAGCCTGCTCGCCAAGTGGCGGGCCAGGCGTACCTACGCCAGCCAGCGCGGGGCCCTGGGAGCCGGGGCTGGGCGCTGGCTGCCCGCCTGGGTCCCGGTCGCGCTACAGCCGTTCGAGTACTTCGAGGAGCTGGAGCGCTCGAGCGGGTCAACGGCGCGGTGAGGCGGGGGCGGTGGTCCGCGCTCGCCGCCGCCGCGGCCCTGACGCCGCTGCTGATGGAGCTGCGCTGGCGCACGGTGGTGCAGCCGCAGACCGAGGACTGGAGGGCGGTTCCGGTGCGTCCCCGTCAGGGCTGTCAGATTGGCCTCTCGTATCGGCCGCGCCAGGCGGAGGCATTGGGGCTGGACCCCGAGCAGGTTCTCAGCCGGCTGGTGGCCTTGCCCATCGACCTGGTTCGGGTAGGCGCCTATTGGAGCCGCCTGGAGCCGCGGCCAGGAGCGTTCGAGACCCTCGAGGTCGACCGCGTCCTGGACGCTCTCGAGGCCCATGGCAAGTCGGTGGTCCTGGCCGTGGGCGCGGTGAAGACCTTCGGGTATCCCGAGTATTTCGTGCCCAACCACCGACAGCTGCGCCCGCTTCCAGAGGGCAGTCTGGTCAGCGCCAGCTCCCACCCCGGGCTGGCCGCCGCCGCCCGGGGGGTGGTGGCCAGGATCGTGGAGCGCTACCGAGAGCGGCGCTGCATCGTCGCCTGGCAGGTGGAGCACGAGGCCGTCGACCCGCTGGGTATGGAGCACAGTTGGCGGCTCGACGGTTCATTCGTGGCCGCCGAGGTCGAGGTGGTCCGGGAGTTGGACCCAGACCGCCCCATCCTCATGAACGCCTACGTGCCCACCTCGCTCCAGGTGCGGGCCGCCCAGCGCTGGCGGACTCGGGGCCAGGGCGATTCCCTGGAGGCCGCCTTCCAGCTGGCCGACCTCGTCGGGCTGGACATCTATCCCCGCAACGCGGTCCTGGCCTGGGGCTCCCGGGCCCTCTACCTGGACGGCTCCGCCCTGCCCTGGAACCGCATCCCCTGGGGACGCCTCCAGTCGCGGGCGGCGGCGGGCGGCCGGCGTCTCTGGGTGGCCGAGGGCCAGGCCGAGCCGTGGGAGCGCCAGACGGTGCCCCCCGACCCCCGGGTCGGGGTCCCCTACAGCTGCCCTCCGGAGCGGCTGATCCTGAACTACAACCTGGCCCTGGGTCCGCCTCTGGGAACCCCCGCCGTCCGCGCCTATCTCCTCTGGGGTCTGGAGTACTGGCTTCGGCGCGAGGCCTCGGGCGACTCGTCCTACCTGTCCGCCTTGCACCGGCTTCTGGAAGAGTCGTGAGGTCCGCTGGCCACGGCTGAGCTCCCCGGAGCCCCGTATCCGGCCTCGCCTCTGCTGGCTTCGGGGCCTGACGCCGTGGCCTTCTGGGCCTTGGCCGCCGCCTGGGTGGTCTTCGAAGTGTGGGTCCAGCTGCGTTCGAGATCCGCCGCCCCCAGTCCGGGCCACCAGCGGGACGGCGGCACCATGCCGCTGCTGATCGGCGGAGTCTGGGGGGCGGTGGCTGGTGGACTGGCCCTGGCGGGGTGGGTGCCGGTGGGTCGCCTTCCCGACCCCGGGTCGGCACTGGTGGCAGCGGGAGGGGTCATGATGGCCGCCGGCATCGCCCTGCGCTGGTGGGCGGTGCGCACCCTGGGGCGCCACTTCCAAGTCCGGATCACCACCTCCGCCGACCAACGGCTGGTCCAGACTGGGCCCTATCGCTGGATCCGGCACCCCGGCTACACCGGAGCCCTCCTGACCGTGGCCGGCTGCCTGTGCTGCTGCGCCGATCTGGCCTCGTGGGCGCTGTTGGCCCTTCCCCTGGCAGCCTATGGGCGGCGGGTGGGGCTCGAGGAGCGGGCCCTGGCGGACCGCTTTGGGGAGGGGTATCGAGCCTACGCGGCCGGGCGCAAGCGGCTCATCCCCTTCCTTTTCTGAATCGGTGCGCCCCCGGGTCCACGGCGGGCGCTGGCTCCCTTGAGACCAGGATCAGCCGGTGAGCCCCCAGGCGCGGCCAGGCCGCGTGGATCGTGCCCAGGGCCCCGGCCGGCGCAGCCGCCTGTCACAATGCCCGGGCCGCTGGGGGGTTGGCTGCTAGGAGGCTTCCCGATGTCGTTGGTGGTGGTGGTGACCGAGGAGCGGCTGCGCCCCGAGCTGGAGGAGCTCGCCCTGGAGGCCGGTTACCACGTGGCCCTGGAGGCGGAGCTCGGCGCCGGGGTGGCCGAGGGGGTGGACCAGCTGGTCGCCCGCTTCCCCGACCTGCTCCTGGTGGCCAGCCAGCGCCACGGGCAGGGCTGGGGGCACGCCCTGGACGCGGCGGGCACCCGCTACTGGCTGCTGGCGGTGGGCAGCCTGGACGGACCAACCCTTTCCGGCCGCCGCCCCCACCGCCAGGTCCTGGAGCTGAACCCGGACACCACTGCGTACCTCGGCCAGCTCCTGGACGACTGGCGCGACCGCGCTCAGATCCGGGTCGACTGCTTCACCTTCGCCTACCGTGAGGGGCTGCCTGAGGAGGCCGACTGGGTGATCGACACCAGGTTCCTGGACAGCCCCTACTGGGTCAAGGACATGCGCGAACGCCCCGGCACCGACCCGGACGTGCGCCGCTATGTGATGGGCCAGCCGGGGGCCGAGCGCCTGATCGAGCACTTCCTGCCCGTCTTCATCGAGCTCATGCCCCTCTACCACGCCCAGCAGCGCTCGGTGCTCCGCGTGGCCGTCGGCTGCACCGGGGGCCGC
This sequence comes from Candidatus Dormibacteria bacterium, assembly GCA_050734395.1. GTDB lineage: Bacteria > Chloroflexota > Dormibacteria > Aeolococcales > Bog-877 > Bog-877. The sequence continues at coordinate 8,266 of JBOHUK010000176.1, forward strand.
CACCGCTCGGTCGCCATGGCGGCGGAGCTGGTGGAGAGGATCAACGGCTCCGGCCAGGCGGTGGCCAGGCACCTGACCGAGCCGCCCCTGCACCTCCCCCGCCAGCTCGACTGACCCACCCGCCGGGGTCGGCGCTAGGCGGGCCCCGCCAGGGCCGGCTGCAGGCCGGGCGCCGCGGCTCGGGAGCGGGCGCCCGCAGGGCCCGTGGGCAGCACCGAGCGCACCAGGTCCTCGTAGGCCAGTCGCACCTCTGGATAGCGCAGGAAGAGCAGGTGGGCGTACTCCTGCACCACCGGCCGCGGTGCCCGGCGCAGGCGCAGGTGCACCTCGGTGGGCAGGTGGTTGGCCTTACGTCCGTTGCAGCGCCGACAGGCCACCACCTGGTTCTCCCAGGTGCTGGGGGCACCGCCCCGCGAGACCGGCACCACGTGGTCGATGGTGAGCTCGGATGCCGCTGCCTGCACGCCGCAGTACTGGCAGCGATGCTCGTCGCGCAGCAGCAGGTTGCGCCGGTTGGGACGCAGCATCCGCCGGGGGATGACGATGTTGCGCAGCAGCCGGACCACGATCACCCCATCCCCGAGCCGCCGCTGGGCGAGCTCCTCCGCCACCAGCGCCTCGACCTGGCGGTCGAGGAAGGCCACCCGCTCCTTGGTCAGCAGCACCACCAGGCGGCGGCGGCTGATCACGTTGAGAGGCTGCAGCGAAGCGTTCAGCAGAAGGACCGGCATGGCGCCATTGTGCCGGGTTGCGCGCCGGCTCAGCCCCGGGGCAGCCCCAAGGCGTGCCGGAGCCCGGCCATGTGGTCCAAAACTCCGGGGTTGATGGAGAGCACCACCAGCACGATCGCCAGCCCCACCAGCAGCACCACGGCCAGGTAGGCGGTGGCCGACGGGCCGGACGTCGGGGGAGGGAGGCCCGCCGCCACTAGACCACTCCCGCGGCCTCGGCGGTGGGCGCGAAGGCCCACATGCGCCGGCTGCAGGTGAGCGCCGCCGGCACCCGCCAGCAGACCTCGCGGCGGCGCTGCTCCGGGGTCAGGCCGGGCAGGGAAGGGAGCCGTTGCGCCAGCTGCTCCACCGCAGCGGCCGCCGAGGCGCAGCTGAGCGCCAGCACCGTGCCCCCGGCGGGCCGGGGCAACCCCGAGAGCAGGGCCTCCAGTTCGGCGGCAGCGGGACGGTCCAGGACCAGCAGCTCCGCCGTGAGCGCCGCCAGGATCGCCGCCGGGTGGGCGCCGTCGAGGCGGGTCCAGCCGTCCGGCAGCCACCAGGGATCCTCGCCAGGGGCCAGGACTCGCACCCCCCCGACCAGGGGATCGAGGCCCCGGCTCAGGGCGGCCAGCGCCGGGCTCGGGTCCTCCGCCGCGACCAGCAGCGCGCCTCCTTGGGCGAGCTCGGAGCAGGTGGCCTGCAGGCTGGAGGGGTCGAGGTCCGCCGGCCGTCGCGGGTTCACCGTCAGCTCCAGCACCGGCCCGGCCAGGGGCGGGGCGACGAAGGCCAGGGCCACGTCTCCCACCTGCCCCTGCCCCGACGGGGCGTCGTCGGCCAGCCCCAGCGCCCGGCGCACCGTCGCCAGGGCGTCGGCCGCGGCCGCCTCGCTGACCGGGCCTCCCTCCTGCTCCCAGGCGGCCCCGTGCAGCGCCCGCAGCGCTGCGCCCGGGCGCAGCCGCACCCGCTGGGCGCCCCGGGCCAGGGGCGGGCGGGCCAGGACCGGGGCACCGGTGAGGTCCAGGCCGTCAACGCCCGTCCAGGGCTCGGGGGCGGCCGCCTCATCTGGCTCCTCTCCCAAGCCTGCTGAGGGTGGCAGCGGCACCGACTGCAGGCTGTGACCCAGCGGCCACTCGGGAGGCGCCGGCCGGGAGGATGGGTGGGGCAGCGCGCGCGCCCCCGCCTCCACCAGTTGCATCTCCACCCCGGCCACGCGCAGGGTGCCGCCCACCTCGAGCAGGGCGCGGCCACCGGGAGCCAGCCGCCGGCCGTCGACCCAGGTGCCGCTCACCCCGCCCAGGTCGCGGACCTCCAGCCCCTGCTCGTCGCGGGTCAGCTCGCAGTGGCGGTTGTCCACCGCCTCGGTGGGGTCCAGGTGGCTGACGTCGACGTCGGGGATGACTCCCCCGGGGAGGCTGCGGCCCAGCAGGATGGGGTAGCGCTCCAGCGTCACGGTCGCGCCGTCGGGGGCCCGCAGGGCCAGCAGGGTGCGGAAGTCGAGGGCGGTGCTCATCGACGCTCAGCGGTCACGCCTTGAGTCCGCGAGCCTCCAGCTCGGTGATCAGGGCGGGCAGGACCTTGAGGACATCGCCCACCACGCCCAGATCGCAGAGCTTGAAGATCGGCGCTTCCCGGTCGCGGTTGACGGCGATGATGTGCCTCGCCCCCTTCATGCCCACGGTGTGCTGCATCGCCCCGCTGATTCCGCAGGCGATGTAGACGTCCGGCTTGACCGTCTTTCCGGTCTGGCCGACCTGCAGGGCGTAGGGCACCCAGCCGGCATCGACCACCGCCCGGCTGGCGCCCGGAGCCCCGTGCAGCAAGGCGGCCAGCCGCTCCACCAGTTGGAAGTTGGAGGGATCCTGGAGGCCCCGACCGGCGCTGACCACCACCTTCGCCTCCTCCAGGTCGGGGCCGGCCGCCTGGGCCGCGACCGACTCCACCCGGCGGGCGCCACGGGGGGCGTCCGCCGGCACCTCCAGGGCCACCACCTGCGGCTGCCCGGTGCCAGCCGCCTCGGCGGTCACCGACTTGGGCCGGAGCAGAACGCAGGGGCTCGGGCGCAAGAGCTCGGTCGAGACGTTCTGGGTCGCTCCGAAGATCGAGCTCTGGACGGTGAAGCCCGAGCCCGAGCCCTCCACGGAGGTGGCGTTGGCGGCGACCGTCAGCCCGAGACGGGCGCTCAAATGGGCGCAGATGTCGCGGCCGTCGTAGCTGGCCGGGAAGAGCACCAGCCCGGGCTGACGCTGCTCCACCAGGGCCGCCAAGGTGGCGGCGGCCGGCTGGGCCACGTGTTCGCGGAACGCGGCCTCGGTACTGGAGTACACCGTCGCCGCCCCGTACTCGCCGAGGGTGGCCACGACCGAACTGGCGTCGGGGTCCAGGACCACGGCCGCCACCTCCCCCAGGCGTCGCGCCAGGGTCAGGGCCTCCAGAGAGCCCGGGGTGGGCTGGCCCTGGCTCAGCTCGCAGTAGACGAGGATTTCGGCCATCAGATCACCTTGAGCTCGGCCAGCAGGTCGGCGATCCGCTTGGCCCCCGAGCCGTCGTCCTCCACCAGCTCGCCCGCCTCCCGGGCCGGGACCGGCTCCACCGAGGCGACGCGCTGGCCCGGGGCCAGCTGGGCGGGGTCGAGGCCGAGGTCCTCGAGCGTGGGTTGGTCGATCTCGCGCCCGCGCGCGGCGACTATGCCCTTGAGCGTGGGATAGCGGGGCTCGTTGATCCCCCCGGTCACGGTCACAACCGCCGGGAGCGCCGACTCGACCAGATCGTGCCCCTGCGGTGTCTGGCGCTGGATGCGCAGGCCGGGCCCGGCCAGCTCCAGCTGGCGGGCGAAGGTGAGCGACGGCCAGCCCAGGAACTCGGCCACCGCCGCGGGGACGATGCCGGTGTACCCGTCGGTGGACTCGGTCCCGGCGATGAGCAGGTCCGGGGCTAGGCGCGCCACCGCCCGGGCCAGCACCCGGGCCGTGGCCAGGGCGTCGGCTCCCCCCAGCCGGGGGTCGCTGACCAGGAGTGCCGCCCCCACCCCCATGGCCATGGCCTTGCGCAGTGCCTCGGCGGCTCCCTCCGGGCCCATGCCCACCGCGACCACCTCATCGCCGTCGCCACGCGCCAGTTGGAGGGCAGCCTCAACTCCGTAGGCGTCACCGGGGTCCAGCACCAGGTCCACCCCCTGGCGCACCAGCCGCGAGGTCGCCGGGTCAAGCCGGCCCGGAGCGGAGGGGTCGGGGATCTGCTTGACGCAAACCGCGATCTTCAAGTGAGCTCTCCCGGCAGCCGCCATCCCCCAAGCCTCCGCCCGCATCTTAGCGGCCGCGAGTTCGGCGACCGGCTCTGCGGATCGGGGGCACCGTATAATCTGGCGCGCCCTGCGCGGGCCCGGCCAATCGGTGGCGACAGGCCCGGCCCCCGGCCCCGTGGTGTAGCTGGCCTAACACGCCACCCTGTCAAGGTGGAGATCGGCGGTTCGAATCCGCTCGGGGTCGCCAGCCCGGCGAGTCCCGCGCCCCCGGGGCCGTCCGGCTGAAGGAGGAGCACCGGTTGTCCATCCACCCCACCGCCCAGGCAGGCTTCTCGCGGGTCGCGGCCGCCTACGAGCGCGGCCGCCCCGACTACCCGCAGGCCGCGATTGGCTGGCTCGGCACCCGGCTCGGGCTGCGGCCGGGCAGGTTGGTTGTGGACCTGGGGGCGGGCACCGGCAAGCTGACCCGCCAGCTCCTCCCCTTCGGGGCGCGGCTGTTGGCGGTGGAACCGGTCGAGGCGATGGCGGACCAGCTGCGCGCGGCGGTTCCCGGCGTCGAGGTGCGGGCCGCCACGGCCGACCGCACCGGGCTCGACTCGGGCAGCGTCGACGCGGTCACGGCTGGGCAGGCGTTCCACTGGTTCTCGGACCTGGTGACGCTACGCGAGCTCCACCGGATCCTGCGCCCCCGGGGCCGCCTGGGGCTGGTCTGGAACATGCGCGACCCCGAGGCGCCGCTCTGGGCCGAGATCAACTCGCTGCTCCTCCCCTATGAGCAGGGCGAGCCCCGGCAGCGCGGCGGCGCCTGGCGTCAGAACCTGGAGGAGAGCCAGCTCTTCGGGCCGATCGCTTCGCGCGCCTTCCGCCACGAGCAGCGCGTCACCCGACAGCAGCTGCTGGACCGGGTGCTGTCCCTGAGCTTCATCGGGGTCCTCGACCAAGCGGCCCAAGAGCAGCTGCGCTCCCGGATCCTGGAGCTGGCGGCGGAGTACTTCCCCGACCCCGGTCCGCCCATCCCGCTCCTCTATCGCACCGAGGTCTTCGCGTGCAGTTCTGCCTGAGGCCGACCTGGCCCGCGACCTGAGGCCGCTGCCACCGGCCTTCCTGCACGGACTGTCGGGCGCCAGCGAGCT
>JBOHUK010000177.1:0-12622 GCA_050734395.1 Candidatus Dormibacteria bacterium
GATAGATGCCGCGCAGCATGGCCGGCCAGGGCTGGCGGATCACGAGGTAGCCACCCTGCCCGGGCGGTACCTCCTGCCCTTGCTCGTCGTATATGGCCGCGCTGATGGTGGGGAATGGCTTGGTCGCCGATCCCGGCTTGAGGGTGGTGATGCCTGGGAGCGGAGTGATCATGATCATCCCGGTCTCGGTCTGCCACCAGGTGTCCACGACCGGGGTCCGCCCCAGGCCGATGTTCTCCCGGTACCAGATCCAGGCCTCGGGGTTGATCGGCTCCCCGACTGTTCCTAGCAACCGCAGGCTGCTCAGATCGTGCTTACGAGCGTGCTCCGGCCCCCACTTCATGTGGGTGCGGATGGTGGTGGGCGCCGTGTAGAGGATGTCGACCTTGTAGCGCTCGATGATCTCCCACCAGCGCTCCTCGTTGGGGTAGTTGGGCACCCCCTCGTAGATCACGCCGGTGGTGCAATTGGTCAGAGGGCCGAAGAGGATGTAGCTGTGCCCGGTCACCCAGCCGATGTCGGCGGCGCACCAGTAGACCGAGTCGGGCTTGACGTCGAAGATGTAGTAGTGAGTCGTCGAGACCCCCACCAGGTACCCGCCAGTTGTGTGCACGATGCCCTTCGGCTTGGCGGTCGTGCCACTCGTGTAGAGCAGGTAGAGCAGGTCCTCTGACTCCATCGGCTCGCAGGAGCAACTCGAGGGGTCGTCGCTCACGTCGGCGATCAGCTCGTCGACGTATACATCCCGACCCTCCTGCATGTTGACGTCGCCGCCCGTCCTTCTCGTGACCACGCAACGAGTCACCGACGGGCTCATTGCCATCGCGTCGTCGGAGTTGCGCTTCAGTGCGACCTTCCCTCCCCGCCGCCACCCCTCGTCCTGGGTGATCAGCAACTCACACCGCATGTCGTTGAGGCGCCCGGCCAGCGCCTCAGCGCTGAAGCCCCCGAAGACCACGGTGAAGGGCGCGCCGATCCGGGTGCAGGCGAGCATGGCCACCGGCAGGTCGGTGCACATCCCCATGTAGATGCCGATGGGGGTGCCCTTCTTCACGCCCAGCTTCTTCAGCCCGTTGGCGTAACGCACCACGTCGCGCTGGAGATCGGCAAACGTGATGTCCCGGGTCTCGTCGGTCGGCTCCCCGATCCAGTGAAAGGCGATCTTGTCGCCCTTGCCAGCTTCGACGTGGCGGTCGACGCAGTTGTAGCAGACGTTGAGCTGGCCCCCCAAGTACCACTTGGCATACGGGGGCTCCCACTCGTAGAGCTTTTCAAAGGGCTTGATCCAGCTGACTCGGTTGCGGCCCTCAGCGGTCCAGAACTCCTCGAGGCTCTGGTCGTAGATCCCGGGCTGTGCGTTCGCCTGGGCAGCAAATTCGGGCGGAGGAGGAAAGGTCCGGGTCTCCTCCTGCAGCGCGTCGATCCGCTTGGCGTCTACGGTCATATCGCCCTCCTAGATCCCGGCCAAACGAGATTGCCTGCGGTCCGGGCTCCCCAGCTAGCCCGAGGGCGGGGCCGCATATCCCTCCGCGATGAGGGTAGCCGGGAGGTGCCCCTCGGAGCGAGCGTCCGGCGACGAGCGGCGGTAATTGGCCTAGCAGCGGCTGACTTTGGCCCTCCGGCGGCGGACGGGATTGCGCCCCGCGCGGCTTGGGGGCATGATTCCCGCCATGCCCTGGGAGGAGGTGCTGGGGATCGAGGTGGCTCTGACCGCGCTTGCCAGCGGGGGAGTCTTCCTGCTGCTGCGCCGGCGGCACCTGGTCTTCAACACTGCCGAGGAGCAGGCGACCCTGCGCACGCTGGCCTTCGCCGCCTCGGCGGTGACGACCCTCCGCCAGGGGCTCACCCCCAAGGCCGCACAGCGGGTCCTCCGCTCGCTGGTGCCGCGCTCCGGGGACCCGGCGGCGGCTCTGTACGACCCGCGTGGCCTCCTCGGCTTCCAGGCCGCCCCGGGCAGCCGGGCCGACCAGCACGCCCGCCACCTGGCGCCGGAGCAGCCCGAGGTGCTGGCGACCTTGAACTCCGGCCGCAGTGCGCTGGTGCGGGTCCACCCCGATGAGCCCCACCCCGGCTGCCCGCTGCAGTTGGCAGTGGTCGCGCCGCTGAAGGTGGACGATCAGCCGGTAGCTGCTCTGGTCACCTACTACCCGGCGCGACCTGCCCCAGCCCAGCTCCGGGTCACGACCGACCTGGCCGAACTGCTGGCGACCCAGCTCAGCCTGCAGCGCGCCGACCAACAGCAGTCGGCCCTGGTGCGCTCCGAGCTGCGGGCGCTGCGGGCACAGATATCGCCTCACTTCATCTACAACACGCTCACCACCATCGCCAACTTCGTGCGCACCGACCCGGAGCGGGCCCGGGACCTGCTGACCGAGTTCGCCGACTTCAGCCGGCGCGCCTTTCGCGGGCCAAGCGCCGAGTTCATCACCCTGGCCGACGAGTTGATCTACGTCAACCAGTACCTCAAGTTCGAGGAGGCGCGCTTCGGCGATCGGCTCACCGTCCGCTACCACATCGAGCCCGAGGTGCTCAGCACCGTGGTGCCCGCCCTCCTGGTTCAGCCGCTGGTGGAGAACGCCGTCAAGCACGGAATCGAACGCCGACCGGGCAAGGGCCAGATCGTGATCGAGGCCGACGACCAGGACGACGAGTGCTTGATCATGGTCCGTGACGACGGCGAGGGCTTCGAAGGTCCCCTTGACCTTGGCGAGCACCCGGGGGCGTTGGGCAACATCAACCGTCGGCTCAATCACATCTTCGGGCCCACCCACGGGCTGGAGATCACCTCAGCGCCCGGCCGGGGGACCTCAGTGCGGGTGCGCATCCCCAAGTACCGCCCCGGGGTGAAGGCGTCCTAGGCGGTGAGCACTTCGTTCTGCGCCCTGGTGGTGGACGACGAGCCCCCGGCCCGGGAGGAATTGGCCTACCTCCTGCACAACTCGCCCCGAGTACGCGAGGTGGTGCTGGCCGACAGCGCGAGCCAGTGCCTGGACATCCTGGCGCAGCAGGCGGTGGACGTCCTCTTCCTCGACATCCGCATGCCCGGCCTGGACGGGCTCCAGCTCAGCCAACTGGTGGCAGGCCTGCCGGTGCCGGTCCCGGTCGTGTTCGTCACCGCCTTCGAAACCCATGCCGTGGACGCCTTCCAGACGGCCGCCTTTGACTACCTGCTCAAGCCGGTGCGGCCCGAGCGGCTCAACCTCACCCTCGAGCGGCTGGCACTGCAGCGGGCCGGCGCAACGTCTCGCGGCGACGGCGCGGAAGGTCGGCCGATATCCGAGCGGCTGGCCGTGACCCACCGGGGACAGATCCTCATGCTCCCGCTCCAGGACATCCGCGTCGCCGAGGTGGACGGCGACCGGGTGGCGCTGATCACGCATCAGGGCCGGTACCTGGCCCGGCTGCGGTTGCGGGACCTCGAGGGGAGGCTCAGCCGGCAGGGGTTCCTTCGCGTGCACCGTCACTACCTGGTCAACCTGAACCACGTCACCGAGGTGGAGTGCTTTGTCAACAGCACCTACCTGCTCCGGGTCCAGGGGCTGGCCGACCTGCCGGTCCCGGTCTCCCGGCGCCATGGCGCGGAGCTTCGCCTGGCCCTGGGCCTCTAGCCCGGCATGAGGCGCCCCTCGCCCGGCCTCGAGGGAGAGTCCGAGCCGCCCGCCTCCACCGGGCTGCGCGAGTTCGAGGAGCAAACCGCCCTGGGGGAGCTCTACCTGGGCGCGCTCATGCAGCGACAGTGGCGCCTCAGCCTGGGGCTGGCGCTCAGCTTCGTCGGTTTCTTGGCGGTTCAGCCACTCCTGGCCTGGATGTGGCCCACGTGGGGACGGCTGCGGCTGCTGGGCATCCCGCTGGCCTGGATCGTCCTGGCGGTGGGCTCCTACTTCGTCCTGGTGTGGCTGGGCTGGCTCTACGTCCGGCGGGCGGGCGAGGTCGATGATGAGTTCACCGATCTGCTGCGCTGAGGGACCGCGGTGAGCGGCTCGAGCGCCGCCGTGCTGGGGCTGGTGGCGATGGCGATCCTCAGCCTGAGCGCGGGGCTGTTCGCCCGCCGCTGGGCGCGCACCACCTCGGACTTCATGGTGGCGGCCCGGGCGGTGCCGCCCCGGATCAATGCAGCCGCCATCAGCGGCGAGTACCTCAGCGCCGCCTCTTTCCTGGGGATCGCCGGCCTGGTGATGCAGTACGGCTACGACGTCCTCTGGTACCCGGTGTGCTACGCGGGCGGCTACCTGCTGTTGCTGCTGTTCATCGCCGGGCCGCTGCGGCGCTTCGGCGCCTACACGATCCCCGACTTCGCCGAGGGCCGCTTCGACAGCCCGCGCTTCCGCCGCCTGGCGGTGCTGCTGGTCTTGGTGATCGGGCTCTTCTACGCCCTGCCCCAGATGAAGGCCGCCGGCCTGACGGTGCAGACCGCCTCTGGGCTCCCCTACGGGGTGGGGATCGGCATCGTCGCAGTGGTAGTCGTGACGGCGGTGGTGGCCGGGGGGATGAGGGGGATCACATTCGTCCAGAGCCTGCAGTTCGCCGTCAAGCTGTTCGCCATCTCGCTGCCCGCCTTCCTGCTGCTCTTCCACTTCGCTGGGCCGGCGCGCCCCTTCCAGACCAGCGGTGGTGGCACCATCGCCCGCCTCACCGCCACCACCTCCTTCACGGTGACCCGCGGCGAGACCTGGCAGCTGGATGGCCGCACCCTCTTGCGGGTGAGAGCCCCGGTGCGCGCGGCCTGGGAGCCTCCCAGGGACCGCCGCGACGGTGGCGCCGCCTGGTCGCGCGAGCTCGAGCCGGGCAGCCCCCAGCGGCTGTCCTCGGGCATGCTGACCTGGAGGGGGCGGGCACGCGTGACCGTGCCCCGGGGACAGCCGGCGCCCTTCGGCAGCGAGACCGCCCCCAGCACCACCGCAGCCTGGGCTCAGCCCTTCGGCCCGCTGGCAGGGGGCAGCGGCTACCCCCTGCTCTACACCTACTCCCTGATCCTCGGGATTCTGCTGGGGACGATCGGCCTGCCCCACATCCTGGTGCGCTTCTACACCAACCCCGACGCCCGCTCCTCGCGGCGAACCGCCCTCCTGGTTCTGGTACTCCTGGGCGCCTTCTACTTCTGGCCCCCGATCTACGGGGCCCTGGGGCGGGCCTTCGACGCTGGGCTATACGGCAACAACCTCACCGACGCCGTGGTGCTGGTGCTGCCCCTGCAGTTGGGGGGCTGGCTGGGCCAGGCGCTGGCGGGAGTGGTGGCGGCGGGAGCGTTCGCAGCCTTCACCTCGACGCTCAGCGGCCTGTTGGTATCACTGGCCGGCGCCCTGGGCCATGACGTCTATGGGAGATGGCTGCGGCCTCAGGCCAGTCCGACGGACCGCCGGCGCGCCTTCCAGCTTGGCGCCCTGGGCGCGGGGCTGGCGGCCGGGGCGTTGGGGCTGATGGTGCAGCGCTTCGACATCAGCGTCTTGGTGGGCTGGGCGTTCGCCATCGCCGCCAGCTCGTTCTTCCCACTGCTTGTGCTTGGGATCTGGTGGCGGCGGCTCACCACCGCCGGGGCCGCCCTGGGAGTGGCCCTGGGCGGCGGCCTGGCCACCTGCGCCATCGTCACCACCATGGTGGCGAGCGTGGTTCCCCCCCTGGCCTCGTTCCTGGCCCAGCAGCAGGGCCTGGCCGTGGTACTGGCCCAGCCCGCGATCCTGACCGTGCCAGCCGCCTTCGCGACCATGATCTCGGTGTCGTTGCTGCGGCCCTCCCCTCCCCGTGGGGTCGCGGCCAAGATGGTGCAACTGCACGCTCCCGAGCGCCTCGGGCTGCGCCGGGAGTACATCCCGGAGTGATCTGGGCGGCTCAGTAGCCCTCGCTCAGGGCCACCCGGTTGCGCAACTCTTCGCCGTCCAGCCAGCGGCGCAACTGGTCGGCGAACAGCTCGGAGCTGCGGCGGGAGTAGTTCGGCCCGCTCCAGCTGAGGTGGGGACTTACGTGCACGCCGGGCATGGCCCAAAGCGGGGAGTCCTCCGGCAGCGGCTCCTGCTCGAAGGCGTCGAGGAAGGCCGAGACGGGCCGGCCCGAGGCCAGCGCCGGGCCGAGGGCCCCGGTGTCGAGGAGGGCGCCGCGGGCGACGTTGATGAGGACGCTGTCCGGGGCCAGGGCGGCCAGCTCCCGAGCGCTCACCCCATGGCGCGTGTCGGCGGTGAGCGGGGCAGCCAGAACCAGGGCGTCGGCGCCCCGGCAGGCGTCCTCCAGCTCGGACCCGGGGAACACCTGCGACACGCCCACGGGCACCGGTCGCTCCGGGTGCTTGCGCACCCCGATCACGGTCGCGCCGAATGGCACCAGCAGCGCTGCCAGCCGGCCGCCGATCGCGCCCAGCCCCATAACCACCACCCGCAGGTCGCCGAGCTCGCGGAGCTCCAAGGCATGGTAGCGCCGCTCCAACTGCTGGAGGCGCAGCGCCTCCGCCCGCTTGCAGTGCTGCAGAAGACAGCCGACCACGAACTCGGCGATCGGACGGGCCACAGCGCCCGCCGAGTGGGTGAGGATCAGGTCCGGGTGCTCGGCGAGGACGTCTGCCAGGTGGTCGACGCCCGCGCTGACGGTGTGCACCCAACGCACCTCGGGATGCTCCCGCAGAGCCTCAAGGAACTGGTCGGGCTGGGCACCGCGCCCCTGGAAGAGGCGCCAGATCACGTCAAAGTCACCTCTGGGCAGGGGCTCGCCGGGGAGCGCCCGGACCAGGGCGACCGGCCGGGGGGTGACCGCCCGGCGCACCAGCCGCAGGTCCGGGGCCGGCACACGCCCCACCACCAGGCAGCGGGTTCCCGCTGAACTCACCCGGAAAGGTCTATCTGCGCCCGGCAGCGGGTCACCAGCCAGGGGGCGATCAGTTCCTTGATCACCCGCTGGTGGGCGGGATGTCGCGCGTAGGCCTCATAGGCAGGGACATCGAGGAAGTCGGCGCTGATGGCAAAGTTGAAGGGTTCCTCCAGGACCCCGAGATCGGGCCCACACTGCATGGCCGAGAGCTCGGGGATCTGTTCCCGCAGGGCGCGCAGGCGGACGGCCAACTCCGCAATCGCCTCAGGTGGGCACTCCGGGCGCAACTGCAGCAGGACCAGGTGACGGATCACGGCCGCTCCTCCCATGGTGGCTCTGCGACCATCATGGCCAGGATGGCCGGTGGCTCGCCGCTGGTAGGCGTGGAGTGGCTGCGGGAGCACCTGCGCGACCCGGGTCTGCGCCTGCTGGACGTGCGCTGGTCGGTTGGGACCGGCCCCGACCTCCCCGCATACCTTGAGGGCCACCTGCCGGGGGCGAGCTTCGTCGACCTGGACCGCGACCTGGCCGGCCCGCCCGGCCCCAGAGGCCGCCACCCGCTGCCCACTGCCCAGGGATTCTCCGAGGCGATGCGGAGCGCCGGGGTGAACCGGCGAGACCGGGTGATCGCCTACGACGAGGTCACCGGCGCGGCGGCCCGGGCGTGGTGGCTGCTGCGCGCCGCCGGCCACCCCCGCGTCGAAGTGCTCGACGGCGGGCTGGAAGCTTGGCGGGCGGGAGGCGGCGAACTGGAGGGTGGCCCGACGGAATCCGGGGCTGGCGACTTCACCGCCCGGGGATTCGCCGGGTGGGTCGACGCCGACGCCACCGCGGCGTTGCTGGCGGCGGGCAGCGTCGTGGTGGATGCGCGCAGCCCCGAGCGCTTCCGAGGCGAGCCGTCCCCGCTGGACCCCCGGCCAGGGCACATCCCCGGAGCGCGCAGCCTGCCCTGGACGGTGGCGTATGAGGGGGGAGTTGTGGACCCGGCGCGGCTGCGGGCCGAGCTGGCGCGAGCCTCACCCGACGCCCCTCCCGGCGCCGCCTACTGCGGGTCGGGTGTGACCGCCTGCGCCCTCATCCTGGCGCTGGAATCCCAGGGCGTGAGCGGGGTCAAGCTCTACCCCGGGTCCTGGAGTGAGTGGGCGCAGGACCCGCAGCGCCCGGCCGAGTTGGCGGGGGACTAGCCCTCCTCGCGCACCACCTTGTAGGCAGCCGCCTGCCGCAGCGGCCGCATCACGATCTGGTCCAGGTTGACGTTGGCAGGCCGGGTGACCGCGAAGGCGACCACGTCGGCGACGTCGTCCGCGGTCAGCGGGTCCGCCCGACGGTAGACGGCAGCGGCCCGCTCCCGGTCGCCGAAGAAGCGGTTCTCGGCGAATTCCGTCTGGACCATGCCGGGAGATACCTCGGTCACCCGGATCGGCCGGCCCGCCAACTCCAGCCGCAAGGTCTGGCTGAAGGCGTGCACCGCGTGTTTGACGCCGGTGTAGCCCGCCCCGCCCTCGTAGACCTCGAGCCCCGCGGTGGAGGAGATGTTGACCACATGGCCCCTCCCCGAGCGCTCCAGCGCCGGAAGCAGGGCCCGGGTCATCTGCATCAGGCCGAGGACGTTGACCTCCCACATCCAGCGCCAGTCGCCACTGCGGGCGCTTGAGATGGGATCCAGTCCCCGGGCGCCACCGGCGTTGTTCACCAGCACCGCCGCCTCGTGGATGTCGGCGCAGAAGTCGGCAACGCTTTCCTCCTGGCTGACATCCAGGAATCGCGCTTCGGCCCCGAGTTCCTCGGCCACCTGGGCCAGCACGTCGAGGCGCCGTGCCCCCAGGCGAAGACGGAAGCCGTGCCGGGCCAGGTGGCGAGAGATGGCCGCCCCGATCCCGGCGCTGGCCCCGGTGACCACGGCCAGCGGGAGCGCCTGCCCGTCCCCTCCTTGGTTCACCTCCCCTCCACTTCTGCCAGCGTAGGGGTTCTTCGCGCCACCGCTGCCAGCTCCGCCTCCAGGGCGGCGCGCCCCGTCACCGGGCGGCGGCACACCTGGGAGTGGCACACGTAGGCGGTGCACCCATCCAGCAGGGGGCGCGACCAGGTGAGCGGCGGGTCCGGCGGCCCGGTGGAGCCGCCGCTGGCCACGGCGACGGTGAGAGGCAGCCGCAGCCGGCGGCGGGCGGTGCGGAGCAGCGGCCAGTGGCCGAGCCGCCCCGGGGGGGCGACCAGGGCGAGCTCCAGACTGCCCTGCTCCAGCTGCTGGAGCGTCGCCAGCAGGGAGCCGAAGGCCGCGGGGAAGCGCTGGGCGGCGCTGGCGAGGGCCAGAAGCACCTCCTCGGCACGCTCGCGCCAGCGCTGCTCACCAGTCAGCGCCTCCAGGCGAAGGCAGAGCTCGGCCATCAGGGCAGTCCCCGAGGGCTGGGCGCCGTCCTCGAGGCTGCGGGGCCGCATTTTGAGACTGGGGTCGTGGTCCGCCGGCAGGTCGAACCATCCCGGCCCGCGGGGGTCGCGGTACTCCGCCTCGACCAGCTCCCCGAGTCGAAGGGCGAGGCCGTACCAGCGCGATTCGCCGCTGGCCTCGTGCAGGCTGACCGCGGCCAGTCCGAGGCCCGCCAGGTCGTCGAGGGTGGCGGTGAAGCGGGCTTCGCGGCCGTCAAACAGATGCCGGGGGGAGCCGGCCGCCGTGAAGGCTCGGCTCAGCAGGGCGTCGGCCGTGCGGGTGGCGCGGGCGAGGTGGGGTTCGGAGCCGGAGGCGACCGCCAGCTCCGCTAGGGCTCGCACGGCCAGGGCATTCCAACCCACCACCAGCTTGGGGTCCCGTCCCGGGGCGGGCCGCCGCGACCGGACCCGCAGCAAGAGGCGGGCCAGCTCGCGCCGGCGCGCGTGTTGCTGAGCTGGGTTCCAGCCCCAGCGTTGCTCGAGCTCAGCCTCGCCCAGCCCGCCGCGAAGCACGCGCCCACCTTCGGGAAGTTCGGCTGTCCCCTCCCCGCCAAACAGGTCCAGCGCCTGTCGGGCAGGCTCCGGGCCAAGCGCCCCGTCCAGCTCGGCGTCGCTCCACAGGTAGTAGGCCCCCTCGCCGTCTGCGGTGTCGGCGTCGAGGCTGGCGGCAAACCCACCTCCCGGGACCTCGAGCGCCGCCGCCAGAAAGCGGGCCGCCTCGCGAGCCAGGGCAAGGTGGGCCGACATGCCCCGCGCCTGCCAGGCATGGACTGCCAGGCTGAGCAACTGGGCGTTGTCGTAGAGCATCTTCTCGAAGTGGGGGACGGCCCAACGGCCGTCGACGCTGTAGCGGTGCAGCCCGCCACCCAGCTGGTCCCAGACGCCGCCGCGGCGCATCCCCGCCAGCGTCGAGCTGACCACCTCCCACGGCGCCTCGGCACCGGTGCGGGCATGCCGGGCGAGGAGAAACTCGAGCGCCGGCAGCTGAGGGAACTTGGGTGCCCCACCAAAGCCCCCAAACCGCCGGTCCCAACTTCTGATCAGGCGGGTCTCGGCCTCTTCCAGGATGGCAGGAATCCGCTCCCGACCCAGGCTGCGCACCAGCGGCGCGGGCGAGATCGCCTGCTCCAACCGATCGGCGCTGGCCTCCAGCTCTGCGCGCCGCTCGCGGTAAGCGTTCGCCACCGCCTGCAACACCCGCCCGAAGCTCGGTAGGCCGTCCCGTTCGCGGGGGGGAAAGTACGTGCCGGCGAAGAAGGGACGGCCGTCGGGCAGCAGGGCCAGGGTCATCGGCCATCCGCCCTGCCCCGTCATCGCCTGCAGGGCGTCCATATACACCCGGTCCACGTCGGGGCGCTCCTCACGGTCCACCTTGATGCTCACGAACAGGCGGTTCTGGAGCGCGGCCAGCTCCGGGTCCTCGAAGCATTCGTGCGCCATCACGTGGCACCAGTGGCAGGCCGAGTAGCCGACGCTGAGCAGGACCGGCCGGTCCTCGGCACGGGCCCGGGCGAAGGCTTCCTCCCCCCATGGATACCAGTCCACGGGGTTGTCCCGGTGCTGCAGCAGGTAGGGGCTGCTCTCGGAAGCGAGCCGGTTCATGTCCCTGAGCTTGCCATCCGCGAGCGGGAGGGCGCGCCCACCCCTGCGACAATCGCCCGGTGCCCGTCCCCGAACGTGCGAGAGGCGCGGCGGGCGCGCCGCCGTCGCCGCCAGCCCCCCTGCGCTGGGGGCTCGACGGCGCGGCCCTGCTGGTCCACCTGCTGGGGGGCCAGCGCTACCGCCTGAGCGATGCCCTGGCCAATGCCGCCTTCGCGCTCAGCCCACGGCGGAGGGAGATCACCGCCGCCAACTTCCGCAGAGCCTTTCCGGAGCTCGACCGCCGGCAGGCCCGGAGGCTGGCCCAGCGGAGCTTTCGGGAGTATGGGCGCACATGCCTCGACTTCGTCTACATCCACCGGCTCTCCCGGGCTCGGGTGATCGCTGAGATCCGGGGAGCGCAGGTGGAGGAGCACTTCGACCCACTCTTCGACTCGAGAGAGCCCGGCATTCTGACCATGATCCACCACGGCAGTTGGGACGTGGCCACCGTGCTGGCGGGGGCACGGGGAGTGCCCCTGACGGTGGTGATGGCCGACGGCAGTAGCGCGGCGGTCTCCGACCTGGTGATATGGGCTAGGGCGGGATTCGGGGTGAGGGCGGTGACCGCCTCCCACTCGCCACGGACCGTGCTCGCCACCCTGAAGTCCGGACGCTGGCTGGGTCTAATAATCGACATCCCGGGCGACACCCCGTCGGTGGAGGTGACCTTCCTCGGGCGCCGCACCCGCTTCTCCTCGGCAGCACCGGCCCTGGCCGCCCGCACCGGCGCCCCGCTGGTCCCGGTCGTGACGGTGCGCGGACCCCGGGGCACCTACCTCGTGGACGTTAATCGACCGCTGAGAGTGCCGCCAAACACCCCGCCCGAGGTGGCCCTCCAGCAGCTGGTCCCCGTCTTCGAGGCCGCGGTGCGGCGCTGGCCCGAGCAGTGGTTCCCCTTTGCCGAGGAGCGCGTGCCGGAGCCGGACGATCGCTGAGCGCGCGCGGCCCCGGGTCGCGTGGTTTGGCCACGCAGTGGGCCGGAGGGCGGATGGCCTGACCACCTACTCGACCGAGGTGGTCCGAGGCCTCCAGAGCCGGGGATTCGAACTCTACTTTCACCACGCGGGGCGCGACGGCGGCGTCATCCCCGTGGACCCCTCCCATGGGGTCTCCTGGCCCATGGGCCGGTTCAAGACCGTGTCTGTTCCCGAGCCGGGCTTCCGCCGGAGGATCCGCTGGTGGCTGCGGCGCTACCGGCCGGATCTGGTCCACGTGTCCCTGAGCTTCAGCCTCCAGGACGGTTGGCTGGGCCGGCAGGCCGGAGATCTGGGCATGGGGCGGGTGGCGACCTTCCACCTGCCCTTCGGCCGGCCGGGAAGCGCCCGGGCCTGGGTAATGCACGAGCTGCATCGCTTCTGGGTCCCCCGCCTGCGCGGCTACCAGAAGGTGATCGTGTTCAGCGCGGATCACGCGCGGCAGCTGGCCCGGCTGGGTCTCAACCCCGGTGCCCTTGAGATCCTGCCCAACGCAGTGGACACCGACGCCTTCTCCCCCCGGCCCGGTGCCGGGGCATGGGATGGGCGGACCCTGATCCTCGGCTACGCCGGGAGGCTTGATCCCGAGAAGGGAATCCAGGACCTCCTCGATGGTTATCTCAGAGCCGGGCTCGGGCGGCGGGCCGAGCTCCGGATCGCCGGAGACGGCAGCCTGACTCCTCTGGTGGAGCGGGCCGCCGCACGCCACCCCGGGATCAGCTACGCCGGCCGGCTGGTGGGCCTGCAGGAGCGCGTCGACTTCTGGCGTGACGCCCAACTCTTCTGCCTGC
>JBOHUK010000178.1:0-4231 GCA_050734395.1 Candidatus Dormibacteria bacterium
GAGGGAGGTGCCCATGACGGCGACCGCGGTCGGAGACGGCCACGTCTACCGGGATGAAGTCCTGGCGATCGAGCCGCACGGGCTCGAGCACATCACCCAGTCGCAGCGCCACGGGCGCCCGTTCCACCTCTTCACCCTCTGGCTAGCGGCCAACCTGGTGTTGGCCACCTGGGTGATCGGCAACCTGGCGGTCGGCACCTTCGGCGAGAGCATCCTGGACGCCTTCATCGCCCTGGCTATCGGCAACGCCCTCGGCGCCATCCTTCTCGGCCTGCTGAGCACCTTCGGCCCCCGCCTGGGGGTGCCCCAGATGGTCCAGTCGCGTGCCGCCTTCGGGCTTGTGGGCACGATCGGTCCGGGTGGGCTCAACTACCTGGCCGGGATTGGGTGGTTCGCCGTCAACACCGTGTACGGCACCTTTGCCTTGGCGCAGCTGGCCCACCTCAACTACTTCATCGCGCTGGCGATCATGGTGGTCGGACAGGTGGTGCTCGCGGTCTACGGCTACAACATGATTCACGCGTTCGAGCGATGGATGAGCGTGGCGCTGGTCGTGGTCTTCGCGATTCTGGCCGGCTTCACCTTCACGAGGGGCCACTACGGCCTGGGCTTCAACCCCCACGCGCCCGTCCCCTTCGGCGGCCCGACCGGCGGATTCATCATCACGATTGGCCTGGCCCTCTCCTACGCGATGGGCTGGATGCCCTTCGCCTCCGACTACTCGCGCTACCTCCCCAAGGCCGCGCGCTCCGGCCACATCGTCCTCTGGACCGCGGTGGGCATGTTCATCCCCTGCGTCGTGCTGGAGTGGATGGGCGCGCTGACCGTCTCCATCGCCATGCCCGCCGCCACCGCGGCCAACCCAGCCCAGGCGATCGCCTTCCTCATGCCAGGCCCGCTGGCGACGGTTGCCCTGCTGGCCATCGCCGCCGGCACCGCCTGCGCCAACTCACTCAACATCTATAGCGGCGCGATGTCGGCCCTGGTCGTGCGCATGGAGCGAAGCAGCTACGTCCGCGCCGTCGGCGCGGGGGTGATCTTCGGGGGAGCGGTGGCCGGTGTAATGGTGATCGCCAACCGCACCCTCGGGTCAGAGCATCAGGCGCTGGTCACCCTACCCCTGGTGGTCGGGGCGTCGATCCTGGTTGGGTTGGTGGTTGCGACCGCGGTGCGCTTCCGGCTCCGGCGCTGGCAGGCGGCGGTCCTGGTCGGGTGTCTCGGGGGTCTGCTGGCGGTCGGCGGCAGCAACCCCGACGCCGCAGCGGCGCAGTACAGCAACTTCCTGCTCCTGCTCGCGTACTGGATCGGACCCTTCGTGGCCGTGGTGCTGGTCGACTGGTACTTCAAGCACCGGGGCAGCTACGAGTTGCGTGCCCTGTACGACCCCCAGGGCCGGATCCGGGTGGGACTGGTGGCATGGATCCTGGGGCTTGCCTGCTCGACCCCATTCATGAACCAGACCTGGTACGTCGGCGTGGTCCCTTCCGCCGTGCCCCAGCTCGGGGACATCTCCTACTTGGTGGCGTTCGTGGTGGCGGGGACCATCTACGCGATCTTCGGACGGCCTCACGCCCTTCCAGATCCGGAGGGACACATCGAGGTCAACGGCACGGTGGTTGGCGCGGGCGACCAAAGCCTCGTCACCCAGGAGGCCTAGTCAGGTCTGCGGGGGTGGCCGCTGCCGCCCCCGCAGATTTCCCCGCTCAGCGCTCGGGCCGCCTCCGGCGCCAGCGCTGCCAGCGCCAGTCCTGCAGTACAACCTGAGCGCAGTTCCGGCCCGGCGCACCCATCACTCCACCGCCGGGGTGGCTGCCCGATCCTCCCAGGTAGAGGCCGCGGATCGGGGTGCGGTGGCCGGCCAGGCGGGCGGCCGGTCGAAGCACGAAGAGCTGATCCAAGCTCATCTCGCCGTGGAAGATGTTGCCGCCGAGCAGACCGTACTCCCTCTCCATGTCCAGCGGGGTGACGACCTGGCGGTGAAGGACCGCTCCCGGAAGGTTGGGAGCGTAGGTCCCCAGTAACTCGATGACCCGGTCCGCGAGCCGCTCGCGCTCGGCATCCCAGTCGCCCTCCTTGAGCTCGCGGGGAACGTACTGGACGAAGCAAGAGAGGATGTGGCGGCCCTCGGGCGCCAAGGTGGCGTCCTTGGTCGTGGGGATGACGCAGTCCAGCATCGGGCTCCGGCTCCAGCCGCCCGCGCGCCCCTCCTGCCACGCGCGCTCCAGGTACTCGACGGAGGGGTTGATGATGAATTCCGGGTGCTGAGGGCCAGGCTGCGTACCCGGCCGGGCGACGAAGTCGGGCAGCTCAGCCAGCGCCAGGTTGACCTTGGCGGACCCACTCCGGCTCCGGTAGCGCTCCATGGCGCGCACCACGTCCTCGGGTAGGTGCTCCGGACCCACCAACTGCAGGAGCGCGGTGCGGGGGTGGATGGCGAAGACCACGCGTTCCGAGCGGAGCTCGGTGCCATCGGCCAGGGACACGCCGCGCACCCGGCCCGCTCCGACCATCACCCGGGCGACCGGGCTCTTGGTGCGCACCTCCACCCCCAGTCCCGAAGCGGCTTGGGCCAGGATCTCCGAAAGGCGGCCCATCCCGCCCTCGACGAAGCCCCAGCCGCCACGCTGGCCCCCGGCCTCCCCCATCCGGTGGTGGAGCAGCACGTAGGCGGTGCCGGGATGGTGCGGCCCGGCCCAGGCGCCAATTACCCCTCCGGGAGACAGGGCACCCTTGATCGAGGAGTCTTCGAACCACTGGTCCAGGAAGTCGGAAACCGACATGGTCATGAGTTGGGCCAGGGGCTCGAGAGCGCCACGATGGTGCCTCAGGTGGCGGCCCAACTGCAGGAGCCGGCGCAGGTCCGGCGGCCCCAGGCGGTCCAGACCCGGGGGCACCCGGTCCAGTAGCGGTCGCACCACCTGCACCAACTGGCCGAGCACGCGGTCGTAGTCCAGAAAGGCCCGAGCGTCGTGGTCAGAGAAGCGGGCGATCTCTTCCGCCGCGCGGTGCACCTCCTCCCAGTACAGGAGGCCCCGCCCGTCCGGGAAGGGCATGAAGTAGGCGGGGTCGAGGGGCAGCACCCGGTAGCCGAGCCGAGCCAGCTCCAGCTCACGCACGACGACCGGGCGGAGCAGGCTCACGACGTAGGAGAGGACCGAGACCCGGTAGCCGGGCCAGACCTCCTCGGTTGTGGCGGCCCCGCCCACCTGCTCGCGCGCCTCCAGGGCAACCACCCGCAGCCCGGCCCGGGCCAGGTACGCGGCGCAGATCAAGCCGTTGTGGCCGCCACCCACAACGATGGCGTCGTACTGCCTCGAACTGACCTTAGTCACTGGCGCCGCATGGTATGTCACGACCGAGCGGACGTCGGGTGCCCCTCTCGCTCGCGGGAGTTCCAGCGCTGAGTCTGTTCCAAAGCGTGGGCCAGAGGGAGAGCGTGTCGCCGGGTCGTCTCGCGACTCGGTCAGTTGATCGCCGGCGGATCGGCGTGTGGCTGGGTCACGTCATGCACCCGAAAGCCCACCGTGCGCGCCTCGCCTTGATCCAGGCGGGCCACCAGCCGGTACTCTCCAGGACCGGGAAACACCAGGTTGAGGGACAGCGCCAGCACCGCGCGCTGGTCACTGCCGGTGGGTAACCCCTGTGGCCGGGTTGGGTTCAGCTGCGCTGAGACCGAGGCCACCTGCCGGCCGCCGGTGTCCTCGATCGCCACGGCCAGGGTGTGCACGGCCTGGCTGGCCGTCCAAGGCACCAGCACCGTAACCCCGACCCCCAGGTGGCTGACCACCGGCTGGCCCCCCTGCGGAGCCGGCCGCCAGTGGTCGGTCCATCCGCCGCCGGAGATGTAGAGCAGCCCGTTGACCGCCTCGACATGGTTGGCGAGGATCAGGATCTCGATCTGCGGTTGGTCCATCGCCTGGGAGCTGAGCTAAGCCGGCCGATCGCCGGGCAATGGCCGGGTCAGCTCCTCTCGCAGCTGGTCGAGCCCCACGAACCCTAGGTCGAGCGCCCGGCGGTGGAAGGTCTTGAGGTCAAAGTCCCTCCCCCACACCCGCTGTGCCTCGGCCCTGGTCTCGAGCCACACCCGCTCCCCGAGCTTGTAGGAGATCGCCTGGGACGGCATGCCCAGGTAGCGCTCGACCTCACCCTTGCAGAACTCAAAGGATCGACCCGACTTCTGGCGCATGAACTCGACGGCCAGTTCGAAGGTCCAGGGCTCCCCGGGATGGAA
>JBOHUK010000179.1:0-1004 GCA_050734395.1 Candidatus Dormibacteria bacterium
GGCTCACCGGGGTGCTCTACATCCTCGACGAGCCCAGCATCGGGCTCCACCAGCGCGACAACCACAAGCTGCTGGCGACGCTGTTCCGGCTCCGCGACCTGGGCAACACGGTGCTCGTGGTGGAGCACGACGAGGAGACGATCCGCTCGGCCGACTTCGTGGTCGACATGGGTCCGGGGGCGGGAGAACACGGCGGCGAGGTGGTGGCGTCGGGGACGCTCGACGAGGTGCTGGCCAATCCCCGCTCGCTGACCGCCCAGTTCCTGCTGGGCAAGCGCCACATCCCCGTGCCCAAGCGCCGCCGGCGGGGGAGGGGTGAGCTGGTGGTGCGCGGGGCCCGCGCCAACAACCTGCGCTCCATCGACGTCGCCTTCCCCCTGGGCTGCCTGGTCGGGGTCTCCGGGGTGAGCGGCTCGGGGAAGAGCACCCTGGTCAACGACATCCTCTATCGCCGCCTGGCCCAGTACTTCTATGCCGCCAAGCAGCGCCCGGCGGCCCACTCCCGCATCGACGGGCTGCAGCTCATCGACAAGGTGGTCGACGTTGACCAGGCCCCGATCGGCCGGACCCCGCGCAGCAATCCCGCCACCTACACCGGTCTGTTCACCCCGATCCGGGAGCTCTTCGCCCAGCTGCCCGAGGCGCGGGTGCGCGGCTACAAGCCCGGCCGGTTCTCCTTCAACGTCCGGGGAGGCCGCTGCGAGGCCTGCGAGGGGGACGGGCTGATCAAGATCGAGATGCACTTCCTGCCGGACATCTACGTCAGCTGCGAGGTCTGCAAGGGCAAGCGCTACACCCAGGAGGTGCTCGAGGTTCACTTCAAGGGCCACTCCATCGCCGACGTGCTGGCGCTGTCGGTGGAGGAGGCGCTGGTGGCCTTCGGCAACCAGCCGGCGATCGCCCGCAAGCTGCAGACCCTCGACGACGTGGGCCTGGGTTACGTGCGCCTGGGGCAGCCCGCCACCCAGCTGAGCGGGGGCGAGGCCCAGCGAGTGAAGTTGGCG
>JBOHUK010000180.1:0-7328 GCA_050734395.1 Candidatus Dormibacteria bacterium
CGACCATGGCTGCGACCGCCGCCATGCTCGCGGTGCTGCGCGCCCTGGAGGTGCTGGTGCCCGGCGTCTTCCTGGTGGCCGTCACCTGGCTCGGGGTCGGGCTCGCCGAGTCACATCACTTTGCCGCGGGCCAGCTGGTGACGGTCTACGCCTTCGCCGCCTCCCTCATCGTGCCCCTGGCCATCTTCGGAGAGACCGCCCAGCAGTGGAGCGCGGGCCGGGTCGCGGCGGGCCGGGTAATCAGCGTCCTGCGTCTGGAGCGCGACCTGCCCACCCTGCCGGAACCGGTTGCGTTGGAAGCGCCCGTCGCCGGGCTGGCGCTCTTCGACTCCTTGAGCGGCCTGCGGGTCGAGCCCGGCCGCCTGACCGCCGTGACCGGTGAGGACCTGGCCGCGCTCTCGCAGTTGGCGGATCGCCTAGGCCGCTACTCCGACCCTCCGGCCGGGGAGGAGGTCCTTATCGGGCGCCAACGGCTGGCCGACCTCCCGCTGAGCCTGGTCCGCCGGGCCGTGGTGGTGGTGGACCGAGAGGCCCGGCTGCTGGCCGGGCGGCTGAGCGACGGGCTCGACCTCCCGCCGGCGGAGGGCCCGGGGACCCGCCGGCCCAGCCTGGCGGCCTGCCTGCGCGCCGCCGACGCAACGGAGATCCTCAGCGGGCTGCCCGGAGGGCTGGACTATGTGATCCCGGAGCGGGGACGAACCCTGTCCGGCGGTCAGCGCCAGCGGTTGGTGCTGGCCCGGGCCTTACGCACCAACCCACCCGTGCTGGTGCTCGACCAGCCCACCAGTGCCGTGGACACCCACACCGAGGCGTCGATCGTGGAGCGGCTGGCCCAGCTGCGTGCCGGGCGGACCACGGTGGTGGTCACCAGCAGCCCCCTGATGCTCGAGCGCGCTGAGCGGGTGGTGCTGATCGAAGGGCGGGTGCTGGCCGAAGGCACCCACGCGGAGCTGATGGCCCGCGAGCCCCGCTACCGGGCGCAGCTCGCCCGCGAGGCTGGCCAGTGAGCGTGGCCCAGGAATCGGGGCTGCTGCCCACGGCCGCCGGCCGGCAGGCCTGGCGTGGGTCGCTGGAGCTGCTTCGGCCGGAGTCGCGCCCCGCCTCGACCGTGATCCTGCTCCAGGGACTGGCCACGTTGGCCGGGCTGGTCGGACCCTGGGCGCTCGGGGTGCTGGTGGAGGCCGCCACCCAGCACCGCCTCGAGCGGGTGGCTCCCCCGGTGCTGGCGGCGCTGATCGCAGCCACCGTGGTGCGCACGGCCCTCACCCTCGTCGTCGGGCGCCGCTCGGGGCGTCTGGGGGCTCGCGTCCTGGCGCGCCTGCGGGAGAAGTTCTTGGGCGACGTCCTCGCCCTTCCCCTGGGAGTGGTGGAGCGGGCCGGGGGCGGCGATCTGCTGACCCGGGCGACCGCCGACGTGGATGCGCTCGGGGAGGTGGTGCAGGACGCACTCCCGCAGATCGCCATCGCGCTGGCCACGACCGTCCTGACCGTGGCCGCGCTGATCTGGGCGGCGCCGGTGTTGGGGCTCTGCTTGCTGCCCGCCACGGTCCTGCTCGTCCCGATCACCCGCTGGTACCTGCACCGGGCGCCCGCCGCCTACCTGCGGGAGCGAGCCGCCCAAGCGCGGGTCAACGGCCTGATCCAGGAATCGGTGGAGGCGGCGCGCACCGTCGAGGCGCTCGACCTGGGACCGGCCCGGGTGGATCTGGTCGACGACGGCATCAGGGACTGGGTGGGGACTGAGCGGGCCACCCTGTGGCTGCGCACTGTTTACTTCCCCACCTGTGAGGCGAGCTACCTGGTGCCGCTGGTCCTCTGCCTGGGCGCCGGCGGCCTGCTGCACTCGGCCGGCCTGCTGAGCCTGGCGGGGCTCACCGCCGGGACCCTCTACGTGCAACAGCTCATCGATCCCGTGGACACGGTGCTCAGCTGGCTCGACCACCTCCAGCTCGGGGGGGCGTCGCTGGGGCGCCTGCTGGGGGTGGGGCTGGTGCCCAGGGCGCCCGACACCGACGAGGTGCCCGAGGACGAGCTCGTAGAGGCGCGCCGGGTCCACTTCGCCTACCGCCGCGGGCGGGACGTGCTGCGTGGCCTGGACCTCAAGCCGGAGCCGGGATCGCGGGTGGCAGTGGTGGGCCGCAGCGGCTCGGGCAAGAGCACCCTGGCGCTACTGCTCGCCGGGGTGTACGGACCGCGCAGCGGGCGGGTGACGGTGGGCGGGGTCGACATCCACCGGCTCAGCTCCGAGCGGGCACGGGCCGAGGTCGTACTGCTGACCCAGGAGCACCATGTGTTCGCCGGCAGCCTGCGGGACAACCTGCGACTGGCTGACCGCAGCTCCGACGACGAGCGGTTGCGCTGGGCGCTGACGACGGTGGGGGCGGAGGCCTGGCTGCGGGAGCTGCCGCAGGGGCTGGACACCGAGGTGGGCCAGGGCGGGTTCAGCCTGGATCCCGCCCAGGCCCAGCAGGTGGCCCTGGCCCGCCTGCTGCTGGCCGACCCCCACACCCTGGTCCTGGATGAGGCGACCTCGCTCATCAACCCCAACGCCGCCCGCTCGCTGGAGCGGTCCATGGCCCAGGTTCTGGAGGGGCGGACCGTGATCAGCGTCTCCCACCGCCTGCAGGCCGCGGTCGACGCCGACCTGGTGGTGGTGGTGGAGGAGGGCCGGGTGCTGGAGGCGGGGAGCCACGCCGAGCTCATCCACCGCGGCGGGCCCTACGCCCAGCTCTGGCACGCCTTCGAGGGCGGCTCCACCCTGGAGGCGCCTTCGGAGTCCACGCTCTAGAGGGGTCCGGGCGCGGCGCTCGTCTGCGCGTGAGTCCTCTGGAAACGGGTATATAGAGCCCGTGCGACCCAAGATCGGCGCCGACGCCGGCCTGACGCTACGCATGTTCTTGGCGCTGTTCCTGCTGGGGGTCGTCTACCTCGCCTTCATCGGCGTGCTCCTGCTGCTGCACGTCCCCTACGGCCTGATCGTCGTGGTGGTGGCGGTGCTGCTGGTCGCCCAGTACTTCTACTCGGACCGTCTCGTGCTGCAGAGCCTGCACGCCCACCTCGTCACCGCCCAGGAGCAGCCGGAGCTCTTTGACATCGTCGGGCGGCTATGTCAGATGACCGGCATGCCCATGCCCCAGGTGGCGGTGATCCCCTCTCAGGTGCCCAACGCGCTCGCCACCGGGCGCAACCCCAAGCATGCGGTGGTGGCCGTGACCAGCGGCATCCTGCAGCAGCTGAACCCCAAGGAGCTGGAGGCGGTGCTCGCCCACGAGTTCAGCCACGTCATCCACAAGGACGTCAAGGTCATGGCCATGGCCAGCTTCTTCGCCACCGTGGCCTCGCTGATCGTCCAGCAGGGGATGTGGTTTGGGATGTTCGGCGGGTTCGGTGGCTTTGGCGGCTACGGCGGCCGGGGCCGCGGCAACGACGAGGGCGAGGGGATGATCCTGATCATCGCGGTGGCGGCGGCGGTCTGGGCGATCAGCTTCGTTTTGATCCGCGCCCTCTCCCGCTACCGCGAGTACGCGGCCGACCGCGGCTCAGCGATCATCACCAGAGAGCCAGCCCAGTTGGCGGCCGCCCTGCAGAAGATCAGCGGCAACATCACCCGCATCCCGACCCGCGACCTGCGCCAGGTGCAGACCGCCAATGCCTTGATGATTCTGCCCGCCGTCCACGTGGGCAAGGGCAGCCTGGCCGAGCTCTTCTCCACCCATCCCTCCTTGGAGCACCGCCTGCGCCGGCTCCAGGAAATGGAGACCCAGCTCTCCCAGTAGAGTGACTCCGTGGGCTTCTTGGACTCGCTGATCGGGCGCACCCGGCTGCCCAAGTCCAACGAGGACCGGATCTTCGCCATGAGCACGGCGATCATCACCCTGGAAGCCGCTGCCTCGCTCAAGCCCCAGGGGCGGGTGGGCATTCTCTTCAAGGCCCTACCGGCCGGGCGCTTCGACCAGCTCAACCGTGACACCGTGGCCATGCTCCAAGTCCACGATCAGACGGCACCCGCCGACGACCTCAAGGTGCACGAAGTGCGCGACCAGCTGGGGTTCGAGTGGATGGTGGTGGAGGGGGCGGAGTTCGAGGCCCAGCTGGCGGCCCTCCACGGCGTGGCCCAGACCCTGACCGAAGAGGGCCTGGACTCGTGCCTGCTGGCGGCGGTGTTCCCCTTCGCGCAGGGGCAGCGCAAGGTGTATTGGATCTACGGCTACAAGCAGGGCACTTTCTACCCTTTCGTGCCCACCGGAGAGCGCCAGCGGGACAACGCCGAGGAGCTCCGCCTCTCCTCGCTGGCGCAGAAGGGACTGCCGGTGGAACCCAACCTGGCCGCCTGGTTCCCCCTCTGGGGAGTGCCTCTCTAGGCTCCTGACCCGGCCTGGACCACGGTCCCGTCGTCGGAGAGCAGCCGGGTGGCCTCCTCCAGGGTCATGTCCTCTGAGGGCAGGACCACGTCCGAGGAGATCAAGGAATCCCGCGCCACCTCGGTCCCGTGGCCACGGACGAAGTTGAGCATCTCCGCCAGCCCCTTGCTGTAGGCGGTGGCGTCCTGGTCCGAGATCGCCTTGGTGAGGGCCTGGTCCAGCGGCTCCAGCTGAGGGCGTTCGCTCACGTTGAGGCGGTACTGGTCCTCCCCGGAGATGCGCACCACGATGCTCTGGCCGTCGTCGCCCGCCGAGGGCTGCTCCGGGCCGGCCGGGGCCGTCGCGGTCGGGGTCGCCGCCTCGATCCTGGGGGTGTCGGCCGGCCCCTGCAGCATCTCCTGCTTCATCGCCGCCAGTTGGGCGTCCACCTGGGTGTCGCTGAGCTTGCCCTGGAGCTGGCGGTCGATGTCGTCGCCCGAGGTGATCCCGATCGTGTCCAGGGTTCCGCTCTGCACCAGCGAGTCGATGGCCGACGCCCGGGCCTGCATCTGCTGCGTCTTGTCCTGGGCCCGCTCCATCATTAGGTTGACGTCGGTCATCTGCTCCGAGAGGCCGGTCACCGCCTCGCCAATCTGGGTCGACGCCTTGGCGGCGGAGTACTGCGCCTTCATGGTCTCGCGCTGAGTGCGGAAGGACTCCACCTTCGAGGTCAGGGTCTGGGCGGTGATCTCCAAGCGCTGCTGCTGGTCCTTGAGCTGCTGGATCTGCTGCTGCATCCCGTCGGCCTGGGTCTGGGCCTGCTGGGCGCGGGTCAGCGCCAGCCGCGCCAGGTCCTCTCGGCCCTGCTGCAGGGCCAACTTGGCCTGGGACTGGGACTTCTCCTGGGTCTGCTGCAGTTGGGCCTGCTGCATCTCGAGGCGCTTCTCAGAGGTCACCACCTCGGCCACGCTGCGCCGGACCTGCTGCAGCGCCTCCAGCTGCTTCTGATACGAGAGATCAAGGGCATCCACCGGGTTCTCGGCTTTGTCCAAGACCCGGTTGGCCTTCTGCTGGAACAGGTCCGACATCCGCCGCATGATGCTCATCGCCAACTCCCAGGCGGGCGCCATCTGCGCCCTCGGCTGACCCAACTCGGATCTTACTTCCTGGAAGCGCAGCTCGCGGCCGGGCCGAGCCGGTCAGCCCGGGTCAGCCCAGCCGCCAGCCCGCAGTTCCCGCCCGGTCGGGGCGGACCAGGACCACCTCGCCCGGGTCTTGGGGGTTGATCACCCCCAGCACCAGGACCTCGCTGCGGTAGCCGCCAACCCGTCGCGGGGGCAGGTTCACCACCCCCAGCACCGAAGACCCCACCAGCGCTTCGGGCGTGTAGTGCCGGGTGAGCTGGGCGCTGGACTGCCGGCGCCCTACTTCCTCTCCGAAGTCGATCTCCAGCTTGACGGCGGGCCGCCGTGCTTCCGGGAAGGCCTCGGCGCGCACCACGACCCCGCTGCGGATGTCCAGCTGCTCGAGGACGTCAGTCGTGGCCCGAGGGGATGGCGGCGAGAGTGGCATGGACAGCGCCTCCAAGGTGTTCGGGGGGCTGAAGACCCGCCGGTATACTCGCCCGCGGGCGGGTACCGAAGTGGTTAAACGGGGCTGACTGTAGATCAGCTGGCTTTACGCCTACGGGGGTTCGAATCCCTCTCCGCCCACAGTGTCGTGTCTCAGGACATCGTGGACACATGTCTCACGTCATCGTGGACAAGCTTAGGCCTGCGCCCGGCCGGGGTTCCCAGGGGCTGGTAGTCACGTGCGGGATCGAGGATGAGTTCGCGGATGAGCGAGCCGTCCTCGCGGATCACTCGGACGCGCTTGTTGGCCACTAGCAGGCGGACGGGTACACCGGCGTTTGCCTGGCCCAGGCAGATGTGGCGGAGACGGCTGAGGTAGCGGAGGGTAACTCGGCCGTGGCTGTCCACCCGGTCATGGCGAACGCGGTAGTGGACGGCTGCATCTAGTCCCTCGGGCCGCGCCTTGAGGCGGGCGTGAAATGCGGTGAGTGGAGTTCGGCTGGCCAGGGCGCGGTGAGGCCGGTGCTGGTTGTAATAGGCACGGAAAGTGTCGAGCTGGAGCTGCAGCACGGCTCTAGTTGGTGCAGCTGTTTGTTTGGCCAGGAATCGCTTCAGGGTCTGGTGGAAGCGCTCCACCTTGCCGCAGGTTTGTGGGTGGTATGGGGTTGAGTGCTTGAAGACGATCCCCAGACCTTCCAGCTCGGTCTCGAGCAAGACCTTGCCGCCGCGGGACTTGCCACTGTAGACCGCACCGTTGTCGGTCAGGAGGGTGGCAGGGTAGCCATACGTGGCGCCGGCGCAGTGGAAGCTCTCCACTACGTCAGCCCCTTTCACGGTGCTGAAGGCGTTGCAGGCGAGGAGCAGGCGGGAGTGATCGTCGAGGTAGTTGAGGATTTCGATGTCACGGCCATCAGCCAAGTGCCAGTGGGTGGTGTCGCTCTGCCACATCTGGTTGGGCAGGTCGGCCTCGAAGCGGGTGAACGAGGAGCGAGGCCGCTTCTGGGGCTGGGGGGCGATCAGCCCTTCGCGGGAGAGGATGCGCCAGATGGTGGCCAGCGCAGGAACGTGGTCGAAGTCCAGGGCCAGGTGGTGGGCGATGGTGGCCGGTCCGGAGTCATGACCAGCCTCCTCAAGCTCCCGCCGCAGCCGGACGATGGCTGCCCGGAGATCAGGGTCGACCTGGTGGGAACACGACCTAGGGCGACGCGACCTGGGGACTAGAGCCTCATAGCCACCCTCGTGAAAGCGGGCCAGCAGCTGATAGATCCAGCTCTTGGAGATGCCATGGAGCCTGGCGATCTCTCGGGGGCTCCGGTGTTCCAGCACGACCGCGTCCACCACATACCGCTCCAGGCCCATAGCCCCACCCTCCCTTGAGGGTGTCCACTATGTCCCGAGACATCCGTCCACTATGTGG
>JBOHUK010000181.1:0-5426 GCA_050734395.1 Candidatus Dormibacteria bacterium
AGCCGCGCCAGGGCCTGCAGGTCGCGGCCTGGTGGGCGGCCCTGGGGCTGGCGGGAGCCAGCATGGGACCCAGCCACACGCTGAGCCGCCTCCTGGGGGCCCGCTTTGGGATCCCCCATGGGATCACTTCCGGCGTGCTGCTGCCGGTCGTGGTGGAGCAGCTGGCGCGCGATGAGCCCACGCGGCTGCTGGCGGTGCTGGCGCCCCTGCAGCAGACCGACCCCCGCGATCTGGCACCAGCCATGCGTCGCCGCTTCTCCCAGTTGGGGCTGCCCACCACCCTGCGCGCAGCGGGGCTGACCCCCGAGCAATTGCCCGAGTACCTGGCGACCATCCCCGGGCAGTGGCGCGATCCGGTCGTAGCCGCCTACTGACACCAGCGACCACTTCTTGCATATGAGAGCCATTCTCATTATGATCACAAGGTGGGAGCGCGGCATAACGAGCGGGGACATCACCTCCGGATGCTGCTAGCCGGGGCCGCTGGGGCCAGCCTGATCGCGACGGGCACCGCCGCGGGCCTGCCGAACGCGGCGGCCGCCCGGACGCCGCTGCAGGTGGTGGCCGCCGAGAACTTCTGGGGCAGCCTGGCGGCCCAGCTGGGGGGAGACCAGGCCCAGGTCTTCAGCATCGTCACCGACCCCAACGCGGATCCTCACGAGTACGAGAGCAGCTCCGCCGACGCCAGGCGGGTGGCCCAGGCCTCGCTGGTGATCGTCAATGGCGCCGGCTACGACTCCTGGGCGCAGCTGCTGCTGGCGGCCCAGCCGGCCAGCGGGCGGCGGCTGCTGGACGTTGCCCAGTTGCTGGGTCAGGGCCCGGGCGCCAACCCGCACTTCTGGTACCAGCCCGACTACGTCCTGCGGGTGGTGAGCCGGATCGCCGCCGAGTACCGGGCGCTGCGGCCCAGCTCGGCCGCCTACTTCGCCGCGCGCCTGCACCAGTTGCAGCGCGCGCTCCAGCCCTACCGCGCCCGGCTGGCGGCGATCCAGCGCCGGGACCGGGGGGAGCAGGTAGCGGCGACCGAGAGCATCTTCGTGTACCTGGCGCACTACCTGAAGCTGGACCTGGTCACCCCCACCTCGTTCATGAAGGCGGTCTCGGAGGGCGTGGACCCGCCGGTGAGCTCGGTCGCCGCCTTCCAGTCCCAGCTCCAGCGCCACAGCTTCCGGACGCTGGTCTACAACGTCCAGACGGTGACCCCGCTGACCAGCTCGCTGGAGGCGGCGGCCAGGCGCGAGCACATCCCGGTCGTCGGGATCAGCGAGACCGTGCGCCCCCGCGGGGCGAGCTTCGAGGCTTGGATGGACCATCAGCTGTCCCAGCTGGCCAGCGCCCTAACGCAGGGGCGGCATTGACCGGCGGGGCAGACCCGGTCATCCGGGCCTCCGGGCTGGCGGCGGCTCAGGGTGGGCGCCTTGTGTGGAGCGGCGCCAACTTCGAGATCGCGCCCGGCGAGTTCGTCGCCGTTCTCGGACCGAACGGGGCCGGCAAGTCGACGCTGCTCCGGCTCCTCCTCGGTCTGCTGGCCCCCGCCGCCGGGCGGCTGGAGGTGCTGGGAGAGCCTCCCTCCCGGGGCAACCCCCGGATCGGGTACGTGCCCCAGGCGCGGGTCCTCGACCCCGAGGTCGCCTTTCGGGGAGTGGACCTGGTGCGGCTCGGCCTGGACGGCCACCGCTGGGGGCCAGGCTGGCCACTGCAGCGTGGGGGTCGGGACCGGGTGGGGGCGGCACTGGCCGCGGTGGGAGCCGAGGCCCAGGCGGAGCGCAAGCTGGGGCGCATGTCTGGCGGCGAGCGCCAGCGCCTGCTGCTGGCCCAGGCGCTCGTCGGCTCTCCCAGCCTGCTGCTGCTGGACGAGCCGCTGGCCAACCTCGATGTCCGCAACCAGGCGGGGCTGGCGGAGCTGGTGGCCAAGCTGGCGCGCTCCCGGAGGATGGCGGTGCTGATCGTCGCCCACGACCTCAACCCGCTGCGCCGCGTCATCGACCGGGTGTGCTATGTGGCCGGCGGGCAGGTGGCCACCGGCACCCCCGACGAGATCATCCGCGAAGAGGTGCTCTCGCGCCTCTACGGGGTCCCGGTGGAGGTGCTGGTCGACAGCCGGGGCCGGCGCTTCGTGGTCGGCATCGACGAGGAGCTGGCCCATCCCCACCCGCCCGCCGAGCCGACGCCGGCGCCGGAGGGGTGGCGGCTATGACCCTGGCGGTGGTCCAGCTGGCCGGCAGCTCCCCGAGCTGGAACCTGCTCTCGGACCTGCAGCAGATGCTCAGCTTCGCCTTCATGCGCAACGCCTTCGCCGCAGGCACGGTGGTGGCGGTGGTGGGCGGGGTGGTGGGCTACTTCATCATCCTGCGGCGCACCGCCTTTGCCGCCCATTCGCTCTCCCACGTCGGGTTCTCCGGGGCGGCGGGCGCGACCCTGATCTCGGTCGCGCCGGTCTGGGGGCTCCTCGTCTTCTGCCTGGGGGCGGCCGGCGTGATGGGCGCCCTGGGGGGCCGGCTGCGCGAGCGCGACACCGTGATCGGGATCGTGCTCGCCTTCATGCTCGGACTCGGGGTCCTCTTCATCTCGCTCTACAGCGGCTACTCCACCGAGGCCTATTCCATCCTCTTCGGCGAGATCCTGGGGGTGAGCGGCACCGACGTGGCGGTCACCCTGGCCCTGGGACTCTTCTGCCTGCTGCTGCTCGGGGCGATGTATCGGCCGCTGCTGTTTGCCTCGGTGGACGAGGAGGTGGCCGAGGCACGCGGGGTCCCGGTGCATGCCCTGTCCATCGCCTTCATGGCCACCCTGGCGCTGGCGGTGGCGGTGGCGGTGCAGGTGGTGGGGGTGCTGCTGATCTTCTCCCTGCTGGTGACCCCGGCCGCCATCGCCGACCGGCTCACCAGCCGCCCCGTGGCGGCCATGGCCACCGCCGTCGGGGTGGCGCTGGCCTGCACCTGGATTGGGCTCGCGATTGCCTACTACCTCCCCTATCCGGTCAGCTTCTTCATCACCGCTCTCGCCTTCCTGGGCTACCTCTTGGTGCGCCTGGCCGGGCCACTCGCGCGATACGTTCCCCCTGGGCGGCTCGGGAGTACGGTTTGAGCATGGCGGGCGACCTGTCCTCCCCAAGCCCGGCCAGCGCCGAGCTCCACGCCGGGGTCCGGCGGCGCCTGGCCTCGATCCGCCAGCGCTACACCTCGGGCCGCCGGAGGCTGGTGGAGGCGGTGGCCGGAGCCGGCCGCCCGCTGACGGTGAGCGAGATCGTGAGGGGCTGTCCCACCCTCCCACCCAGCACCGCGTACCGCAACCTGGCGGTGCTGGAGCAGGCGACCGTGGTGCGCCGGGTCCTGCTGGAGGGAGAGTTCTCCCGCTTCGAGCTCAGCGAGGAGCTCGCCCCCCACCACCATCACCTGGCCTGCGTCGGCTGCGGCTCGGTGGTGGACGTGCTGGCGCCCGCCGAGCTGGAGGCGAGCGTGGCCGCGGTGGCGGCGGAGGTGGCGCGCGCGACCGGATTCAGCCTGTACAGCCACCGCCTGGACCTGATCGGGCGCTGCGCCCAGTGCGCCGCCGGCCCGGCGCCGAAGCCCGAGGGTCGGGTCAGCCCGGGTTCTGCGAGCCCACCTGCAGAGGCACGGCCTCGGGATTGACCGGCTCCAGCTCAGGCGCTCGCGGGCCCGCCCGGGTGGCGAGGATCGAGCCCCCCAG
Source organism: Candidatus Dormibacteria bacterium (assembly GCA_050734395.1). Lineage (GTDB taxonomy): Bacteria > Chloroflexota > Dormibacteria > Aeolococcales > Bog-877 > Bog-877. The sequence goes on from JBOHUK010000181.1 coordinate 3,691, forward strand.
CACCAGCACAAAGCCCACACCGATCCCCAAGGTGAAGGGCTCGTGCAGCCAGGCGACGCCCATGGCCACCGCCACCGCCGGGTTGACGTAGGTGATCACGGTCGCGCGGATTGGCCCCACTTCGGCGATGAGGCGGAAGAAGATCACGAAGGCCAGCGCGGTGCAGATGAGACCCAAGGCCGTCAGCGCCATTAGCACCTCCCCCGCGGGCACCCGCGCCGGCCGCTGGATGACCCCCACCGGGAGGTAGAGCAGGGCACACACGCTAAGGGAGCCGGCTACCACTCCCAAACTGGGTAGGTGGGCCAGGCGCCGGGCGAGGATCTGCGGGCCAAGGGCATAGCAGCAGACCACCACCAGCATCTCCAGCAGCGCCGGCGCCGTCACGTGGCCCAGATCCAGCCCCACCACCGCCCCCACCCCGGCCACGCCCAGGAGCAGGCCGAGCCAGCGGCGACCGGTGACGCTGTCGCCGCCGCCGAGAATCAGCGTGATCACGACACCCGCCAGCGGCACCGCCGCCACCAGCAGGCCCGACAGCGAGGATGAGATCTGGGTCTCGGCACTCGAGAGCAGGAGCCAGGGAACGGCGATCTCCACCAACGAGTAGAGCAGAAAGGGCCGCCAGCTCGAGACCAGGGGGCGCAGCTGGCGTCCAAACAGGGCCACGGGCAGTAGCAGGACCGCGCCGATGGCGGTGCGCAGGAAGACCAGCTCCGCTGGGGTGATGGTGCCTACCGCCACCTTTATCAATAGGTAGGGTATCCCCCAGATCACGCACATGGCGGCGAACAGCACCCAGCCCCGACGACTCACGACGCCTCCCTCAGCCCGCCACCCAGTGACCTCCGACTGGAGCCTAGGGTAGCGCCGGCGCCGACCAGCGACTCCTTCCAGCCGCTTCGGTGCGCGCCGCCTCGGGCGGCGACCACGCTGCGATGAAACCCACTGCCAGGCGTCGCGTTGCTTTAGGGGTCAATTGCGATCGTCATGGAGGGCAGCATGAAAGCCACGCCAATCGGGATCACTGCGGCGCTCGTTGCGACCACTCTGGGAGTTGCTGCATGCGGAGCGGGCAACACGACCTCCAAGGTGCACGGGGCCAGCGAGTGCAAGGCCAACTACGCGGTGCAGGGGAACATGGTGAAAGTTCGCGTCAATGAGCACGGCCCAGCCACTGTGACTGCCATTGTCACCGGGCACGACGGGCAGCGTTCCGGCTCGACCAAGCAAATCGCGTCCGGAACCGCCGTGACGACGTTCAGCATCAAGAGCCATCCACCGCCCAAGCGGGTTGAGGTGAAGATCTCGGAGACAAGCGGCACCACCTCCTGCATCGGATCGCCGGGCGGCTTCTGATCCCCGTCGCGTCGGCTGGTTCGGCCCCCCTCAACTGAGGGGTGGTCGTCGGCCGGTCACCGCCTACGAGCGGGGAGCTGCTGGAGACCCGTAGAGGTATCAGGCGGCCATGCGCCGCATGCGGTACCAGACGGGATCCGCGTGCCCGACCCCGGGGATCAGCTCTTGTAGCTGGAACCAGGGATCGAGCGCGTCACGCACTGCCGCATCGGACACCTGACGGCGGAAGGAGAAGATCATTAGAGTCGCTCCCGAGGACGACAACTGAGCCACGCCCTCGCCGTAGGCGCGACGCCCCCGGGCCGCCAGGCTGTGAAAGCAGCCGATGTCCAGAACCAAGCCGAACCCGGGCTGCAGCCCCAGCTCCGCCAATCTGG
>JBOHUK010000182.1:0-8164 GCA_050734395.1 Candidatus Dormibacteria bacterium
AGCGCTCCTCGATCCACATCCGGCCACCGCCGGCGCCGCAGCACATGGCCTGGTTGCGGTGCCGCTCCATCTCGACCAGCCGGCTGCCGGGCAGCGCCTCCAGAACCCGGCGGGGGGCGTCGTACTCGCCGTTCCAGCGGCCCAGGTAGCAGGGGTCGTGGTAGGTGAGCTCCCCCACCTCGGGTCCCTGGTCCAGCTTGATTCTCCCTGACTCCAGGAGCTCGGCCAGCAGCTGGGTGTGGTGGATGACCTGGTAGTGGCCGCCGAGGTCCGGGTACTCCCGGGCGATGGTGTTGAAGCAGTGGGGGCAGCTGGCAATCACCTGGCGCGCGCGGTGGCGGTCCAAGCGCTGGATAGCCTCCTGGGCCTGGAGCTGGAAGAGGTACTCATTGCCCAGCCGCCGGGCCGGGTCGCCGGTGCACACCTCCTCCCGGCCCAGGACCGCGAAGTCCACCTGGGCCGCTTTCAGGATCGCCACCATCGCCCGGGCGGTCGGCCAGTTGGCCTCGTCGAAGGCGGTGGAGCACCCCACCCAGTAGAGGTACTCGGCGTCGCGATGGTCGCTGAGCAGGGGCAGCTCCAGGCCGTCTGCCCAGCGCAGCCGGGAGTCGGCAGGCATCGAGAAGGGGTTGCCGCGCTGCTCCAACGATTCCAGGGCCGAACGGGCCTCCTTGGGCATGCGCGACTCCTCCAGCACCAGGCTGCGGCGCATGTCCACGATCGCAGGGACGTGCTCGATCAGCACCGGGCACTCCTCGACGCAGGCGCCACAGGTGGTGCAGGACCAGAGCGTCTCCTCCAGCACGCTCCGGTCCAGCAGCCGCGATCCCTGGGCCTCGGCTGCCGGCAGCGCCCCGGTCGCCCACTGGCTCGGTGGCAGCGGCTGGCCCCGGGCCTGGGCGTACCAGGCGTCGCGGAGGTCGGTGATCAGGACCTTGGGGGAGAGCGGCTTGCCGGTGTTGTAGGCGGGGCAGTGGGACTGGCAGCGGCCGCACTCGGTGCAGGTGGCCAGGTCCAGCTCCTGCTTCCAGGTGAGCTGGTCCGCCCGGGAGAGCCCGAACTCCTGGGAGTGTTCGATGTCCAGCAGCGGCAGGTGCCGCCCGGCGGGCTCAAGGGAGCGGAAGAAGATGTTGGGCAGCGAGGTGAGGATGTGCAGGTGCTTGCTCTGCGCCAGATAGACGCCGAAGAGCGCGACCACCCCCAGGTGGGCGAAGAGGAAGAACTCGTGCCAGGCCCAGATCCCAGGGCGGCCCACTCCGTCGAAGATGCGGGAGACAGCGTCTGAGACCGGGCGCAGGTTGACCACCTGGTCGGTGCCGGCGGCGATCTGGGTGGCGTAGAGCCCCAGCTGGGTGAGGATCACCAGGGCGATCAGGACCAAGATCAGGGTGGCGTCGCGGCTGTGGCTGCCGGAGAAGCGCTGGGGGCGGAGCAGGTAGCGGTTCAGCGCCGCCACCGCAAGCCCGGTCAGCACCGCCACCGCCAGCAGGTCCTGGGCGAAGGCGATCGGCCCCCACCAGAACTGCTGCTCCAGGTTGAGCGGGGGCACCAGGGCCTCCAGCGCGGCCTCCAGGATCTCCAGATTGAGCACCACGAAGCCCCAGAAGATGAGCAGGTGGGCGAGCCCGCTGAAGGGCCAGCGCAAGAGCCGCTGCTGGCCGAGGGCAAGGACCACGACCCCTCGCAGCCGCCACCCCAGCCGCCCGGTGCGCAGCTCGGGTCGGGCCGAGCGCAGGGACCGCCAGAGCGGGCTGAGCCGGCGCCAGAAGAGATAGCCGGACAGAGCAGCCAGCACCACCAGCCCGGCCGGGTTCAGCCAGATCACGGCCGGTCGAAACCGACCGCCAGCAGGAAGAGCGCTAGCCCGGCCAGGAAGGTCAGCCCGGCCACCGCCCAGAACCAGTGCGGCTCCTCGAGCCAGAACCTGCCCAGGCGCTGCCTCGCCCCCCGCTCCACCCGGTTGGGATCCGAGCCGGGTCGGGGGTGGAGTGGCTCCAGGGGCACGGGCCAGATGGTAGGGGGAGCCTCCTTGGAGAGGGGCGTTAGCTCCCTGACCACTTGGGGGGGCGCTTCTCCAAGAAGGCGTTGATCCCCTCCCCGGCGTCGGCGCTGCGGAAGGTGAGGTCGAACTCCCGGAGCTCCGCCGCCAGCCCGTCCGGCAAGGGCCGGTCGAGGCCCCCCGCCAACGCCCGCTTGATCGCCGCCACCGCCAGGGGCGGGCGGCTGGCCAGGAGCTCGGCCAGCTCCTGGGCGGCGGCGCGGAGCTGGCCCGGCTCGACCACCCGATTGACCAGGCCCCACTCCAGCGCCCGCTCGGCGCCGATCTGCTCGCCCCCGAGCAACAGCTCCAGGGCCCGCCCCGGCCCCACCAGCCGCGGGAGCCGCTGGGTGCCGCCCCAGCCCGGGATGATCCCGAGCAGGATCTCCGGCTGCCCCATGCGGGCGTTGCGGCTGGCCACCCGCAGGTCGCAGGCCATGGCCAGCTCCAGCCCGCCGCCGAGGGCGAATCCGTTGACGGCCGCCAGGATCGGGTAGGGCTGGCGGGCCATGTCGAGGGTGAGCTGCTGCCCCTGAGCGATCTTGTCGCGCGTCCCTTCCGGCCCCTGGCTGACGAACTCGGTGATGTCCGCCCCGGCGACGAAGAAGCGCTCCCCGGCTCCGGTCACCACCGCGGCCCGGAGTGAGGGCTCGGCGGCGACCCGGGCAAAGGCAGCTTCCAGTCCCTCCAGCACCCCCTGGCTGAGCGCGTTGGCGGGCGGGTGGTCGATCGTCAGCCAGGCGACCGCGCCCTGCGTCGCGAACCTCACCTCGCCAGCCATGCCACTCCTCCAGACCGCCGGTGCCGCCGCCTTGTAGGCTAGCCTGCAGTGGCCAGCCCTGCAGGGTCCGGAAGCCCGGGCCAAGAGGTGCGGGTGCCGGCGCCGGAGCAGTTGGCGCAGCTGCAAGACGCCGAGCTGGACGGGCTCTCCGAGCGGCTCCAGCAGGCCGAGCAGGCGCTGCATCGGGAGATGGCCCCCTTCCAGCGCCGCCTCACCGCGCTCGGCCAGGAGCGGGCGGTGCTGGAGACGGAGCGCCGCCGCCGGGAGCGCGATCGGCACATCAGCGGCCGCCGCCAGGTGCGCGAGCAGGTCAAATCTGGGGAGGCTCCCTCCCTGGCCTCCCTCCTCGATGGCGAGCCCGATACCGACTTGGGCGAGGCCGCCTTCACGGAGCTCAGCTTCCTGGTCGCGACCGGTGGCGAGGTGGCGCTGGGCTACCCGGGCGCCTCCCCGCCCAGCCTCCAGCTGACCAACGGCCGCGAGGTGGCCCAGGCGTCGGACCTGCGGCGCGCCCGCGACCTCTACCGTCAGGGCTGGGAATGCGGCGTTCCCGCCCGGCTCGGGGTGCGAGTGCACACCCCAGGCACCCGCCTGGAGCGACTCCTGGCTCCCGAGGAACTCTTCGTGCGCCGCCGCGCCGCGTCCGAGGTCGGCGGCTGACGTGTCGCGGGTCATCGGCCTCACCGGCGGGATCGCCAGCGGGAAGTCCACGGTCGCGGGGATGCTGGCGGCGCGGGGAGCGTTCGTGGTCGACGCGGATCAGTTGGCCCGGAGGGCGGTGGCCCCCGGGACCCCGGCACTGCAGGAGATCGCCTCCGAGTTCGGCAAAGAGGCGATCGGGGGAGACGGCACCCTCGACCGCCAGAGCCTGGGGAAGGTGGTCTTCGCGGACCCGCAGGCCCGGGAGCGGCTCAACCGGATCGTCCACCCCCGGGTCCTGGAACTGAGCCGCAAAGAGATCGCCGCCGCCCAGGCGGCGGGCGCCGAGCTGGTGGTCTACGACGTTCCGCTGCTCTACGAGACCGGGCGCCAGGACGAGTTCTCCGCCACGCTCCTGGTGTACTGCGACCCGGTGGCCCAGCTGCAGCGGCTGCGGCAGCGCTCGGAACTGGACCTGGAGGCGGCCCAGGCGCGCATCGGGGCGCAGATGCCGATGGAGCGCAAACGGGAGCTGGCCACCTGGGTGATCGACAACAGTGGCCCGCTGAGCGAGACCGAGGCTGAGGTCGCCCGGCTGTGGGCGGCCGAGCTCGCCCAGACCCCGCCGACGACCCCTCCCGGCCTGCCCTAGAATACCCCCGGGGGGCATAGGAAAGAGGAGGACCGCCTTGATCGTCTTCACTGCGCTCGGGGAGGGTCTGCGCCAGGGCGCGCTGATGCTCTGGGAGACCTTCTGGGCGCTGGTGCTCGGCTTCGCCTTCTCGGGAGCGGTGCAGGCGTTCGTCTCCCGGGGGGCGATGGACCGGGCGCTCGGCCCCGAGGCCCGGGGCCGGCTGGGGCGGGCCACCTTCCTGGGGATGGTCTCCTCGTCCTGCTCCTACGCGGCCTCCGCCATGGCCAAGTCCCTGGTCAGCCGGGGCGCCGACTTCACCGCCGCCATGGTCTTCATGATCGCCTCCACCAACCTGGTGCTGGAATTGGGGGTCGTGCTAGCCCTGCTCTTGGGCTGGCAGTTCACCGCCAGCGAGTACCTGGGCGGGCTGCTCATGATCGCGGGCTTCGCCTTGCTCAGCCGCTTCGTGCTCCCCAGGGAGCTGGTGGAGCAGGCGCGCTCCCGGCTGCAGCGGGTGGACGGCGATTCGGGGGGCGCCGCCCCCGGGGGAGGGCGCCCGCCCTCACTCCGCAGCCTGGAGGGCTGGACCCAGGCCGCCAGCTACGCCATCGGCGACATCACCATGCTGCGCCGCGAGCTGCTGATCGGGTTCGGGGCGGCTGGGCTGCTGGCGGCGCTGCTGCCCAGCTCGGTGTGGGGGGCGGTCTTCCTGAGCGGGCACGGCCCCTGGACCGCCTTGGAGAACGCCCTGATCGGGCCTTTGATCGCCATCCTCAGCTTCGTCTGCTCGATCGGCAACGTGCCGCTGGCCGCCGCCCTCTGGAAGGGTGGGATCAGCTTCGGCGGGGTGGTGAGCTTCGTCTTCGCCGACCTCATCACCCTGCCGCTGCTGCTCATCTATCGCAAGTTCTACGGGGGCCGTCTCACCCTGTGGCTCCTGGGCTCCTTCTGGCTGGTGATGTCCCTGACCGGGCTGGTGGTGGGAGCGGTCTTCGGGTTGGTCCACCTCGTCCCGCAGTCCCGCCCGACCCAGGTGGTCTCGCAGTCCTTCGGCTGGGACTACACCTCGTACCTCGACCTGGTCTTCCTGGTGGTACTGGCCTGCCTCTATCTGCTCAGCCGCCGCGCCCGTGGGCTGCCCACCTCGGCGGGCCTGGCCACCGACCCCGTCTGCGGCATGCGGGTCCGGATGGGGGAAGCACCGGCCCAGGCCGAGGTCGGAGGAGTGCGCTACTGGTTCTGTTCGGACCGCTGCCGGGGCCGGTTCCTCAAGAGCCTGTCCTTGGATCGCGGCGGCGCGGCGGCCCACAGCGGCCCTGCCCCCGCCACCGACCCGGTCTGTGGGATGCAGGTCCAACCCGGCGCTGACGCCCCCAGCCGGGCGGTCGCCGGACGCGACTACTGGTTCTGCTGCGAGGGCTGCGCCGATACCTTCGCCGCCGATCCTGGGGCCTACCTGGACCGGCCGGTGGCGAGCCACTGATGGGCGAGATGGCGGCGCCCGGTCCCTCCGAGCGACGCGGCTCGTACCAGGCCAGCAAGCCCGAGTTGCTCCGGCGCTTCCGCCGCCTGCAGGGCCAGGTGGCCGGGATCTCGCGGATGGTCGAGGAGGAGCGCTACTGCCCGGAGGTGCTGACCCAGCTCAGCGCCGCCATCGCCGCCTTGGAGCGGATCGGCTACATCCTGCTGCGCGACCACGTGCAGCACTGTGTCGCCGCTGGGCTGCGGTCCGGAGAAGGCGCGGAGCTCCTCGACGAACTGGTCGCGACCATTGAGCGCTTCTCCAGCCACTAATCCCCCAACTGGCGGGAGGTGCTCACCGGCGCCCTCTGGGGTGACCCACCGGACAGCCTGGCCAGACGGGGGACGCCCCGCCGCGCACCACCCGCGCTCCTTCGGCGCACGGTGGGAGCCGCCCGTCTTCGAGAGCTTGGCGCGTGCCACCAGGCTCCATGGCAGCAGCAAGGCGGCAGGCGCGTCGTCAATCACAGCGACTCGGCGAGCTCACCCTCAGAACTGGCGGTCACCGCCACGACTCCGGTGATCTCGCTCACCTGCTGGACGAGATGGCTGATCGAGGCGTGGCCAATGAGAATCAGGAGCACATCCACGTCGGCGGCCCCGCCCCCGCCCCTCCCCCGGGCGGCGTGCTGCTGCTCAACCTCCGGCTGTCCGGGTTCCTGATCCACCGACAACTCGGCCACGGTGAATCCGCTGCTGGTGCAAAGCTCCAGCACCCGGCGTAATGCGCCACTGGCATGGCGGTAGCGGAGCCGGACCTGGGCCGGCCCGCCCGCCCCCCGGCGCAGCCGGTGAGCCAGGGGGCTGTAGCCGTAGATCACAAGGAAGTGACCGCCGGTTGCCGCCACCGCCAGCAGGGGAAGCCCGGCGCCGGCGGCCGCCCCCACCGCGGCGGTTAGCCAGACCACGGCCGCCGTGGTCAGGCCGCGGACGATGTCGCGGCGGACGAAGATCAGGCCCCCGCCGATGAACCCGATCCCGGTCACGATCTGAGCCGCCACCCGGGAGGGGTCCAGCACCACCTTGCCGGGAGTCAGCACGTCGGTGAACCCGTACTTGCTGATCAGGACGAAGAGAGCCGCGCCCAGCCCCACCAGCGCGTTGGTGCGCATCCCGGCGGACTTCTGCCGGAGCTCGCGCTCCAGGCCGATCAGGCTCGCCAGCAGCAGCGCCAGGCCCAGGTCGCCAAAGTCGCTCAGCCCCTGGCCGCTGCCCGGAACCAGTGCCATGAACAAGGGACGCTCCTCGCTGGCTTCCGCTCTGGACGATCATGTCTGGGCGGAGCCCGGCGTGGCCGCCAGGAAGTGCCGAGCGCGGGCCGCCGCGCTGCCTCAGCGCACCGCCAGGGCGGCGGTCACCCCAAAGGCAGCCAGGCCCACCGTGATCCAGGTGACGTAGTCGGTGACGTCCCCGCTCTGCAGCAGGCGCAGCGTGGTGAGCGGGCCGCGAGCGAGGAGGCGCGGCCCCAGCGTCAGCCATGCGGGCAGCAGGCGGCGGTAGAGGATGGCGGCAGCGAGCAGAACGGCCAAGGCGCTCCACAGGACCGCCTCGCCGTAGCTCAGAGCCGACGGCGCTGGCGCCGCCAGCCGGGCCAGCCCTGCCAGGTGCCCTCCGAAGACCGTGGCCGTGTACAAGGCACGGTCCTGGAAGCCCTGACTGGCCGCCAGCACCGCTGACCCCAGCTGCGGTATGAGACCCACCGCCAGGCTCGCCGCCAGCAGCACCGCGGGGGTGATGAGCATCAGCACCGGGGTGGAGCGGGGCGCACCCTCCATCTCCGGTCGCTCCGCTCCCAGCCGCGGCTCGAAGAAGGGACGGTGGACAGCCGAGCCCAGGCCCAGGAAGACATGGCCGGCGCTGCGCAGGACCGCAGATCCCACCACGACCGAGGCGGCGATCATCAGTGCCACGACCCAGCCGTAGCCAATCCGGGGCAGCTCCGCCTCCACCAGCCCGGCCCCCAGAAAGGTACCGAAAGGGGGCAGCCCGGCCAGGGCAAGACCGCCCAGGGCATACATGACGCCGGTCGCCCGCAGGTGCCGTGCCCGCCCTCCCAGGTAGAGCTCGTCGAGGCTGCGCAGGCGATGCAACAGGACGCCGACGCACAGGAAGAGAGCCGCCTTGACACCCGCGTGCCCGAGCACGTACACGGCGGAACCAGCCAGTCCCAGCGGGACCAGTGTTCCCGCGCCGATGAGGAAGAAGCCGCTGTGGGTCATGGTGGAGAAGGCCAATAGCCGCTTCAGGTGGTGCTGAGACACGCACATCAGGGCACCCACCACCGCCGTGACCACGCCGGCCACGATAAAGATCTCGCGGTAGACGGCGGCGTGCGCCTGCAGCGGCCCGGCGAAGACGGTCCAGTAGATGCGCCAGATGCCGAAGAGGCCCAGCTCCACCATCACGCCGGAGAAGATGATGCAGACCGGCGTGGGCGCCACCGCGTGCGCGTCCGCCAACCAGAAATGGAATGGAAAGATGGCCGATTTCACCAGCAACCCGACCATGAGCAAGGTGAACGCCACGACCACCAAACCATCGGCCGAGTGGT
>JBOHUK010000183.1:0-1287 GCA_050734395.1 Candidatus Dormibacteria bacterium
ACGTCGTGCGGGTGGACCCCGTCCAGGGTCAGCGAGAGGATGCCCAGTTGGTCGTCGCCCCGGGGGCCGTAGCGATTGAGGCCAGGGACCTCTGACAGGGCCTCGTCGGCGTATTCGGTAAGCGTTGCCCCGTGCCGCTGGATGCGATCCATCCCCTGGTCACGCAGGTACGCCACCGCCGCCTTGAGGCCGGCGGCGCCGGCGATGTCCGGTGTCCCCGCCTCGAACTTGTGGGGGATCTCATCCCAGGAAGTGCTCTCCAGGGTCACGACCGAGATCATTGAGCCCCCGGTGAGAAATGGCGGCATCGCCTCCAACAGCTCGGGCTTGGCGCAGAGCACCCCGATCCCGGTGGGGCCGCACATCTTGTGGGCCGAGAAGGCATAGAAGTCGCAGTCCAGCTGGCGCAGATCGACTGGCAGGTGAGGCACGGCCTGCGCGCCGTCGACGCAGACCACGATCCCCTCCCGGTGCGCACGCGCCACCAGCTCCGCGATGGGATTGATGGTGCCGAGCACGTTGCTGACGTGGGCGACGGCCAGCAGCCGGGTGGGTGCCCGCAGCAGGCGGTCGACGGCGTCCGAGTCCAGTCGCCCGTCCTTGGTGACCGGGATGTACTCCAGCGCGCAGCCCGTCTGGTCCCGCACCCGTTGCCAGGGCACCAGGTTGGAGTGGTGCTCCATGACGGTCGCCACGATTCGGTCCTCCGGTCCGAAGCGCTCCCGGGCGTAGGCCTGGGCGACCAGGTTCAGGCCCTCGGTGGTGTTGCGCACAAAGACCACGCCGCGCGGGTCGGCCCCGACCAGCTCCGCCACCGCCAGGCGCGCCTGCTCGAAGATCTCGGTCGCCCGCTCTCCCAGCTCATGCACCCCGCGGTGGACATTGGCGTTGGAGTGCCGGTAGTAGTCGGCGGTGGCCTGGATCACCGACTCCGGCTTCTGCGAGGTGGCGGCGCTGTCCAGGTAGACCAGCCGGTGCCCGTTGACGGTCTCGCCCAAGATGGGGAAGTCTTGGCGCAGGCGGACCGGGTCCAGCGCCGTGGCGGTCGCCATCAGAGCTCCTCCTCGCTCAGCTGCACCCAGATGTCGCCCTGGCGCAGATCGACACGGTGCACGCGGACCGGCTCAACCGCCGGCAGCGAGACCGGCTCGCCGGTGCGCAGGTCGAACTGGCTGCCGTGCAGCGGACACTCGACCGAGCAGGCGCTCGAGTGAAGCTCGCCCTCGGAGAGCGAGGCCATGGCGTGGCTGCAGGTGTCATCGAGCACGTGGAACTCGCCGTCGACGT
>JBOHUK010000184.1:0-1582 GCA_050734395.1 Candidatus Dormibacteria bacterium
CGCAGCCGCCGGGTGGCGCCGGCCGCGACCAGGCCCAGACCCACCACCAGCAGACAGGCGATGAGGAACTGGGTTGAGTAGAGGACGAGCGAGACCGCCAGCAGCCCCAGCACCGCCCAGCGGATCCCGCCCTCACCCACCAGCACCGCCCAGGCGACGAGCCCTATGGGCCAGAGGAAGATCAGCAGAACCGCGGTCAGCAACCGGGCGCCGAAGGGGACGTTGTGCGCCCGGACGGTGTCGATGGCGGCGTAGATCCAGGCCGCCAGGAACAGGAAGGCGCCGAGCGCGACCAGCATCTCGCCGCCAGTTTAGCGCGATTCCGACCATGCCTCCCCCATCCCCCGCTCAGCGCCCGGGGCGCCGGCCCGGCGAAGGTCTGCTACCCTCGCCCGGACTTGCCCCCAGCGATCCCCAAGCCTCCAGGACCGGAGCGGCTCAGCGACGTCTACCGGCGCCACCGGCGCCGCTTCCCCATCTTCCTCAGCGTCGGGGTCCTGGGTCTGCTCACCACCCTGGGCGCGACGGTGCTTCTGTACCACCTGCTCCACCTGCCGCTCTGGCTCGCGTCGGCCATCGCCATCCAGACAGCCATCCTGGTCACCTACACCCTCAACTCGTACATCACCTGGCGGGACCGGCGGCGCGCCAACGCCGGGCGCCGGCGCTTCGCCACCTTCGAGGCGGTGAGCCTGGTGGGCCTGGGCATCAACGAGGCGGTGCTACTCACCAGCGTGGACCGCTTCCACGTCTTCTACGTCCTGGCGCTGCTGATGGGGAGCGGGGTGGCGGCGGTCTGGAACTACCTGGCCAACCACAAGGTGACCTTCGCCGGCTGAGCCGCCCTCCTCAGGCGGTACCGACCTCGGTTGGCACTCCGGGCAGGTCCCAGCTGTGCCCGAGCAGCGCCATCCCCACCTCGCGGCGCTCGGAACTGTGCACCCGGAAGGGCTGGACGCGTTCCAGGCGCTTGTAGGGCCGGCCGGTGGCGATGTCACACACCTCCACCGTCACCTGGTAAAGGCCCTGGAGGAAGGGGAGCCCCTCCAGGCTCAGGCGCACCACCCCGCGGGCCGGCAGCGGTCGGCGGGTCGTGACCATGTCGTCGGTGGGCACGGTGACCAGCACGGTGCCGTCCTCGCGCACGAAACTGACGACGAAGCGAACGGAGCCCAACGCCTGCGGCGCCTCGTAGCCGATCGCGATGGTGAGCGGGTCGCCGGTGTTGAAGACGGCGGCCCGGCCTTCGCCCCCGCTGTAGGCGATGGAGGTGATGCTCACCCCCTCGCGGCCGGGACTGGCGTCCACCTCGCCGGACCCACTGCGCTGCAGCGCCACCTCCTCGCGCCGGTTGACCTCGTCGCGGTAGGCCTGGAGCACCGGGTCGGCGCGTCCCAGCTCCCGCGGCTGGCCATGGTCCATCCACAGGCAGCGGTCGCAGACGCTGCGCACCTGCTCCAGCGCGTGGGAGACAAACAGCAGGGTCCGACCGGCGGCGCGCAGAGCGTTGATGCGCTCCATACAGCGACGCTGGAAGGCCTCATCGCCCACCGCCAGCACCTCGTCCACGACAAGGATGTCC
>JBOHUK010000185.1:0-19958 GCA_050734395.1 Candidatus Dormibacteria bacterium
GATGTCGCCCGGTTGCGGGACCTCCTGCTCTCGCGATAGGCGCTGTGCCCACAGGTTTTCCAGAATCCCTGTTAGGCGCGGTCCCCAGGGGGTGGGCAAGTGCGAATCGCGCACATCAGCCCCCAACCACCCTGAACTTGGAGGTTAGTTTTCCACAACCTCTGCACCGGTTCGCCGATCTCGCTCCACTTTGGTATCCCCAGTCTTCACTCCCCTACTATGACGACGGTTTCAAATCTCGTCTTCCCGTCCGGGACGGGTCTGTGGAAGCAGGGGGTCTGGTTTTAAGGAGGTTGCTTCCGTGAAGTGCACCGTCTCGCCGCAACAGCTGGCGACAGGTCTCAACGCCGTGAGCCGGGCTGTCTCCAGCCGAGTCACCCTGCCGATCCTCAACAACGTCCTGGTCTCGGCCCGGGATGGCTCGCTCGAGCTCACCGCCACCAACCTCGACCTGACCATCCACCACACGCTGGCGGCGGAGGTGGAAGCCGAGGGCGAGGTCACGGTGCCGGCGCGGATGCTGTCCGACTTCGTCGGGGCCCTGCCCGAGCAGCCCCTGCTTTGGGAGCTCGACCAGACGCACCAGACCGTGGGTCTCAAGTGCGGCCGCTTCGACGCCCACATCCGGGGGGTGGACGCCCGGGAGTTCCCACCCCTGCCCGAGGTCGCCGACGGTGACTCGATAGACCTCGACCCCCAGATCCTGCTGGCCGCCATCGACCAGACGGTGGTGGCCGCCAGTGGTGATGAGGGCCGGCCGATCTACACCGGGGTCCTGACCGAGATCGTGGGCTCGGAGCTCACCATGGTCGCCACCGACGGGCACCGCCTCGCCATCCGGGTGGTGCGTGCCAATGAGGACGGGTTGCAGATCGAGCGGCTGGGGGTGATCGTGCCCGCCCGCGCCTACTCCGAGCTGTCTCGGCTGCTCAAGCCGCTGGCGAGCGGGCCTAGCACCGTGACCCTGACGGTCGCCGCCTCGCGAGCCCAGGTCCGGTTCCAGCTCCCCGGCTACGAGCTGACGGCGCGGCTGATCGACGGCGTCTATCCCAGCTACGAGAAGGTGATCCCGACCGGATCCCAGACGGTGGTGCGCGCCTCCACCGAGGAGCTGCGCCGCACGACCAAGGTGGTCTCACTCTTCGCCCGCGATGCCGCCAATGTGCTCAAGCTGCGCTGCGACCCCGGCCAGCTCGTGCTCTCCGCCAACACCAACGAGGTGGGAGACAACGTCGCCAGCCTTGATGCGACCGTGGAGGGCGAGAACCTCGGGGTCGCGTTCAACGCCCGCTACGTCACCGATGTGCTCAACCTCATCGACTCACCCGAGGCGGAGCTGGTCTTCAACGGGCCGCTCTCCCCGGGATTGGTGCGCGTCCCCGGGGATGACAGCTACCGCTACGTGATCATGCCGGTGAGGGTGGCCATCTAGGGGGACTCGGCTGGTAGCCGGTGTACATATCGCGGCTGCGCCTGCTGAACTTCCGCATCTACCGCGAGGCGGCCGTAGAGCTGCCGGCCGGGGTCACTTTGGTGCTGGGGCAGAACGGCCAGGGCAAGACCAGCCTGCTGGAGTCGATGGCCACCCTGGCACTGACCCGCTCGCCGCGAGCCGCCTCGCTCGGGGAATGCGCCACCTGGGGAGAGTCGCGGCTCGGAGTGGCGGCCCAGCTGGAGGACCGCCGCGGGGAAGCGGAGCTGGAGCTCCTGGGGCAGCGGGACGCAGGCTCCGGCCGCTGGGCGCGGCGCCTGCGCCAGAACCACTCCCCCACCTCGGCGCGGGAGCTTCTGGGCCGACTGCGGGTGGTGGTCTTCTGGCCGGACGACCTGCAGCTGGTCAAGGGAGGCCCCGAACCCCGCCGCCGCCTTCTCGACGTGGTGCTGAGCCAGCTCTCACCGGGCTACGCCGAACAACTGCTCCGCTACCGCAGGGCGGTCGAGCATCGGACGGCACTCTTGCGGCGGCTTCGCGAGGGCGGCGCGGCGGCGGAGGAGCTCGGCGCCTGGAGCGACGCGCTGGTGGAGCACGGCGCTGCCGTGATCGCGCAGCGCTCCTGGTACCTCGCCGCCGCCGCGCCCATGGCCGCGGCCGCGCTGGCGGGGGTGGGAGAGGAGATGGAGCTGGCGCTGCGCTACCGGCCGGCGCTCGGCTCCGGCTCCCGGGACTGGACCGGCGCAGACGCGGCCGGCCTCCTGCGCCGCGCCCTGGCCGAACAGGCCAGCGAAGAGCGGGTCCGGGGACAGTGCCTTTGTGGCCCGCACCGCGACGACTTTGAGATTCTCCTCACCGGGAGATCGGCCCGGCAGTTCGCCTCGCAGGGGCAGCAACGGAGCATCGCGCTGGCCCTCAAGGTGGCGGAGGTGAGGCAGCATCTGTTGATCGCTGGTGAGACGCCCCTGCTGCTCCTGGACGACGTGCTCTCAGAGCTGGACCGCGGGCGCCGCCAGGGCCTCCTCAGCCTGCTGGGGCAGGAGCTGGCGGTGGAGCAGACGGTGATCACCGCCACCGAGGACCCCGGCCTGGGTGCGGAGGTGCCGACGGCGCTGGTGCTACAGGCGGAGGCGGGCCTGCTCAGCCCTCAACCGGGCGCGACCATCTCGAACTGAACATGGAGGAGCTCAACCAGATCCTGCCCCGGGTGTTGCGGCGGATGGGCGCCAGCCGCCAGGTCCGTCAGGCCCGGGTGGAGGCGGCGCTCTCCCGGGCGGCGGGCGACTTCCTTCGGCCGTACGTGCGGGTCATGGCGGTCCAGGGCTCGACCCTGGTCTTGGCCTGCGCGCATCCAGCGGTGGCGCACCAGCTCCAGTTGGAGGCGGATCGGCTCCTCGAGGCCGTGAACGCTGAAGTCGACGGCGGGCGGCTCACCCGGCTTCGCTTCGTCGCCGAGGTGGGCCGCCCGCCAGCCCCCGGCCCCTAGAGCAGCTCCAGGACTGCCTGGGCGGCCGCTTGGGCGGCGCCCGGGCGTGCCCAGGCGGAGGCGGCTGCCTGGAGGCGCGCCAGGTGAGCAGCGCCCGGGCGGCACAGCGGTTCGAGGGTCTCGCGAAGCTGCTCCCGGCTGCGCACCACTGCGGCCGCTCCCGCCCGCACCAGCAGGCGCTCGTTGGCGGCCTCCTGCCCGGGCAGGGAGCCGGTGGTGACGATGGCCAGTCCAGCGGCGGCGGCCTCGGCCAGGCTGCTCGGCCCCGCCCTGCCCAGGTAGACGTCGGCCGCCAGCAGCCAGGGGGTGAGGGTCTCCTGGTAGCCGAGGACGGTGAGGGCAGGGAGCGTGGAGCGCCGCAGCCCGGCCGCCAGGCGCCGGTTGTGCCCGCAGGCGACCACCACCTGCAGGGGCAGCCGCGCGCGGGCGATCCACGAGACCCAGCGGGCCAGGTGCCCGGTCCCCTCCGCCCCGCCCGCCACGAGGACGCAGGGGAGGTTGGGGGCCAGTCCGAGCCGCTGGCGGAGGACGCTCCGCCGAGGCGGGGCGCCAAGCGCCGGGTCCACCGGCAGGCCGGTGAGGCGGAGTTGGTCGGGCGCCAGCCCGCTGGCGACGCACCAACGCAGCGCCTCAGGAGTGGCGGCCAGGAGCAGGTCCGGGCTCGGTCGCAGCCAGGCCCGGTGCCCGCCGGCCAGGTCGGTCATGAGGGTTACCAGGCGCGCGGGGGCGGCCTGCGCTGCCGTGGCGCGGGCGGCGGCCAGGGTGAGGAGGGGGTGGCAGCTGACCACCACCCGGGGGTCGCGCTCTCGAGTGCGCGCCGCCATGGCGCCCTGGAGCTCGTGGAGCAGGAAGCGATCCATGGCCCGGGTCGAGGCCCGGCCGTTGAAGGCGCGAAAGAGCAGGCCCCAGGCCCGGGGCGAGGTGCGGACCAGGGGGCCGTAGGCCCGGGCCAGGCCGCCCGCCAGCCGGCCGATGGGGAGCCGGGTCGCGTCCTCGACCTCGACCGTGACCCGGGAGCCGCCCGCCTCGGCCAGCGCCCCGGCCAGGGCCCGCGCCGCGCTGCCATGGCCTCCCCCGGTGGCGGCGGTCCAGATCTGGACTGCGGCGGGGCGGGACGTGGCCAAGCGCGGAGCGCTCCCTTTGGTTTTGCTGCTCGTGGGCGATGGTAGAGTGGCTCCACCGGGCCGGGCGGGCTGCTCCCGGCGCGGAGAGCCGGATAGTGGGTGGAGCAAGCATCGGGGCCTCATGTCCAGCGCCCTCCGGGGCGCACCTAACCAAGAGTCAAGAACCCGCCGCCCTCGAGGTGGCCGTGGTCGAGGACAGCGAGGGCCTGCGGCGCCTGCGGCCGAGTTGGACCGCCCTGGAGGCGCAGGCGGGCCCGGTCCAACCGTTCATCTCCTGGGACTGGCAGGCCAGTTGGTGGGAGGCATTCGGCCAGGGACTGGCGCTGCGCTGCCTGGTGGTGGGGCCGCCGGGCGACCCCGTCGGGATCGTGCCGCTCTACGCCAGCCGCTCCGAACCAGGCTGGCTGCGCTTCGGGGGCGGGCTCGACGTCACCGACCACCTGGGCTTCCTCTCCTTCCCCGGTCGCGAGCTCGAGGTGGCAACGGCGGCCCTGCAATGGGCACTCCAGCACGCCCCGGGGCAGGCGCTGGACCTTCACTTCCTGGTCGAGGGCTCGGCTCCCCTGCAGGCCCTGCGGGCAGCGGCGGACGCCCTGGGCGTCCACCGGGAGGACCTCCCGGAGACGGTGAGCCCCCATCTCGAGCTCGCCTCTGACTTCGACGTCTTCCTCTCCCAGGGGCTCGGCAAGAAGGACCGCCACGAGCTGCGCCGCAAACGGCGGCGCCTGGACCAGGAACGGCCGGGGTGGCGGCTCGTCGACCAGGGCGAGCTGGGGCTGGAGCCCGCCCTGGACACCTTCTTCGAGCTGGTGCGCTCCAGTGGCCAGCACAAGACCGCCTTCCTCACGCCCGAGGTGCAGGCGTTCATGCGCCGGCTGGCGCTGCGCCTGCAGGAGCGCGGCTGGCTGCGCCTGCAGCTCCTCGAGGCCGGCGGGCAGCTGCTGGCCGCCACCTTCGGGTTCACCGTCGCCGGCACCTGGAACCTCTACAACTCCGGGTACCGGGCCGAGCTGGGGGCGCTCTCCCCGGGGCTGCTCTGCGTCGCCGAGGGTATCCGGGTCGCGATCGGCGAGGGGTGCCACTCGGCCGACTTCCTCCGCGGCGACGAGGCCTACAAGTACCACCTGGGAGCTCGGGACCGGACGCTGTGGCGCCTGCAGATCCGAGGCGGCGACGCCACGTGACCACGAGCTACCAGGAGGAGACGGTCGCCTTCCTCTCCCTGCACGCCTCCCCGCTGGCCCGCCTGGGACAGCGCGAGAACGGAGGCCTGAACGTCTACGTGCGGTCGGTCTGCGAGGAGCTCGGGGCTCGCGGCGTGCACACCGACGTGTTCGTGCGCCGTTCTGACCCGGATGGCCCGGACCAGCAGGCGATGGGCCCGCGCAGCCGCGTGATCGCGGTCGACGCCGGACCGGCGCGGTCCCTGGCCAAGCAGCAGCTGCCGGGCACTCGCCAGGAGTACCTGCGCCAGGTGCGCCGGTTCATGGCCCGGGCCGCACGGCGCTACGTGGCCCTGCACAGTCACTACTGGCTCACCGCCGAGGTGGGCGAGGCCCTGTCCCGGGAGTTCGGCCTGCCCTGGCTGCACACCGCCCACACCCTGGCTGCGGTGAAGGGCGAGTACGGCTTCGACGGAGACGGCCCGGAGCGCGCCCTGGCGGAGCGCCGGGTGGTCGCCGCCGGGGCCCGGCTGGTGGCGAACACCTCCTGGGAGGCGCACGCCCTGCACCGCTACTACGGAGCGAGCCCCGGCCAGGTGGTGGTGGCACCGCCCGGCGTGGACCTGGTGCGCTTCCAGCCCCGGGACGCTTCACGGCTCAAGAGGCGGCTGGGGCTAGACGGCCGGCGGGTGGTGATGTTCGCCGGGCGCCTGGAGCCCCTCAAGGGCCCCGACACGCTGCTGGACGCCTTCGCCGAACTCGTGAAGCGGGAGCTCCCCGGCGAGCCCATCCACCTGATGCTGGTGGGTGATGTCAGCAGTGACGGGGCGCTGGTGGGGCAGCGAGCCGAGCTGAGCGCGCACGTGGACCGGCTGGGCTTGGCCCCGCGGGTCTGCTTCCTGGGTGCTCAGCCGCAGGACCGCCTGGCCCTCCTCTACTCCCTCAGCGAGGTGGTGGTGGTGCCCTCCCACACGGAGTCCTTCGGCCTGGTGGCGCTCGAGGCGCAGGCCTGCGGCATACCGGTCGTGGCGGCCGCCGTGGGCGGCCTGCGGGACGTGGTCGCCGACGAGAGGACCGGCTTTCTGGTCGCGGAGCGCTCACCCCTCGCCTACGCCGACGCCGTGGAGCGGGTCCTGATGGTGCCCGAGGAGGCCCGCGAGCGCATGCGCCGGGCCGCCTGGAGCCGGGCCCAGGGATTCAGCTGGGAGCGCACGGTGGACACGCTGCTGCCGGAGTACGGGCTGCCCGCGGGGCTGGCTCCGGCAGCGGGGCGGGAGGCGTGAGCGGAGCCTGCCGGGAGCGGCATGCGCCGGGCCGCCTGGAGCCGGCCTAGCCCGGTGCCGCGCCCTCCGGCGGCCGAGAGCCGCCCGGCGAGTTGGACTGAGCGAGCCCGCCATGCCCACCGCCCTGCTCAGCCTCCCGCAGCCTCTTGACCAGGGACTGCAGCAGGCGCCAGCCGATCTCGCCGTTGCCCAGGACCAGCGGCCGGAAGTCCCAAAGCGTGAGGCCGCGGCAGACGAGGTCGGTCGTGGCCACGATGGTGGCGGACCGAGGCCCCTCGTCGATCAGCGCGATCTCCCCGAAGTAGTCCCCGGCGCGGAGGGTGGCCCGCTCCTCCCCCCCGACCAGGACCCGGGCTTCGCCCTGGTCGATGAGGAAGAGTGCCGCGCCGCCAGTCCCCTCGCGGACCACCGTCTCGCCCCGGGCGAACCGCCGCTCTTTCAGCAGCTGCGCCACCTGCCGGCGCTGGTCCTCGTCCAGCCCGCTGAACAGGGGCACCGGCCGCAGCGCCTCGGCGAGCTCGGCGGGATCCGGCTCGGCAGGTGCGGGCGGGTGCGCCTGGCCCGTGGCCGTGGTCACGGCGCGGCACTGCAACAGGTAGAGGTCCCGGCCCACGAAGGCCCACTCGATGTCGCGCCCAGCCCCGTATACAGCTTCGCAGCGGGTGGCCAGCCTCCCGAGCTGGTGGAGCTGCTCGTCGGCCAGGCAGAGCCGCTCGCTGAGGTGGGCGGCGACCGGCTCCTCCTGGGTGCCCCCGGTGGGCAGGGTGCGCACCGCCACCTGCTTGCGCCCCGCGGTTCGCTCCAGCACCGCCCCCGAACGGTCCAGCCGGTAGTGGTCGGGGATCACCAGCCCGGCGACCACCGCCTCGCCCAGTCCCCAGCTGGCCTCGATCAGGCGCTCGTCGGCGCCGGTCACCGGGTTGCGGGTGAACATCACCCCGGCGCTGTCGGGGTTGAGGAGGGTCTGGACCACCACCCCGACGATGGGCCTGGTGAAGAGCCCCACCCGCTGGCGGTAGGAGATGGCCGAGTCCGAGTTGGCGGACCACCAGATCTCGCGCAGCGCCGGGACCACGTCTTCCTTCGAGGCCACGTTGAGGAGCGTCAGGTGCTGGCCGGCGAAGCTGGCTGCGGCGCCGTCCTCGTCGATCGCGGACGAACGAACCGCCAGCGGCTGGGGCAGGGGCGCCACCCCTTCCAACACCTGGTCGATCACCGCCTGCTCGCCCTGGGCCACGGCCTCCACCGCGCTGCCCGAGAGGGCGACTCCCGGGGGCACCGGCAGCCCCGCCCGCCAGGCCTCGCCCAGCCCCACCGCCTTCGCCCCGAAGACCGCCGTCTCGCCGGCCAGCTCTAAGGGCACCACCTCGTTCACGTCAGCAGGATCACCTCGCCCGCGTTCCCGTCCACCCGCAGGCGTACCCCGTCGGCGATGCGCTCGGTCGCGTCGCGCGTCCCCACCACCCCCGGGATCCCGTACTCACGGGCCACGATCGCCGAGTGGGACAGCAGCCCGCCGTTGTCGGTGACGATGGCGCCCAGCAGGGGCAGGAGGATGTTGAAGGCCTCGGTGGTGGACTCGGTCACCAGCACATCGCCCTTGGTGATGCGCTCGAACTCAGCGGGCCCCGAGACCCGCCGGGCCGGCCCCTCGTAGACGCCCTGGCTGGCCCCCAAGCCCCGCAGACGATCCGCCTCGTGCTCGGCCTCCGAGGGAGCGAAGAGCAGGCCCATGGCGAAGCCCATGGCCTGCATCAGGCGCCCCACCCCGGGCGGCAGCCCGCTCATGTCGGGCGGGGGCGGTGGCGGCGGCCCCAAGAGGTGGGGCGCGTCTTTGGCGCTGTGGGTGGCACGGTACTGGGCCCGCCGCGCCAGCTCGTCCGCCTCCGGGCCATCGGACCCCTCCACCAGGGCGCACATCTCGTCGAGGGTGGCGTCCACCATGTGCTCAGGGGTGTGGATCCGCCCTCGGGAGGCCACCCGGCGGCCTGCGGCCAAGGCCCCGCGCCGCATCAGCCCAGAAGCCCAAGCGTCGCTGTAGATGCCGCGCTCGTCGCGCAGCCGGTAGGTGAGGCGGGCCTCTTGGAGCAGCTCGTCGAACTCACCGCGATGCTCCTCAGCGACGCTGGCGCGGGCCTCGGCGATCCGGTCCTCTAAGTCCTTAGGGCCTCCGCCCTCCTCGGTCACGGCAGCGCGGATGGCGCGCAGCAGGGCGTCCGGCAGCTCCAGCGCCGAGGGCTCGGAGATGTCGAACCCGTCCAGCGGCCGGAAGCCGACCAGGTCCAGGTAGGCGGCCACCGCCGGGCCGGCCTCGCCGGGAAGGGTGCGCAGGGCGCCGAGCACCTGGGCCGCATCGCCGTCCGATTCGAGCAGCTCCAGTGCGGCGGGGTCGCGGTGCACCGAGCTGACGAGGGTCTCCAGCTCGTCCGAGCCGCCGCCCGACACCCGGGCCGCACCGCGCATCAGGCCGAGGAGCTCGGCGGGCGAGCGCCCTGTCCACTGCGAGGCGTGCAGGACGAAGTCGCCGACCGGGACCACGGCCGAGGCGGTGAAGCGCATGTGCTGGGTGAGCATGGCGGCGTGGTGATCGCGGCAGCGGCGCAGGTGCGCGCACAGGGCGGTGTCCGAGAGCGAGTCGGGATCCACCGCCTGGATCTCCCGGTGGGCCTTGATCGAGGCCGGCTTGCGGACCTCCTCCCACTCCTGCAACTGCTCGCGCCAGAGCTTGCCGCCCATGACCTCCTCGGCCCGGGCGAAGCGCTCCGCGAGTTCCTCCGGCCTTGCCGGCTGCATCTGGCTGTAGGCGAAGCCGTTGACATACCCCGTCTGCATCCCGGCCATCAGCGTGCCGTAGAAGCGGCAGAAGTCACTGGTACCGGCCCAGAAGGCGGCCGGGTGAGTCTCTACCCAGTAGCGGGTGACCGCCCTGGGAAAGTGGACCGCATCCAGCGTCCAGCCGCCCGGACCCGGTGGAGCGAACCGTGGCGCGTCGTCCGTTCCCACTTCACTCACCTCACCCGTCCACGGGCATCGGACCGCCGCCCGCCTCCCCGCGACGGGCCGGGGTCCGATTATCCCCCGCCCGCCCCGGGCCTATCGGCAAGCCGCCGGGGGGAAGCTCGGCGCGCTAGCTGCCGGTGAAGGTGGGCGGTCCGGCGTCCAATCCCTTGCTGGGGGTGAAGTCGGTGAGATCCTGCAGCCCGGTGCCATCGTCGTTGGCGAGCAGCACCTGCACGCGCCCGTTCAACTCCACCGTGTAGGCGAACTGACGCCCGCTGGGGGTGGCGGCGGCGGCCAGGGGGTAGGCGCCGGCGCGGGCTCCCACCAGGCGGGTCTCCTGGCCGGTCGTGGTGGAGAGGGTGGCCAGGGCGCCCGAGGCGCGCCGGACCAGGAGGGTGTCCAGGTCGAGGAAGGCGAGGGGCTGCCCGGCGTGCTCGGCGACGAGCGCCACCGCCGCGCTGGCCGCCAGCGGTTGGTAGACCCAGATGGCGGCATCCGGCCCGGAGCCCACCGAGAAGGCCAGCAGCGCGCCTCCGGGGCTCCAGGCGGGGTTGCCCTCGGCAAGTGCCGCCGCCGTCGATGTCGGCAGGAAGGTGATCGCCTTGAGGGCGGGGCTCAGCAGCGCGATCCGGGAGGGGTCGCCGCTGGGGGTGGCGACCGCGCTCACCACCTGCCCGTCGGGGCGCCAGCTGAGGGGCCCGGCCATGCCCGGCGCCGAGGAGAGGGTGACGGTGGTGGCGTCCGCCACCGTGTAGACCCGCAGATCCCCCGAGACCACGAAGGCGAGCGCGGTGCCGGCGGGGTTCCAGGCGGCCGCCTCAGCGCCGGTGCTGCCCAGCACGGTGGCCGACTTGCCCGTACTCAGGTCGAGGACGCTGAGGGGCTGGTTGCCTGCCAGCTCGAGGGCCAGCCGCGTCCCGTCCGGGGAGGGCCAGGTGTGGAGGTAGTGCTGGCCGGACGGCGCCGAGGCCAGCACCCGCAGCGAGGCGGGATCGCCCGAGCGGGCGAGGGGTGTGGCGGCCAGCACCTCGGTGTAGTCGTCGGGCGAGGGTCCGGCCGGGAAGACCACGGAAGGGCTGCTGCCCAGCGCCCCCACGGTGAAGTGGACCAGCGCCGGGTGCTGCAGGCGGTTGCCGTCCGTGTCCAGGGCGGAGCCGGCGATGCGCAGCGTGTAGCTCGCTCCGGGGGTGAGCGGCCGCGTGGGCTCGATCAGGAAGCGCCCCGGCGCCGACCGGCTGGTGGCCCAGGTGTAGCCGCCGGTGGGCGTCGGGGTGAGGGTGGTGGCCCGCTCCACCGCCCGGAGCTGCATGTCCCGGCTGAAGTCGATGGTGATGGGCTGGTTGGGGCCCAGGCTGCCGCCCCCGCCGGGCGAGGTGGAGGACACCTGGGGGCCGCCCTCGGTCGAGAACTCCCAGGAGTGGGAGAGGGAGTTGACGGCGCCGCTGGCGGCGCGGATACCCCCCTGGATCTCGACGCGGTAGGTGGTGACCGTCCTCCAGGGGTGGTCGGGGTGGACCAGCTCCAGCACCCGGGCGCCGTCGCGCCAGAGGAAGTGGCAGCCGGTGGCCCTGCCTTGGGTGGCCCGAGCCAGGGAGCAGTCGGGCGGCTTGTGGTTCTTGCGGGTACGCATGAACATCCGGTCCTCGACCGAGCGCTGGTTCATGGGCATGTCGAAGGTCACGACCAGCAGGTCGCTGGTGTGGACCGCCCCCTGGCTGGGGGCCGGGGAGACATTGGTGATCTGGGGCGGGCTGAGCGGCCCACAGCCGGCCAGCAGTCCCAGGCCGGGCAGGGCGAACAAGGCAGCCAGGACGGGGACTCGCAGCCAGGGCCGGCGGGTCCGCCGACTCACCGCAAGAGGGTCAGCCGAACTCCGCGAGGTCCAAGGGGGCGAGCGCAGCGCCCGAGGGCACCGAGATCACGTCAATGACCGCCTGGCGGTCGGCGCCGGCGGCGGCCGCCACCTCGGTGCCCTCGGCCAGGTCGGCAGCGCTGGCGCTGTAGTTGCCCCGGGACTCCCCGTCCGCCAGCAGCACCACCGACACGTCCTCGGCGCCCGAGGTCACCAGGATGCCGCCGGTGAGCGACTGCTCCTGGACGTAGGTGATGAGGGCGTCAAAGTCGACGATCCGCGACGGCAGCTGCAAGAAGACCGTGCTCGCCACGACCAGGGCCGCGACCGAGCTCACCAGCTCCCCATCCAGCTCGATGGCGTCGATCAGGCCCTCCCCGCCGCCAACGCTGCGCATCACCTCCTGGAGCGCCTGCTTGCCCCTGCGGTAGGTGCCCTGGCCGCGCTGCTGCACCTGGACCACCGCCCCCTCGCGGAAAAGGATGTGGGCGATCTCCCGCTGGTCGCGCTCGCCGCGGACCGTCACGTACCCCGAGAAGCCGTCCTGGCCCAGGGTCTTGAGCAACATGGGGAAGTTGAGGAAGGTGGCCTTCAGCCCGCTGTGCAGCGCCGCGCCGGAGGGCATCGGGATCACGACCGACAGCTGGGTGCGGCTCGAGCCCGCGACCGGGCGCTGGCCACCAGTTGCAGGCGCGGGGGTGGGCGGCGGCGGAGCGCTGCGAGTCGGCTTGGCGGCGGTTTCCGGGGCCACGAAGTTGCGAGCGGCCGGCCAGTTGGGCGCCGAAGGCGTCGCACCGACGGGCTCGCGGCTGGCGGCGGCGGGCTGGAGCGCCGGCCGGCTGGGGGCAGGGGGCTTGGGCAGGGGGGGCTCAGGCGTCTGGAAGGGAGTGATGTCCGCGGGCTCGGCCGCCTCCGCCATGATGGCGCCGGCGCCGACCGCCCCGAGCCAGTCGGGGTCTCCGCCGTCCTCGTCTGCGGCCTGCGCCGCTGCCGGGGTCAGCACCGCCACCTCGGCTGGCACGGGAGCGCGGCGGCCGCGCTCGCCCGAGCGCCACTCCGCCAGCAGGTCCTCGGTAGAGCTGCTGATGGTCTCCTCGGGAGGGAGCTTGGCGCGGGGGTTGAAGTTGTAGTCACCGTCCTGCCAGCCGAGCACCGCGATCACCGCCCGCTCTCCCTCGGTGTCGGCGCCCACGGCGTGAAAGAGGTGGCCGAAGAGGAAGTGCAGGGCACACTGGTGCCCATCGCTGGCCAGTGACAGCGTGCCCGTGGCACGCTCCTGCTGCATCGTCTGGAGCAGTTCGGCGACGGTGGTCGGGCCGATGCTGCCCTGGTTTTGCATGTTGCGCGCTCGCTCCAATGGGCAACCCAAGTGAAGTTCGGGTACGCCCTCCCCACTAGCGGACGGCGCGATACTAGCACAGGCTCCCACTACGACCGGGTGGGGACTGCGGCCCCCCCGGACGCCTCTGCCAAAATCCCCCTCCATGGCCAGGGGCGCGCCCCCCGAGTGGGACCGAGACCTGCTCAGGTGGCCCCGGGCGAGCCTGCTCCAGTCCCGGGGATGGGCTGCGGTCCAGGGCCGCGCCGGCTGGTCGAGCCACCTGGTGCCGGTGGAGACCCGCAATGGGGTTCTCCCGGTCCTGGCTCTGGAGGCGCCCGCAGGCGTGCCCGGCTTCTCGCGCCTCTACGTCCCCAGGGGCCCGGCATGCGCCGCTTCGGACCTCGACGCCTTCGCCGCCCTCGAGCTGGCCCTCGGCGAGCTGGGCAAGCGCCGTCGCGCCCTCGCCCTGGATGTCGAGGCCGAGTGGTTGGAGGAGGAGGTGCCGCCTGACCACCCCTGGCGCCGCTGGCCGCGGGCGCCAGCCCGCCAGCCCCTGGCCACCACCACTGTCGACCTGGCTCCGGAGCCGGACCTGATCATGGCCAGCTTCAGCGCCAAGACCAGATACAACGTGCGGCTGGCGGAGCGGCGCGGGGTCGAGGTGGACGAGGCCGCGCCGCTCGCCGACCTCGTCGCCTGCGTCCTGGCGACCGCGGCCCGCCAGCGCATCCACTTGCCCTCGCCCCAACACCTTCAGACCGTGACCCGCGAGCTCGGGTCGCAGGCCCGCATCCTCGCCGCCCGGGTGGAGGGCGAGGCGGTGGCGGCGATCCTGATCGGCTCCTTCGCCGGCCGTGCCATCTACCTATACGGAGGGGCGAGCGGCCGGCACCGGGAACGCATGCCCAACCAGCTGCTGCACTGGCGGGCGATGCTCGCGGCGAGGAGCGAGGGCCAGCGCCTCTACGACCTCTGGGGAGTTCCGGAGACCGACGCCCCAGACCATCCCTGGAGGGGTCTGGCGCAGTTCAAGCTGGGCTTCGGCGGCCCGCAAATCACCTATGCCGGCAACCGACGCTTGGAGCTACGGCGGGGCGGTGCCACTATCGTGGGCATGGCGGATGCCGTCCGGCGACGAGCGCGGCGAAGGGGAAGACGATGACCCGTGATCGGGGGGCCGGCGGGGAGGCGGCCGAGCAGGGTAACCTCCCCACCTACGAGGAGCTGGCGGGCCTGATCCTGGAGGAGCTGGAGGCCCAGGAGCTGGTGGTCGAGGACGTCGGCCACGAGCTGGAGCCGAGCTCCGGGGAGCGAACCTTCCACGCGGTGGTGCGCCTCGCCGGCAGTGAGCCGCCCCACCGTTACGCCGCCACCCTGCACTTTCACTGGGACGCCCTGCTGACCTTCGTCGGCACCTACGGGCTGGGGATGGAGTGCGACCTGTACCACGAGGAAGACGAGCCCTGCACCCACCGCGGCGCGGCGCCCCACCCGGTGGTGGAGCTGATCGCCGAGTACGACCTGGGGGAGGGCGGCTACCAGCTCCACGATCTGGTCGAGGTGCAGGGTTGGGTGGACACGGTCAACAAGGTCCTCACCCGGGCCGCGCCGGACCAGGACGGGCGGGCGGTGCGCCTGGGCCTGGCGGTCCGGGACGGGAAGATCTGGGTGGACCGCTTCTTTGCCGACCAGGTCTGGTACCTGGACCTGAGCTCCGAGCCGGACCTGGCGACCATCTGCCAGACGGTGGCTGGGACCATGCGCCTCACCCCCGCGCTCGCGGACCGGCTGCCCCTCTAGGCGCCTCCAGCCGCCAGGGGCCGGAGAGCGACTGCCGCGCGGTCTCGGCCACGGTCCGTCCCGGCTCCGGGCCGGGCCAGTGCGGAACCAGCAGGGCGGAGCCCCGGAGCAGGTAGGGGCGCTCCCGCAGCGCGGGGTGGGGCACTCGCAACTCGGCGAGCTCTACCTCACCCTCCTCAAGGAGGATCACGTCCACGTCCAGGGTCCGAGGTCCGCGGCCCGGCCCGCGGCGCCGACCCGCCCGCCGCTCCACCTCCCGGCAGAGCTCGAGCCACTCCTGCCGACTGCGCTGGACGCGCACCAAGAGCAGTTGGTTGAGGTAGTCGGGCTGGGCGGGACCGCCCACCGGCTCCGTGTTCCAGCGGGGGGTTTTCGCCAGCAGCTCCGCCCCCAGCTCCAGCAGAGTGCGGTGGCCGAGGTCCAGCCAGGCTTCCCGGGGAGCCAGGTTGCTGCCCAGCGCCAGGACCCCGCGGGCGCCGGCGCCGCCAGAGCGCTCCGACACTAGGCGGGCGCCGGGGCTCCGGGGCGCGCCAGGGCGTCGGTGACCCGCACCACGTCGCGCATCTGGGCCACGTCGTGGACCCGCACCCAGTCCGCACCCCGGGCGACGGCCCAGGCGACGGTGGCGGCCGTCCCCAGCACCCGCTCCGCCGCCGGGCGGTCGCCGAGCAGCCACCCGATCAGGGACTTCCGGGACGGCCCCACCAGCAGGGAGCTGCCCAGCAGGCGGAGCTCCGGCAGCCGGCGCAGGAGCTCCAGGTTGTGGTGGTGCAACTTGCCGAAGCCCAAGCCGGGATCGAGGATCACCTGGGATGGCGCGATCCCGGCGCGCTGGGCGAGCGCGAGGGAGGAGCGGAGCTGCTGGGCCACCTCGCCCAGCAGGTCGGAGTAAGCATGGCCCTCCTGGTTGTGCATGCAGACGACCGGCACCCCGGCTGTGGCCACCGCCTCGGCCATCCCGGGGTGGCGGCGAAGCCCCCAAACGTCGTTGACGGCGCTGGCCCCCTCCGCCAGCGCCGCCTCGGCGACCTCGGGCTTGCTGGTGTCCACGAACACCGGGAGCTCGAGCTCGGCGACGATTCGCGCCAGCGCCGGCAGCACCCGCCCCAGCTCCTCGGCGGGGGAGACCGGGCGGTGCCCGGGGCGGGTGCTCTCGCCGCCCAGGTCGAGCACGTCCGCGCCCTCCTCCTGAAGCCGCCGCGCCCGTTCCAGCGCGGCCTGGGGGGAGGCCCCGACCCCGTCCCCGCTGAATGAGTCGGGGGTCACGTTGACGATCCCCATGACATAGGTGCGCTGGCCGAACTGCCAGTCCCGGCCGGCGAGCCGCAGAGCGGGAGGAGGCTGCCCCAAAGCCAGCAGCGCCGCCCGCAGGGTCTCGGCGTGGTCCAGCCGGCCGACGGCGTCAAGGCGGTCGGCCCACGTGCGCAGCGACGCCATCTGGCCGCTGACCAGCAGGCGGTTAGTCCCGATCCCGACCCCGACCCCCAGCTCCGCGGCTGCCTCGAGCCCGCGGCGCTCCAGCCTGCCGGCCAGCTCCAAGTGCACCTCCTCGTCGGGCGGCACCTCCGCCCCGGGTGGGAGGGGGTAGGGAGGGAGCAGGCGGGCCGCGTCCGCCGAGGTGGCCACGGCGCCAGTGTGCGGCGTCGGCGCCCGCCTAGAATCGGGTCGGCATGGCAGAGGGCTCGCGGGGGTCTGGGCTGAACGTCGCCATCCTGGGCCACAGCCACGATGGGAAGACCACCCTGGCGGAGGCGCTGCTCTTCGCCGCCGGGGGCACTCCCCGGCTGGGCTCGACCGACCAGGGGACGGCGGTCTTGGACTATGAGCCCGAGGAGCAGCGTCGCCACATCTCGATTCAGCTGGCCCTGGGGTTCCTGCAGTGGCGGGGAAGGCAGGTGGTGCTGCTCGACACCCCAGGCTTCCAGGACTTCGAAGGCGAGGTGCGCCAGGCGCTCTCGGTCGCGGGGTCGGCCCTGATCGCGGTAGCGGCCACCTGCGGGGGCCAGTTGCCGGTCGGGGCGGAGAGCGCCTGGGATCTGGTCTCCGAGCGCGGGCTGCCCCGCCTGGTGGTGGTCACCAAGTTGGACAAGGAGCATGCCGACTTCGACTCCACCTACCAGGCGCTTCGGCGCGGTCTCGAGCCGCGCCCGATCGCCCTGCAGCTGCCGATCGGCCAGGAGCACGCCTTCACCGGGGCGGTGGATCTGCTCACCGGCAAGGCACTGCACTTCGACGAACGGGGCGGCCAGCGGGAGGAGGACTGCCCGCAGGAGATGCAGGAGGCGGTGCGCAAAGCACGACAGGAGCTGGTCGAGGCGGTCGCCGAGACCGACGACGCCCTCTTGGAGCGCTACCTGGAGGGGGACGAACCCTCCCAGGAGCAGCTGCTGCAGGCGTTGGGCGCCGCCACCGCGTCGGGGCGGCTGGCCCCCGTCCTGGTCGCGGCGGGCGCCAGGGCGCTGGGTGCCGGGGCGGTGCTGGACGCGCTCTGCTCCTGCCTCACCGTCCCCGCGTCCGCCGCGTCCGCCGGGGCCCCCAGCCTGTTCGTTTTCAAGACCGTCGCGGATCCCTTCGGCAAGATCTCCTACTTCCAGGTGCGGCAGGGCACCCTACGCGGCGACGCCCACCTGGCCAATCTGCGCACCGGGACGGAGGAGCGGATCGCCCGTCTCAGCCGTCCCCGGGGCAAGACTCTGGAGCCGGTGGACAGCCTGGGCCCCGGCGAGATCGGCGCCGCCACCAAGCTCCTCCACGTGGCGACCGGCGACAGCCTGGGGCCCAAGGGGTCTGAGGTGCCGGCGGCGGTGGAGTTCCCGCCCACCTCGTTCACCATGGCGATCTCCCCCAAGGCCAAGGGCGACGAGGAGAAGATCCACTCGGGGCTGGCGCACATCCTCGAGGAGGACCCCACGCTGCGCCTGGAGCGCCAGGCGGTCACCCACGAGACGCTCCTTCACGGCCTCGGCGACGTGCACCTGGAGGTGGCGCTGGAGAAGCTCAAGCGCAAGTACCAGGTCGAGGCCACCCTGGCCACCCCACGGGTGCCCTACCAGGAGGCGATCCGGGGCACCGCCCGGCAGCAGCACAAGTACAGGAAGCAGTCGGGTGGGGCCGGACTCTACGGTGACTGCACGATCGAGATCGAGCCACTGCCCCGCGGGGAGGGCTACCAGTGGGAGGACAAGATCTTTGGCGGCGCCATCCCTCACCAGTTCCGGCCTTCGGTCGAGAAGGGGGTGAGGCAGGCGCTGGAGCAGGGGGTGCTGGCGGGATACCCGCTGGTGGACATCCGGGTGCGGCTGGTCGACGGCTCCACCCACAGCGTGGACGGCAAGGACATCGCCTTCCAGCTCGCCGGCGCCATGGCCCTGCGCGAGGCGGCGGGGAAGGCCGGCGTCTACCTGCTGGAGCCGGTCATGGAGGTGGAGGTGATCGTGCCCGCCGCCGCCATGGGCGACGTCATCGGCCACCTGAACTCCCGGCGCGGCCGGATCGGCGGGATGAACCCGGTGGGCAGCGGTCTGGAGCAGGTGGCGGCCCAGGTGCCGCTCGCGGAGATGTACCACTTCCCCATCGAGCTCCGGGCCATGACCCAAGGGCGCGGGCGCTACACCATGGCCTTCAGCCGCTACGAGGAGGTGCCAGCCCAGGTCGCCCAGGGAGTGATCGCCACCCACCGAGAGAGCCCACGCGGCCGGGAGCCGGCCAGCGCCTAGGGGCGGGCGACCCCGGCGAGAGCCAGCAGGGAACAGCCGAGACAACTATACTTGCATGTGCAACCACTACTCTCGGAGACGCCATGCCCGCCATCACCGCCGACCCCCTGAGCCTGCCCCGGCTGCCTGAATTCGACCCCGCCCGGGTTGCGCTCCGGCCGGTGCGCTCCGTCACCTCCGCCCCCAGTGCCCTGGAGGGCGAGGGCTTCCCGGTCCGCCGCGCCTTCGCCGGGGTGAGCAAGGCCGAGCTCGACCCTTTCGTGCACATGGACCAGATGGGCGAGGTCGACTACGCGCCCGGAGAGCCCAAGGGCACTCCCTGGCACCCCCACCGCGGCTTTGAGACGGTCACCTACATGATCGACGGCACCTTCCGCCACCAGGATTCCAACGGTGGCGGCGGCCTGATCACCAACGGGGACACCCAGTGGATGACGGCCGGCGCCGGGATCCTCCACATCGAGGCCCCGCCCGAGCAGCTGGTGATCTCCGGGGGGCTCTTCCACGGCATTCAGCTCTGGGTGAACCTCCCTGCCTCCCAGAAGTGGGTGTCGCCCCGCTACCAGGACATCCGCGGCGCCAAAGTGACCCTGCTGGCCTCGGCGGACGGCGCCAGCCTATTGCGGGTGATCGCCGGCGACCTGGCCGGCCACCCCGGGCCCGGCATCACCCACACCCCGATCACCCTGGTGCACGCCACTCTCAGCCCGGGGGCGCGGGTGGTGGTTCCCTGGCGGGCGGACTTCAACGCTCTGGCATACGGCCTGGCGGGTCGCGGGTCCGCCTCGGGCGGCGTGTCCTTCGGGATGGGCCAGCTCGCGGTCTTCGGCTCGGGCCAGGCCGTGGAGCTGGCGGCCAGCCCGGAGCAGGACGGCCGCGACCCGGCCTTCGAGGTGCTGCTGCTCGGCGGCCAGCCGCTGCGGGAGCCGGTCGCCCAATACGGTCCCTTCGTCATGAACACCGCCGCCGAGTTGCAGCAGGCCTTCGACGACTACCGGGCCGGCAAGCTCGGCTCCATCCCCGCCGAGAGCGTCGATGCCGGCGCGCCCGCTAGCCCGGCAGGAAGCTGAGCCGCACCCTCCGGAGGTTGTTCTCCCGGTTGGTGTCCACCAGCACCAGCCGCTGCCAGGTGCCCAGGAGGGCGATCCCATTCCCAACCGGGACCGTCACCGAGCAACCCAGCAGGGCGGGCAGGAGGTGGTCGGCCCCGTGTCCGGGGCTGCCATGACGGTGCTGGTAGGGGGCGTCCCGGGGCAGTAGCTGCTCAAGGCGGGCGAGCAGGTCCTGCTCACTGCCGGCGCCCGTCTCCAGCAGGACCAGGGCGCAGGTGGCGTGCGGCACGAAGGCGTGCGCCAGCCCCGACCCGCGGCCCGAGCAGAACCGCAGCAGGGACTCGGTGAGGTCCACCAGCCGCCGACCGCGCGTGTCGACCTCGAGTTCCTCGGAGATCAAGGCCGCAGCCGCGCCAGCCGGCCATCGCCCCATACCAGCATCTCCGGCAATGTTCCGCGAAACCGTGCCCCCGGACGGGCGTTGCTCTCTGTGAGGCAAGCGCATTGGAGGCAGTCGCGTGAAGGCGGTTGAGGAAGGAGCCTGCCGGGATCCGCGCCCGACTCGGGGCGCGCTGTGAGGGGCTACCTGCGCCAGGGGCTGGCCCCGCTGCTGGGGGTGATCGAGTTGCGCCGGCGCCGGGGAGCGGAGTCGGTGCTGGTCGGGCGGGTCGCGGACCAGTTGGTCGACTACGCCCGTCGGCACCCCGAGGACGGCCTGACCATCGACCG
>JBOHUK010000186.1:0-2522 GCA_050734395.1 Candidatus Dormibacteria bacterium
CGTCCGCCCGCGCCAGCGAGAGGGTGGCGCCGCTGCTCTGGTTGCCGGCTACGCTCACCCCGGGGAGCCGCCCCGGCCGCAGCTGGAGCACGGCGCGGTGGAAGGTCTCCAGGCCCTCGGGCTTGCCCACATCCTCGAGGAGCTCGGCGACGGTGACCTTGAGCTCGCAGCGCTCCGCCCCCTGCAGCGCCAGCAGGCAGGGGATGCCGAAGAGCAGGAAGGTGACCGTCGCCGAGACCGGGTTGCCGGGCAGTCCCAGGAACGCCGCCTCTCCCAGGGAGCCGAACGCCAGGGGCCGCCCGGGGCGCATCGCCACCCGCCACAGCCGCAGCTGGCCGAGACGCTCCACCGTCGAGCGCACGTGGTCGTGGTCGCCGACGCTCACCCCGCCGACCGTCACCAGCAGGTCCGCCTGCTGAGCCGCGGCCAGCAGCGCCTGCTCCACCTGTTCCGGGCGGTCCCCGACCCGGGCGCGGTGCGCCAGGACCGCGCCCGCGCTCAGCACCTCGGCCTCGATCGCCGGGCCGGCGCTGTCCGGGATCTGCCCCGGGCGCAGCCGCTCTCCTGCGGGCCGGATCTCCTCCCCGGTCGTGAGCACGGCCACCCGGGGGCGGCGGCTGACGGCCACCTCCCCCACCCCGGAGGCGGCGAGCGGCGCCAGGTCGCTGGCGCGCAGGCGCCAGCCCTTTTGGAACACCAGCTCCCCGGGGGTGAGGTCCTCACCGGCCGGGCGGATCGCGTTCCCGGCCTCGGGCACCTTCTGGATCAGCACCTCCTGGGCGCCGCGGTCGGTCCACTCGTAGGGCACGACCGCGTCCGCCCCCTCGGGGAGCGGCGCGCCGGTCATCACCTTGGCGCAGGTGCCTGGCTCCAGCCGGACCGCCCCCGGCGGCATCCCCGCCGCCATCTCCCCCACCACCGGCAGGCGCAGCGGGGCCCGGCCCAGCTCCCCGGCGCGCACCGCGTAGCCGTCCATGGCGCTGTTGGCGAAGGGAGGCAGGGTGAGCTGGGCGCGCACCTCCTCGGCCAGCACCCGGCCCAGCAGCACGCCCTCGACGGGCAGCCGCTCTGAGGGAAGCGGGTCCAGGACGGCCAGCATCGCCTGCCTGGCCTGGGCCACGCTCAGCGGCCCCAGCGCCGGGGCGGCGCTCATCCGCTCCTCCCTGGGCGCGCTGGGCGGCTCCCCGGCCTCAGAGGTTGCCCCGCGCCTCCTGCTCGCGCTCGATCGCCTGGAACAGCGCTTGGAAGTTGCCCTTGCCGAAGCCCTGACAGCCCTTGCGCTGGATCACCTCGAAGAAGAGGGTGGGGCGGTCCTCCACCGGGCGGGTGAAGATCTGCAGCAGGTAGCCGTGCTCGTCACGATCCACCAGGATGTTGAGAGCGCGCAGCCGCTCCAGGTCCTCGTCGATGGGACCAACCCGATCCGGCAGCTGCTCGTAGTAGCTGTCCGGCGCGCGCAGGAACTCCGCCCCCTGGCGTCGCAGCCAGTCCACGCTGGCGACGATGTCCTGGGTGTGCAGGGCGATGTGCTGCACGCCGGGCCCGTGGTAGTAGTCCAGGTACTCCTCGATCTGCGACTTGCGCAGCCCCTTGGCCGGCTCATTGATGGGGAAGGTGACGCTGCCGCCCCGGCCCCCGCGCACCACCTTGCTGCGCAAGGCCGAGTACTGGGTCGCGATGTCGTTCTCGTCGAACTCCTGGAAGACATCGAAGCCGAACACGCGGTTGTACCAGCTGACCCACTCGTCCATGCGGTTGAGCTCGACGTTGCAGACGCAGTGGTCGACCAGCTCAAGTCCGGCGCCCTGTCCCCCCTTGAACTCCGGGCGGTACCCGGGCAGGAACGCCCCCTGGTACTCGGCACGCTCGACGAAGGTGTGCACGGTGTCGCCGAAGGTGCGCACCGTCGCCAGCCGGACCGCCCCCTGGGGGTCCTCGACGACGTGGGGTTCGGCCACCACCCGGGCCCCGCGGGTGACCGCGTCCTGGAAGGCCGCGGCGGCATCCTCGACGGTGAAGGCGAGCGTCCGCACGCCGTCTCCATGGGCGCGCACGTGCTCGGCGATCTCACCGTCCGGGCCTAGGGGGGCGGTCATCACCAGGGTGACATCCTTCTGGCGCAGGGCGTATGAGGCACGGTCCCGGACCCCGGTCTCGGGGCCTGAGTACGCCACCACGTCGAAGCCGAAGGCGGAGCGGTAGAAGTGGGCCGCCTGACGGGCATTGCCCACGAAAAACTCGATGTGATCGACCCCCTCCAGCGCCGCCTCGCGGTACGCCGGGGCGGGGGGCAGGACCTCGGTACTGGTGCTCATGGCATGCCTCGCTCGGGTGGGGCCCCAGTTCAGGGGAGCCTGCGGCTAGCGTAACGCTTGCCGGTTCTGCGGGCTGCGGCGCCCGGGCGGATGGCCTAGCCTGGAGGGGCGGACCCGAGCCAGGAGGTGCCCCAGCTGAGAAGTGCCGCCCCCAGTCCCCGGCAGCTGATCGGGCTGCTGGCGACGGTCATCCTGATCGGAGTGGGT
>JBOHUK010000187.1:0-7817 GCA_050734395.1 Candidatus Dormibacteria bacterium
GTGGTGACCCAGTCCCTGGTGGAGGTGACCGTCCTGGCCCAGCGCAGCGGGGTGAGCCGGGAGGCGTTCCTCAAGTACCTGAACTCCAGCGTCATGGGCTCCACCTTCACCAAGTACAAGTCGCCCCAGCTGGTCAACCGGGACTACCAGGCGACCTTCACCGCCCACCTGCTGCGCAAGGACTTCGACCTCGGGCTGGCAGCCGCCCACGACCTGGGTGTGCCCCTGCCCCTGGCGGCCCTGGTCCAGCAGGTGATCGTGGGGCTGATCGGGCAAGGCCACGGCGAGGAGGACTTCGCCGCGCTGCTGGAACTCGAGGCCCAGAATGCTGGGCTCAGCCTGCGCAGCGAGAATGCCGCAGTGCCCGACGGGCTAGAGCCGGCACCGTGAAGCGAGGAGTTCGGATGCGGACGGCCGCCTTGGGCGGCGCGCAAGTGAGGCAGGGCCAGAGGGCCGCAGCGTTCTAGGAGGGCAAGGGACGACATGAAGGAAACCTGGAGGCGCCTGCTGGCGGCGGGGGTCACGGTCGGCCTGATGGCCGCGGGCCTGGCCGCCTGGGCAACCACCGCCAGCGCCAGCTCAAGCAAGCCGATCACGGTCGGCATCTCGCTCTCCCTGTCGGGAGACTTCTCCGGCGACGGGCAGGCCTTCGACCGCGGCTACAAGCTCTGGGCCAGCTACGTCAACTCCCACGGTGGCATCCTGGGCCGCAAGGTCAAGCTGGACATCCTCTCGGACGCCAGCAGCCCCACCCAGGTGGACACCAACTACACCAAGCTGATCTCACTCGACCACGTCAACTTGGTCTTCGGGCCTTTCTCCACGCTGCTGACGGTGCCCGCCTCCAAGGTGGTCAACCGCTACGGCTACGCCTTCGTGGAGGGCGCCGGCGGCGCGCCATCGGCTTTCGCCAACGGGTACCACAGCATCTTCGACGTCAGTCTGCCGGTCGCCGACTACATGGTCCCCTTCGTCAACTGGATCAAGTCGCTGCCGGCCAGCGAGCGGCCCAAGACCGCCGCCTACCCGACCAGCAATGACCCCTTCACCGAGCCGGTGGTCGAGAAGGCCAAGAGCCTGCTGCAGGCGGCCGGGGTCAAGACGGTCTACTCCACGGTCTTCCCGGCTGAGGACACCGACTACGCCCCCATCGCTCAGAACGTGGTCGCCGCCAACCCGGACATGGTCATCCTGGGCTCTGTCGACGTGCCCACCGTCTCCGCCTTCATGCAGACCTTCGAGCAGGATCACTTCAACCCGAAGGCGTTCATCGCCTCGGCGGGACCGGACCAGGGCAACACCTTCGTTAGCGCCGTGGGCGCCGCCAACACCGACGGGGTGATGGTGCCGGGCGGATGGTCAGGCACCTATAACAACAGCCAGAGCAAGGCCATGGTCCGGCGCTACATCGCTCGCTACGGGGGAACCCCGGCCGGGGTGAACGCCGACGTCGCCGAGGCCTACTCGGTGGGCCAGGTGGTGCAGCAGGCGATCGAGCACAACAAGAGCCTGAGCAACAAGAAGATCATCAGCTACCTGCACAGCGGCGTCACCCTGCAGAGCGTGCAGGGACCGGTGCACTTCGACTCCAAGGGCGAGAACGGCAAGGCGGTCGGGTTCATCTTCCAGTGGCAGGGAACGACAGGCACCACCTTCAACCAGGTGCTGCCCAAGAAGGACCCCAGCTCGGTGAAGATCGAGTTCCCCAAGCCCAACTGGGGCAGCTGACCTAGAAGCCGTGACCAGCCTCTACCAGGGCGTGATCGACGGGGTGCTGACCGGCGCCGTCTACGCGTTGATGGCCGCCGGGCTCACTCTCATCTTCGGGGTGATGGACATCATCAACATCGCCCAGGGGGTCCTGGTGGTGCTGGCCGCCTACCTGAGCTACACGCTCGCCGCCCACTTCGGTCTGGATCTCTTTATTGGGATCCTGATCACCATGCCGGCTTTGTTCCTCCTGGGCATCGCGGTGGACTGGGCGTTCATCAGGAGACTTCCGAAGGGGGACCGGACCACCATGTCGATCCTGGTCACCTACGCCGTGGCGATCATCATCGAGGGGATCCTGTCAATCATCTATGGCGTCAACTACGTCCAGCTTCACGCCTGGTACGTGACCCAGTCGGTGCACGTGCTGGGCTTCTACCTCCCCTACATCTACCTGTTCGGGTGTGGGATGGCGGTCGTGCTCATGGCGGCCATCTACCTGATGCTCTACCGCACCCGCTTCGGGCGCAGCGTGCGCGCCTCGCTCCAGAACCGCACCGCCGCCCAGCTCATCGGCATCAACGTCGACCGGGTCGCCACCCTGACCTTCGGCATCGGGGTGGCGGTGACGGCGGCGGGGGGCATGGTGTTCGGCGCCACCACCGCCTTCAACCCCAACAGCGGCTACGACCTGATCTCGCGCCTGCTCTCGATCGTGATCCTGGGCGGGCTGGGGAGCATGCTGGGGGCCACCGTCGCCGCCATCTCCATGCTGGTCGTGGAGGACGTGGTGGCGTCGGTCTGGTCACCGCTGTGGTCCGAGGTGGTCTTCTTCGCCGCGCTGGTGGCGGTCCTCACCCTCCGCCCCCAGGGGCTGCTGGGCCGCACCCTGGCCCGCGCCCAGTGACCCCGACCCCGCGGCCGCGGTGAGCGGCCGCCGCACCCTCCAGCTGGGGTTGCTCGCCCTGGCGCTCGCGGTCTTCGTCGCCTTCCCCTGGGTCTTCTCCAACCCCACTTACACCACGATCGGGGTCTTCACTCTCATCTACATGACGGCGGCCACCTCCTGGAACTCCTTCGCCGGCTACTCGGGCTACATCCCTCTCGGCCACGCCGCCTTCTTCGGCACCGGCGCCTACACGTTTGCCGTGATCGCGCAGGAGCGCAACCTGGGGGCCGGCTTCGGCCTCTTCGGACTGATCCCGCTGGCCGGGCTGGTGGCCGGCCTGATGGCGATCCCGGTCGGCCTGGTGGCGCTGCGCACCAGGCGGCACACCTTCGTCGTCATCACCATCGCCATCTTCTTCTTGTTCCAGCTGGTCGCCACCAACCTGGGCATCACCGGGGGCTCATCAGGGCTGCAGGTGGTCTCCCCCAACTGGCCGGGCTCGGTCTACAACGACCCCTTCTACTTCGTGGGCCTGGGCCTG
The DNA here is from genome assembly GCA_050734395.1 of Candidatus Dormibacteria bacterium. Lineage (GTDB taxonomy): Bacteria > Chloroflexota > Dormibacteria > Aeolococcales > Bog-877 > Bog-877. The sequence goes on from JBOHUK010000187.1 coordinate 3,141, forward strand.
CTGGTGCTGACCATCGCCATGTCCTGGACCATCCGCCGCTCCCGCTTCGGCCTGCAGCTGCTGGCGATCCGCGACGACGAGGACCGCGCCCGCGGGCTCGGGGTGCGGGTGGGGCGGATCAAGCTCACCTCGTTCGTGCTCTCGGCCATCCCAGTGGGCATGGTGGGGGCGCTCTACGCCTACTTCCTGGGCCAGGTATTCCCCCAGTTCGTCTTCGACCCCCTCTTCGACCTGGCGATCGCGCTGATGGCCTTCTTCGGCGGGCTGGGCACCGTCTCCGGGCCGCTCCTGGGAGCGGTGCTGCTGGAGCCGCTGCAGCAGTACCTCACCTTCACCTACTCGGTGGGCGACCTCTACCTGATCATCTACGGGGTCATCTTCCTGGTGGTCATCCTCTTCCTGCCCCGCGGAGTGGTGCCGTCGGTCGCGCGCTGGCTGCAGCAGCACCGCGCCCGCTCGGGCGAGGGCGGCGACGCGCAGCCCGGGCTGATAGCTAAACCGGGGCCTAGCACCTGAGCCCGCTCCTGGAGGTTGAGGGCGTCTCCAAGGCATACGGCGGCCTGCAGGCCCTCAACCTCTGCTCGCTCGTCGTCGAAGAGGGTCAGGTGGCGGGCCTCATCGGGCCCAACGGCTCGGGCAAGACCACCTTGTTCAACGTCATGACCGGCTACGAGCGGCCCAGCGCCGGGGCGGTGCGCTTCCGGGGGGCCGCCATCACCAACGCCAGCCCGGACCGCATCTTCAAGCTCGGCATCGGCCGCACGTTCCAGCTCACCCGGATTTTCGCCCGCCTCACCACCTTGGAGAACATGCTGATCGCGACCCAGCACCGCGAGGCCTGGGCGGCCAGCGTCTTTCGCACCTCCGCCAGCCTGCGGGCGGAGCGGGTGCGCGCCATGGAGCTCTTGGAATTCGTGGGCATCTCCCACCTGGCGCACCAGCCCGCCGGCAGTCTCTCCTACGGCCAGCGCAAGCTGCTGGAGCTGGCCTACGTGCTGGTGGCGGAGCCCGACGTGCTGCTCCTCGACGAGCCCGCCGGAGGCGTGAACCCCACCTTGATCAACCATCTGGCCGAGAAGATCCGCGAGCTCCACCGCCAGGGCAAGACCTTCCTGGTCGTCGAACACAACATGGAGTTCGTCATGCAGGTCTGCGACACCCTGACGGTGATGCACCAGGGCCGGGCAATCGCCAGCGGCGATCCCCAGCACGTTCGGGCGCACCCCCAGGTGCTGGACGCCTACCTGGGCGGTGCCGACGAGGACGAGGAGGATGGCTGAGGGCGGCTCGGCGGCGCTGCTGGAGATCGACGAGGTCTGCGCCGGCTACGGAGGGGGGGACGTGCTCCGCGGGGTAACCTTCGAGGTCCCCCAGGGCGGGGTCACCTGCGTCGTCGGGCCCAACGGCGCAGGGAAATCCACCCTGCTGGCCACCATCTCCGGGGTACTCCCCCTGCGCCGCGGCGACATCCGCCTGCGCGGGCGCAGCCTGGTCGGGCTCTCGCCGCGGCAGATCCTCGCCCGGGGGGTGGTCCAGGTGCCCCAGAACCACAGCCTGTTCCCGGAGATGTCGGTGCGCGAGAACGTCGAGATGGGCGGCTTCATCCTCGGCGACCGCGGCCTGGTGCGCCGCCGGCTGGAGGAGGTGCAGCGGGCGTTTCCCCTGGTCGAGGAGCGCGCCGCGGCCAAGGCCGGCAGCCTCTCGGGCGGCCAGCAGCGGCTGGTCGAGTTTGCCCGCTGCCTGATGCTCGACCCCGCCCTGGTGATCCTCGACGAGCCCTCGATGGGCCTGGACCCCAAGACCCGCCGCACCGTCTTCGACTCCATCCGCCACCTGCACGCCCAGGGCCGGACCGTCCTGCTGGTGGAGCAGAACGCGCGCGCGGGGCTGCGCCTCAGCACCCATGGGGTGGTGCTGGAGAACGGCCGGGTGCGCCTGAGCGGAAGCGGCGCCGAAGTGCTCAACCACCCCGAGATCGGGGCCCTCTATCTCGGGGCTGGCACCCAGGCCACGCCGGCGAGCTGAGCGGGTCGGGCGAGCCCCCTAGGCCGGTTGACCGTCAGCGGCCCGGAGTCGCTCGGGCTGCTCCAGCAGCTCCGCCACCTCCGCGAGGAAGGGCGCGGCCACCGCCCCGTCCAGGACCCGGTGGTCGCAGCTCAGGGTCAGTTCGGTGGCGGGCTCGACCACTGCCCGGCCGTCGCGCGCCACCACCACGTCCCGGATCCGACCCACCGCCAACAGCGCGCTCTGGGCCGGCGCCAGGACCGCGGCGAAGCTGTCCACCCCGAGCATCCCCAGGTTGCTCAGCGAGAGGGCGGCCGGCTCCAGGTCCGCCCCACGGAGCCGCCCCTGCTGGGCCCGGGCCACCGCCCGCTCCCGCGCCTGGGCCAGTTCCGCGATGGAGAGAACGTCGGGCTCCGGGATAGTCGCCAGCAGCAGCCCCCCGGGGCTCGCCACCGCCAGGCCCAGGCTGGTCGTGGCCCGGTGGCGCACCTCACCGCCCTCCCAGTAGCCGCTGATCTCGGGATGGAGTCGCAGGCCAAGGGCCGCGGCCCGGAGCAGCAGGTCGGTATAGGTGACTCGGACGGCCAGCTCCCGGCGGAGCGTCTGCAGCAGAGCGCCCAGCGCCCGGGCACGCACCTGGCGGCTCAGGTAGAAGTGCGGGGTGGTGGTCCAGACCGAGGTGGTGGAGGCGGCCGTCCCCCGCCGAGGCATCTCCCCCCCGGGCGCCGCCACGGAGACGTCCGCCGCCAGGTAGGCGCCCCCCGGGCCGGTTCCCGCCCCCGGGGACAGCCGGACGCCCCGCTCCGCCGCCAGCCGCCGCGCCAACGGCGAGGCGGGCACGCGGCCCCCAGTCGGCCCAGGGGCAGTAAGGGGCGGGCCCGCTCTTTCGGGCGGCGCGGCCGGCGGCCTCGGCGAGGCGAGCTCGTCCGGGTTGCGCTCCGGCGCGCTCTCGCCCGGCGCCAGAATCCAGGCCAGGGTGGTCCCGACCGCCACCTCCTCGCCCTCGGCGACCAAGACCCCGCCCAGGACTCCGGCGGCGGTGGCCTCGATCTCCACCGCCGACTTGTCGGTCTCCACCTCCATCAGCAGATCACCCGCGGCCACCTGCTCCCCCGGGCGCTTGATCCATCGCAACAGCCTCCCGCTCTCCTGGGCCATTCCCAGGGCGGGCATGATCACCTCCGACGCCACGGGCTCAGCCCGGCTGACCGGGGTCGCCCAACGCGCCCCTGGCAGTGCCCGCCAGCCGCTCCAGGTTGTTGCGGTGCGACTCAGGCTCACGGGTCAGCGCCAGCGGCCCGGAGGCGGCGTGATAGCGCTGGCCCGCCACCAGTAACTGCTCCGCCGGGAAGCGGGTGATGACCTCGCAGCCCTCGGCGGTCACCACCAGTTCCTCCTCGATACGAGCGGCGGTCCAGCCGTCCGATGAGGGCCAGAAGGTCTCCAGCGCGAAGACCATCCCCTCCTGCAGCGGCTCGGGGTGGTCGTCTGAGACCAGGTGGCTGAAGATGGGCTTTTCCCAGATCGAGAGGCCCACCCCGTGGCCGAACTGGAGACCGAAGGCCGCCTCCTCGTCGGCGAACCCGAACTCCTGGGCCCGGGGCCAGACCGCGACCACATCGGCGGTGGTGGCACCGGGGCGGACCCGGGCGATGGCCTGGTCGATCAGGTCGCGGCAGTGTCGGTAGGCGTCGGCCAGGGCCGGGCTCGCCGAGCCCACCGCGAAGGTGCGGTAGTAGCAGGTGCGATAGCCGTTGACCGCGTGGAGGATGTCGAAGTAGGCGGGGTCGCCCGGGCGGAGCATCCGGTCCGAGTAGACGTGAGGATGGGGGTTGGCCCGCTCCCCAGAGATGGCGTTGACCCCCTCGACGTGCTCCGAGCCCAGGTCGTAGAGCACCTTGGCCACCAGGCCCACGCACTCGTTCTCGCGGATCCCGGGACGCAGCGCCGAATAGAGCTGGTCGTAGGCGGCGTCGACCATGGCGCAGGCCGAGCTCAGCAGGGTGATCTCGTCCTGGGTCTTGATCATGCGGGCCTGCTGCATCAGTTGCTGCCCGTCGACCACTCGCAGCCCCTCGGCGCGCAGCGCCTCCAGGATCGGCAGCTCCACCAGGTCCACCCCCAGCGGCTCCTGGGCCAGGCCCCGTTCCTCCAGCTCCACCTTGATCTTGCGCGCCACCGCCTCGGCACGCCCGGCCGCGGGATGGAAGCCGCCGCGCATGGTGGCGATCCCGGCCCGCGAGCGCTCCTCCCCCAGCCAGGGGCAGAAGATCTGGTGGTGGCGGGCGGCGGAGCCAAAGTCCCAGACGATGGGTAGATCACCCCGGGGCAGCAGCGAGAAGCGGGTCAGCTTGTCGATCGCCCAGGTGCCGATGTGGGTGGCCGTGATGTACCGGGTGTTGTTCATGTCGAAGCAGAGCAGGGCCCCGAGCTCGGACGCCTCCAGCACCGTGCGGATCCGCTCCAGGCGCTGCTGGCGCAGGCGCTCGTAGTCGACCCGCGCCTCCCAGTCCACCGCCCCCATCCCGTAGGTCCTGGTCAGCTGGCTCATGACGCTGCCTCCTCGCTCAGCCCGCTTCTGCCCAGCAGCTGGCGCACCTCGTTCACCAGCCCCGCGACCGTGGGCACGGTCAGGTCCTCCAGCGCCGGGGAGAAAGGGATGGGGACATCGAG
>JBOHUK010000188.1:0-7178 GCA_050734395.1 Candidatus Dormibacteria bacterium
CGTCGCGGTAGATGGCGAGCGCCTTGAGGCCGAGCTTCCAGCCGTCGATGTACGCCTGCTCGATCTCGTCGACGGTGGCTTCGTTGGGCATGTTCACCGTCTTGCTGATCGCGCCCGAGAGGAAGGGCTGCACCGCCGACATCATCCGCACGTGACCCTGCCAGGCGATCGAGCGACTGCCGTTCTGCGGGGTGAATGCGCAGTCGAAGACGGCGAGGTCCTCGTCGCGCAGCGACGGCGCACCTTCGATGGTGTCGTTGGCGTCGATGTGGGCGCACACGTCGGCGACCGCGGTGTCGCCGTAGCCCAGCCGCTGCAACGCCAGAGGAACCGTCTGGTTGACGATCTTAAGCATGCCGCCACCGACCAGCTTCTTGTACTTGACCAGGGCGATGTCGGGCTCCACCCCGGTGGTGTCGCAATCGAGCATGAAGGAGATGGTTCCAGTCGGGGCCAGCACCGTAGCCTGGGAGTTGCGGTAGCCGTGCATGGCACCGAGCTCGTGCGCGTCGTCCCAGGCCTTGCGGGCGGCCGCCAGCAGCGGTGGCGGTGCGTATTCATCGGAGATCTTGTAGGCGGCGCCGCGGTGCTTCTCCATCACCCGGAGCATCGGCTGGCGGTTGACCTCGTAGCCCTCGAAGGGCCCAACCTCTTTGGCGATCCGTGCTGACTGAGCGTAGGCCTCGCCGGTGAGGATCGCGGTCAGGGCTCCCGAGACGTCCCGGGCTTGGGGGCTGTCGTAGGGCAGGCCCAACTCCATCAGGACCGCGCCCAGGTTCGCGTAGCCGAGACCCAGCGGACGGAACTTGTGGCTGTTGCGGGTTATCTGCTCGGTGGGGTAGGTGGCGAAGCCGACCATCACCTCCATCGCGGTGAGCATAATGCGGACGGTGTGACGATAACCGTCGACATCGAAACCACCATCTTGTTCCAGGAATTTGAGTAGATTTATGCTCGACAGATTGCAGGCGGTATCGTCGAGGAAGACGAACTCGGAACATGGATTACTGGCGTTTATGCGGCCAGAGTTAGCGGACGTGTGCCACTCGTTGATGGTGGTGTCGAACTGCAGGCCCGGGTCACCGCAGGCCCAGGCGGCCTCGGCGATCTGGCGCATCAGGTCGCGGGCGCGGTAGGTGTTGACCACCCGGCTCTTGTCGGTCACGGCGTAGGTGCGCCACTCCTTGTCCTCCAGGAAGGCGCGCATGAACTCGTCGGTGACTCGGATCGAGTTGTTGGAGTTCTGGAAGAACACCGAGGCGTAGGCCTCGCCGGTGAAGGCCCCGTCGTAGCCGGCCTCGATGAGCGCCCAGGCCTTGCGCTCCTCGCTGACCTTGCAGTTGATGAAGTCGACGATGTCAGGGTGGTCGGCGTTGAGGATGACCATCTTGGCGGCCCGGCGGGTGGTGCCTCCCGACTTGATCACCCCGGCGAAGGCGTCGAAGCCCTTCATGAACGAGACCGGGCCGCTGGCGGTGCCGCCGCTGGCGAGGTGCTCCACCGAGGAGCGGATCGACGAGAGGTTGGTGCCGGTCCCGGAGCCGTGCTTGAAGAGCATCCCCTCGGTCTTGGCCAGGGTCAGGATCGAGGCCATGGTGTCCTCGACCGAGTTGATGAAGCAGGCGCTCACCTGGGGGTTGGGGTCGGCACCGAGGTTGAACCAGACCGGGCTGTTGAAGGCCGCCACCTGGTTGATCAACAGAGCGCACAGCTCGGCGTGGAATGCGTCGAGGTCCTCCTCGCTGGCGAAGTACTGCCCCGCCCGGCCCCAGTCGCGGATGGTGTCGGCCACCCTGGAGATGAGCTGGCGCACGCTGGTCTCCCGCTGAGGGCTGCCCTGCAGGCCGCGGAAGTACTTGGAGACCACGACGTTGGTGGCCAGCTGGGACCAGAAGGCGGGCACCTCCACCTCCTCCTGGGCGAAGACCGTCTCTCCCTTCTCGTTGGCGATGGTGGCGGTGCGCCGCTCCCATTCCACCTGGTCGAAGGGGTGGATCCCCGCCTGGCTGAAGTGCCGCTCCACCCGGAGCCCGGTCCCTGGCCGGCTGGTGGCCGGCGCCTGCCTTCGGGCGGGCGCGTGTGCACCCCTCGAGGCGCTGGCGGGGGCTGGCTCGGGGTCGCTGGCGGAACGGTCCACAGGGATTCCTCCTGGCAGGACGACTTGGAGAGCTGAGGTGGTCTGGGTGGTCCGCGAACAACATGTGGTGGTGCTCGGCGGGCCTAGGCGCAACATCTTGGGCCTTTGGCCGCCCCGAGTCAAGCCCCGGACCTAATTTTCTCCTGCCTCAAATAGAATCGCAGATGGGGCTAACCGAAGTGGTTAGCCAGGCGGCCGCGGGCCGCTCACAGCCCCCCAGGAGAATCGGTGCCCAACAAGACCCTGCAGGTGACCCTCCCCCAGATGGGGGAATCGGTCACAGAGGGGGTGGTGGGGAGCTGGCGCAAGCACGAGGGCGACCCGGTCACGGCCGGCGAGACCCTGGTCGAGGTTCAGACCGACAAGATCGACGCCGAGGTGCCGGCGCCCGAGGGTGGCCGCCTGGCCCGGATCCTGGCCCCGGAGGGCGAGACCATCGCCGTCGGGGCCCTTCTGGCCGAGATCGAGGTGGGCGTCTCCGCGCCGCTCCCAGCCGACGGCGCCGCCTCCGAAGACGGCGACGGCAGGCTGCCCACCAACGGCGGCGGCGAGCGAGCCGACCTGGTCGACGTGCCCCTCCCCCAGATGGGCGAGTCGGTGGCCGAGGGGGTGTTGGGGGCGTGGCAGAAGCAGGTGGGAGACCCGGTCGCGGCCGGGGAGACCCTGGTCGAGGTCCAGACCGACAAGGTCGACGCGGAACTGCCCTCCCCGGTGCAGGGGGTGCTGCGCCAAGTGCTGGCTCAGGAGGGGGACACCGTCCAGGCGGGGCAGGTGGTGGCACAGGTCGAGCCCGGGCATGGGGCGCCGCCCTCCCCGGCCCCATCTGCCGAACGCGCGGGCGCCGAGGGGCGAGCGGAGCCCGCGGCCGTCGCTGCCCCGCCTTCCTGGGAGAGCAGCGCTGGGAGGGCGGCGGCGCCGGCGACACCGCTGGCTCGCAGCCGGGCGGCGGCCGCGGGCCTCCCGCTTAACCGGGTGCCGGGCAGCGGGCCGGAGGGACTCATCCGGGGGGAGGACGTTTCCCGAGCCGCCTCGGGCGGCGCGGCGCCGGCTTCCACGGCTGTTGGCTTTACCGAGATCAAGGGTTCGGCGCTGGTGCTGGTGGAGGCCATGGAGGCGAGCCTGCGCATCCCGGTCGCCACCAGCTTCCGCACTCTCGAGGTCGAGCACCTGGTGCGCAGGCGGGAGCAGCTCAACCAGGTGCTCACAAGCCGGGGCAGTGGAGCCAAGGTTTCCTTCACCCACCTGGTCGCCTTCGCCCTGGCGTGGGCGGCAGCCGAGCAGCCGGTCTTCGCCAGCTCCTTCCAGAGCCCCGAGGGCCGGGCGCAGCGCCAGCAGCGCGAGGGGGTGAGCCTGGGCCTGGCGGTGGACGTGGAGCGCCGGGACGGCGGTCACTTCCTGCTGGTGCCGGTGATCAAGCGGGCAGACCGCCTCGACTTCGCCCAGTTCCGTGAGCGCTACGAGGACCTGGTGGAGCGGGCGCGCACCGGGCGTCTCCAGGTGGAGGACCTGGAGGGCGCCACCATGACGCTCACCAATCCGGGCGGGGTGGGCACGGGGGCCTCGGTGCCGCGGCTGATGGCGGGGCAGTCGGCGATCATCGCGGTCGGCGCGATCGGGGTACCCAAGGGACTGCCCGAGGGCACGGGTCGGCCGGTGATGACCGTCAGCAGCACCTACGACCACCGGCTGGTGCAGGGGCTGGAGTCCGGGATGCTGCTGCGCCGGCTGGAGCAGTTGCTCCAGGGGGCCGACGACTTCTACTCCCAGGTGGCGGCGGCGCTGAGCTTGGAGCTCCCGCCGCTACCGGCGCCCGCGCCCGCGGCGGCGGTCGCGCTGGCGGCCGGGGCGCCGGCCAACGAGGAGCTGATGTACGCCGTGGCGGCGGGGATGTCGCTGGTCAAGGCGCACCGGACCCACGGCCACCTGGCGGCCCACCTGGACCCGCTGGGCAGCGAGCCGCCCGGGGATCCCGCGCTGGAACCGGAGACGGTCAAGCTCACCCCGGAGCTGATGGCGGCGGTGCCCGCCTGGATGATGCGGGTGATGGTCCCCGGGGCCACCCTGGCGGAAGCCCTGCCGCACATGCGCCAGACCTACTGCGGCACGATCGCCTACGAGATCGAGCACATCTCCAGCCACGAGCAGCGCGTCTGGCTGCGTAAGCAGATCGAGTCGGGGGTGGAGCGCCCCGGGCTGCGGCCCGAGCAGCAGCTCCAGCTGCTGCGCCGCCTGGCCCAGGTGGACGCCTTCGCGCGATTTCTGCGCAAGACCTACCTGGGCCAGCACACCTTCTCAATCGAAGGGTTGGACGCATTGGTGCCGATGCTGGAGAAGACCATCGAACTGCTGGCCCAGCGGGGCACCCGGGAGGTGGTCCTGGGGATGGCCCACCGGGGCCGGCTCAACGTCACCGCCCGGATCGTGGGGCGGCCACTCGAGGAGATCATCGCCGAGTTCGAGAGTGGCGCCTACCTCGGTGGGGCCAGCACCGGCGACGTCAAGTACCACTACGGCGCGGCGGGCAGCTACCGCACCCCGGACGGCGTCGAGGTGGGAGTCGTCCTCACCCACAACCCGAGCCACCTGGAGGTGGTGGACGCGGTGGTGGAGGGCCGCACCCGGGCCCTGCAGACCGACTCCCAGTCGAGCCACCTGAGCCAGGACCCCAACGTGGCGGTGCCGGTCCTGATCCACGGCGACGCCGCCTTCACCGGCCAAGGGGTGGTCACCGAGACCCTCAACCTGCAGGGCCTGCCCGGCTACCGGGTGGGGGGCACGGTGCACCTGATCGCCAACAACCAGATCGGCTTCACCACCGACCCTCTCGAGGGGCGCAGCACCCGCTACGCCAGCGATGTGGCCAAGGGCTATGACATCCCCATCGTTCACGTCAACGCCGACGACGTCGAGGCCTGCCTGGACGCGGTACGCCTGGCGGTGAGCTTCCGGGAGACCTTCCACCGGGACGTGCTGATCGACGTCATCGGCTACCGGCGCTTCGGTCACAACGAGAGCGACGAGCCCGCCTACACCCAGCCGCAGATGGTGGAGCGGATCCGCCGCCATCCCCCGGTGGTCCAGGTCTACGGCGCCGAGCTGGTGCGCCGCGGGGTCCTGGACAAGGCCCAGCTGGAGCGCGAGCAGGCCCAGGCCTACCAGGAGATGGTGGAGGCCCACCAGCATTCGGTGGCCCAGGGTGAGGCTCGCCTGGAGGCGGCGGCCCAGCCCGCCGGGGGAATGGTGGATCAGGGCACGCTGCCGCAGGTGGCGACGGCCCTGCCTCCGGACCGCCTCCTGGAGCTGGAGCGGCAGCTGGTGGCGGTGCCCGAGGGCTTCCGGATCAACCCCAAGCTGGAGCGCCAGCTCGGGCAGCGGCTGCGGGCGCTGAGCGAGGCGGGCACCGTCACCTGGGCGCAGGCGGAGGCGCTGGCGCTGGCCTCGCTTGTGGTGGAGGGGGTGCCGGTGCGGCTCACCGGCCAGGACACGGTCCGGGGCACCTTCAGCCAGCGCCACCTCATGCTGCACGATACCCAGAGCGGCGAGCAGTACGCCCCGATCCAGCACCTGCCGGGGGCGCGCTCGGCGATCGAGCTCTACAACAGCCCGCTCTCGGAGATGGGGGCGCTCGCCTTCGAGTACGGCTACGGCGTGACCCGGCCCAGCGCGCTGGTGATCTGGGAGGCGCAGTACGGCGACTTCTTCAACAACGCCCAGGTGGTCATCGACCAGTTCATCAGCGCTGGCCAGGCCAAGTGGAACCAGGAGTCCCGGCTCACCCTGCTGCTCCCCCACGGCTACGAGGGCAGCGGCCCGGAGCACTCATCCGCCCGGCTCGAGCGCTTCCTGGAGCTGGGCGCCGAGGGCAACATCCGCATCGCCTACCCATCCACCGCCGCCCAATACTTCCACCTGCTGCGCCTCCAGGCGCTCACCGACCAGCTGCGCCCGCTGGTGCTCTTCACCCCCAAGAGCGGCCTGCGCCTGCCCGCCACCTCCTCTTCGCTGGAGCAGCTGAGCCGGGGCGGCTTCCAGGACGTGATCGACCGCCCGCTCGGCGAGCGCGCCGGGGTCACCCGGCTCGTCCTGGCCGGGGGCAAGCTGGCGCATGAGCTGGAGGCACGCCGCGAGCAGCTGGGCCGGGTCGAAGTGGCCCTGGGCCGGCTCGAGCTCCTCTATCCCTTCCCCCTCGGTGGGGTGCGGCGGCTCTTGGACTCGTACCCGGCGCTGCAGGAGGTTGTCTGGGCCCAGGAGGAGCCGCGCAACATGGGCAGCTTCGCCTACGTCGCGCCCCGGCTGCGCCGGCTGCTGCGCCCGGAGGTGCGGCTCGGCTACGCCGGCCGGCCCCAGCACGCCGCCCCGTCGGAGGGCTCGCTGCGCCAGCACCTGGTGGCCCAGGAGCAGGTGCTGGCGGACGCGTTCTCGGAGCTCAAGGATGCGGTCCCGGCCCGGGAGGGGCAGTCCTCTCCGTGAGCTCCAAGGTGGTGGTGCTGGGCGGGGGCCCGGCCGGGGATGTCGCCGCCCTGCGCGCGGCGCAGCTGGGCGCGGAGGTGGTGCTGGTGGAGCGCCGCGAGCTCGGCGGCACCTGCCTCAACCGGGGCTGCGTCCCCAGCAAGGCGCTGCTGGCGATCGCGGCTCTGGCCCGCCAGCTGCAGCACGCCTCCGACTTCGGGCTCAAGGTCGGCGAGGTGGGGTTCGACTTCCCGGCGATGCAGGCCCGCAAGGACGAGATCGTGCTGCGCCTGCGGCGCGGGGTCGAGGCCGCCTGCCAGCGCCACGGGGTGGAGGTGATACCGGAGCCGGGCCGCCTCGAGGGCGGCCGGGTGCTGGCCGGCGAGCGCACCTTGGAGTACGACGCCCTGGTGGTCTGCGTCGGCACCGAGCCCTCGGGTCTGCCGGGGCTGGAGCTGGCCCCGCCCCGGGTTATCAGCTCGGACGGCGTCTGGACCCTGGGGGAGGTCCCGGAGCGGCTGCTGATCGTGGGCGGGGGCGTTATCGGCTGCGAGTTCGCGAGCCTCTTCGCTCCCCTGGGCACCAAGGTGAC
>JBOHUK010000189.1:0-20559 GCA_050734395.1 Candidatus Dormibacteria bacterium
CGTCGGCTCCAGGCTCGATCTCCTCCGCGCCGCGCAGTGCCCTCACCAGTCCTGTCCGCTCCGCGGGGCCAAGCTGACTCAGGCGCGGCAGGTAGTCCTCCTCTTCCTTGTCCAGGTGCAGGTGCACGACCGCCAGGAGGCTCACCAGAGCCCGCTGCGCCGCCGCCCGGTCAAGCTCGCCCCGGGGCGCGCTCGCTGCGTGTTCCAGTTCCAAGGTCAGGTCACGAATCCGGCGGTGGTCGAGGGTCATCGACTGGGTGCTGCCGCCGGCCGCCCGAAGCACTCTCTCCACGGCGGGGTAGACGAGCCGCTCCTCAGCCTCGGCATGGGGGAGCAACTCGCGTTTGAAGAATGCGACGGCGGACCGCAGGGCAACAGCCAGCCGCCCGGACTCGAGGTCGAGGTCGGACTCCACCAGGCGGTCGAGCCGACCCAGTTCCTCGAGTAGGTCGAGATGCTCTTCCCGGATCAGCCGGGCCGGGTCGGGGCCCTCCACTGGTTGGGGCCAAGCCACCGCCCCGGGCGAGGGTCGGTGGTCGGTCGCTCCCGGGGGCGGGGCCACCACCCCCAGGGCGATCAGCCGCCCCTCCCGGCAGCGGAGGCCCCGAGACTGACCCGCCGGGATGACCGCCAGATCGCCGGCACGCATCTGGTAAAGACGACCGTCGGCCAGGAGCTCACCCGCCCCGTCCAGCACGGACAGGATCAAGGCGGACCCGGGAGTGTGGGGTGGAAGCTCGCGCCCCGGCTCAAGGTCGATCAGGAGCGCCCGCAGTTCGGGGCGTTCCAAAAGGGGCCTGACGGCAGTCCCCCTGGCGCTACTCTGGGCCAGCCCGCGGGCCTCCCCAACCAGCACCTGGAGCGACTTAGTCACTGCCATCGCCCGGCCCCGGCGCCGGCGTCAACACTACCCGGTAGCCACCGCCGCCCAGTTCCTCGGTGCGGTGGTGATATCCCCTGGCTCCCAGCACCGCATAGAGCGGCACCTGCACCCGGTGGCTCCACGTCCTCAGCGGGAATCGGGTGCTCCCACCGGCTGGAGGTGCGCGATGCACAGCGAAGGCTCGACCAAGGGCTCGAGCTCGGTGGCCACCATCGGCACCCCGGTTTCGGCAAGCGCCCCGCGCAAGAGTCCCAAGTGGGCGGAGCAGACCAGCTGGGGGTTCTCGGCCGCGACCGCCAAGAAGGGGCAGGAGTGAAGGCGGATCTCAGTCTCGGACTTCGTCTCCACCACCTCCGGGCTGAAGCCCAAGTCGCCGAGCATGCTCACCAACCCGGCCACGCCTGGTCGCTGTTGGTTCCCGCGGGCTCGGGCCAGCCGCGACCCCCACCCCCTCCCGATCTCGTCTCCGAGGGCGCGGGGTTCGCCGCTGCTGGACTCGAGATAGCCGGCGAGGACCTCCGCCAGCATCCGATAGGCGCCTTCCGGCCCCACCGCCAGCGCAGCCACCGAACGCCACACCTGCCGGGGACGCCCTCGCCGGGGCCGGTGCTCAAACTCGGCCACCGCCAGCCCCGCCTCGGCCAGCACCCCGAGGTGGAAGCGCACCGTGCTCGCGTGCAGACCGACCGCAGTCGCCAGCTCCCTCGCGTCCAGCGGGCCGTCAGCCTCACGCAGGCAGGCGAGCAGGGCCACCCTGGTCCAGCCCGCCAGCGCCCGGTGGGCTTCGACTGATGTCTCGTCCGGCCCGGTCACGTCCTCATTATACGCGAGACTCTTCGTCTAAATAGTCGACGGAGAAGGCCATCTTCCGGAGCGCCCCATCCTGTTGTTTCGCTTCCGGGTCGTCCGGTGAGTCGGCGTGCGCTTCGGAGGGGGCGCCCGCGCTGATCCGGTCCGGAGCAGGGAACCGGCAGCTCTACATCACATCTCCCAGGCACCCGCGGGCGCGGCGGTGGATGCCGGTACGAGGGGCGCTGGTCGGTGCTGCCGAGCGCACGCTGAGGTAAGCGCCTAAACCCTGGACGCACCTCGCTCGAACCGGCTTAGCGCTTGACCGGCGGCCGTCCCAGGAGCACGTTACGCAAGACGACGGCCTGGTTGTGGTCCTCGTCATGGGCTCCGTACATGAGCAGAACCGCGCCTTCGCGGGCGAGCTGGCGGATCTGACTAAGCAGGGCAGCCTGCTGAGGACCCTTGAGTTCCTGCCGGTAGCGCCGGTCAAACTCCGGCCACCTCTCCACCTGGTGCCCGAACCACTTCCGTAGCGCATCCGAGGGAGCCAGCTCCCTGAGCCAGAGGTCGAGGTCTAGATCCTCCTTGCGAATCCCGCGGGGCCAGACCCGGTCGACGAGGATCCGCGACCCTTTGATGTCGGGCAGGGGCCGACGGTAAGCCCGATGGACGATGATGTCGCGAGCGGCGGTCACTCGCTCGCCTGGGCTGATTTCAGGGAAGTGGCGGGCGCCGGCTGGCCCAACTTCACGGATACCTCCCCGTCCTGTTCCCGAACCGTGAACGTGGGCTGGGGGAAGGTTGCTGGACCCCTCTCGGGGTGGCCGGTGCTGATGCAGAAGCGCGAGCCATGCCAGGGACAGGTGACCGTCATCCCGTCGAGCGTCCCCTCCGCCAGCGGACCTCCCGCATGGCCGCAAACCTCGGCGATCCCGTAGAGCGTGCCGTGGCGTCGGACCATGAGCACACCCATTCCGGCTGCCTCGACTCGCCGCATCTCGCCCTCGGGAAAGTCTGATCCCGACCCCACAGACACGAACCGAGTTGGTCCGCTGACAAAGGCCAGGTGATTCACCGCGGTGCCGATCGCGAACACCAGGTGGCCCCCTAGGTAGGCGCCGCTGAGCAGGACCCCCAGGGCAGCGGCGGTCAGGCCCACCGCCAGCGGGTGCCACCCCATTCCCGCCCACCAGCGCAGGCCCAAAGATGCAGCAGCCAGCAGCACCGCCACGGTCATCAGCAGTCCGTGGGCGATCGCCGTGCGCCGCTCGTGACCGTTAGTCTCGTGGAAGTCGGTGTAGCCGGTGAGGGCCGCCGCCAGCCCGCACACCAAGCCGACCGCCAGCAGCACATCGCCGGCCGTGGTCGGCAGCCGCAGCGTGAAGTGGGCGACGGCATCGGCGACCACCGCCCCGATCCAGGCCCCAATCGGGACGTCGCTCAGGGCGGGGTGCAGCGGATGTCCGGTATAGGTCCCGTGAAGGAAGCTCTTTAGTGACTGTCCGGGCGGGCCCAGTGCGTCGAAGGCGCCCCCCACTAGCCGCTGAGTGAACCCGGCGATCGGCTCCAGCCACCCCTGGCTGGCGATCAAGCGGTCGATCCATGTCCGCGTCATGACTGCGGCAGCGTCCTGGTCCCGACCAGCCCACCGCTGGGAACAAGGGCCGCGACCGGCGGCGGCGCCGGGTAAGGCGAGTTGCCCCGTCGCACCGTCGTTGACGGCCGACCCCCAGCGGTCATCAGCCCTCCTGAGTCGGGGATGACTGGGTCGCGGCCGGTTCCGGGCGCAGGGCGCGCTCTCGATCGAGCGCCTGCTTCACCTCCGGCATCGCCTTGCTCATGCAGCACGGACAGGACTCGTACCACTCGCGCAACCCTGCGTCGATTGCCGGAACCGCGTCGGAGTGGGTGGTCGCGTCAGTTGGGGCTGAGTTCATGCAATGCCTCCTGGGGGTCGGGAAGGGCGTCGGCTTCTGGCTCTGATCGCCAGGCTGGGTGGGACCCGTTGTGGGCCAACTCGTCCCAGCCCATGGTGGGGTCGACGAGGGCCTGGACGTCTACCCGGTGACCCGAGGCGACCAGGGCTCTGAGGTGGCGGGCCGTGCCCAGGACGTTGGCGCTCAGGCTGGCGAGCACCCTCCCGTCCCGGAGCCAGAACGCGACGAACTGGCGATCCGATAGGGAACCACGAATCACCACGGGGTCGGACGCAGTGGCGTGGCCGACATACTCCATGTACAGGTCGTACTGCTGCGACGCGAACCATGGAATTCGATCGTGGCGGGCGTGGTGGCCGAGCATGTTGGCGGCGGATGTCGGGCCCTGAGTCAGCGCGGACATCCAGTGCTCGACACGAGTGCGACGTCGCAGCCCGGGGTGGTATGCATTGGCAACGTCCCCAGCGGCGAACACCCCGGGCATGCTGGTCTCCAGGTGCTGGTCCACGATGATCCCGTCGTCGACTTGGAGGCCAGCCCCAAGCGCCAGCTCCGCACGAGGTGCCACGCCTACTCCGACCACCACGAGGTCACAGGTGAGCGTCGTTCCGTCGCTGAGCCGCACCGCCTCGACCGTGTCGTGCCCCTCGATGGAGTCAACGGTGACCCCGAGATGGAGGTTGACGCCGTGGGCCGCGTGGAGATCCGCCCAGACCTGTCCCACCCCTGGCCCCAGCACCCGTTCCATCGGGGTTCTGTTGGGGTCGACCATGGCGACGCTGAGCCCGGTCTGCCGTAGGCTCGCCGCCACCTCAGTCCCCACCCAGCCGGCGCCGACCACGACCGCGCAACTGGCAGAACCCGCGGTGCGCCGGATCTGGTCGGCGTCAAACAGGGTCCGAAGCGTGAAGACCCCCGGCAACCCGGCTCCGGGCACCTCGAGTCGCCGCGGCTCCGCCCCGGTCGTCAGCAGCAGGCGGTCGTAGGTCACCTCGGCCCCGGAGTCGAGGGTGATCCGGCGCCCTTTCAGATCGAGCGCGGTTGCCTTGGTCGACAGCCGCAGGTCGATGTCGTGGGTTCGATAGAAGTCACCCGCATGCACGGCGGCGTCCTCAAAGGTCGCCTCGCCGCGCAGGTAGTCCTTAGAGAGGGGGGGACGCTCATACGGCCGAACCGGCTCCTCTCCGATCAGCAAGAGGCGTCCGTCGAAGCCCCAACCCCGCAGCGACTCCGCCGCCGCCGCGCCGGCCTGGCCAGCACCGATGATCGCAAAGGTCGAGCGACCGGCCATGGCTACCAACCCTCTGTGACGCTCCCACCGGCGGGTGCCCCGCCTCCCCAGACTACCTCGCCCCGGAGGATGGTGCTTCGGTGCTCATCCCCGCTCGGGGTCAGGGGTACCTCCCGGTCGCCCCCGGGCTGGCGGGCCAACGTTGCGCGGCTCGCACTGGCAGGCGGCTCCGGACTGCTGCTGGTCCGACACCCGAAGCCGAACCTGCGTCGGGCAGCCGGGCCGGACCCCGCCGGGGGAGCGGGAGCGACGCTTCACGCTCCGCGCGATTCCAACTCGCTCGGCGCTGACGACGTTCCGGTCCGTGCGCCTGCCCTTCAGCCCACCGAGGGCGCGCAGGACTGGATTCTCTCCCACCGCCGATTGTCCACCGAGCGGGGCCGGAACCTCTCCCGGGACCAGGTGAAGACCCCAACACCGCGACGCGGATTTCGGCTGACTGTGTGGGGCTCCAAGTTACGGCGATCTCCGCGGCCCTTGCGGCGGGTGGTCCTGGCGCCGGGTTGGCGGCGCGTTAAATGTATGTTTAGGGGGTGGAGTCCGCCGAGCCGCCTGCCCTTGGGCGACCCGGCTAGGGCAGAAGACTCGGCCCGCCACTTCGGGCCACCCACCCTTCCGCAGACGGTCGGGAGTTGCAGGCGAATTTAGCAACGGGAGGTTGCGATGTCACCCAAGGCTGGTTTCCGTTTGGGCATCTACATCTTTGAGGATGTCGAGATCGTCGACTTTGCCGCTCCCTACGGGGTCTTTTCGGTGGCCCGGCGGTTCGACCCTTCGCTCGACGTGTTCCTGCTAGCCGAGGCCCTGCGGCCGGTCCAGGCTCAGGCGGGATTTACCGTCCTTCCCAACTACAGCTTCGTCGAGCGCCCAGCGATGGACGCCTTCCTGATTCCGGGAGGGGCCGGGACCCGCTCCGAGACCTACAACGGCCGCCTGCACGATTACGTCAGGGCGCTGCCCCAGGAGACGGTACTGACCAGTGTCTGCACTGGGTCGTGGGTCTACGGCCAGATGGGCTTACTGGATGGGCTCCCCGCGACCAGCCGGAAGGAACCTGATCGGGCTGAGGCCACCCCCCCGGGACTAGTGCCCATCGACCGCCTGGCGAAGCTGGCACCCGCGTGCAAGATCAGTCGCGCCCGAATTGTCGACGCCGGCCGAATCGTCACCGGTGCCGGGATCACCGCCGGAATGGAGATGGGCTTTCACCTCCTCCGCCGGGCCGGCCACGACGAGGCGTTCGTCGACGAGGTGGCTCGCGTCATGGAGTACACCGCCGCGTACCAAGCCTATCGTGAGGATCGGGAGGAAGTGGCGAGCGCCGCCCCACCCGGTCGGTGAGAGGTGGTGTCGCGCCTCGGACGGTAGGGGCCGGGACCGGCGGCCTGGCGACGAACGTCCCGCTGCCGGTCTGCTCGCGAGTGGCGGCACCGCGATGCGACGGCGCTGCGCTCAGCAAGCCGGTACTTCGCGCTCTCTTTCGAGCCCAACTCGGCCCACGGTCCAAGCTTCAGTCCAGGTTAGAGATGGCTGGCAGGCTCCTCGCTGCCCGCAGCTGCCCACCTCGCCAGCACGTAAATGAGGTCGGAGACGCGATTGAGATAGGTGATGACGAGCGGGTTGACAGTGCCGCGCACCGATTGCACCTGGACCGCCTGGCGCTCGGCACGGCGCACCACCGTTCGGGCCAGGTCGAGAGTCGCCGACACCGGGTTGGCGCCCGGTACCACAAACACCGGGCGAAGAGGATGCTCCGCAACCACGCGGTCCACGATCCGCTCCAGCTCACCGACCATGTCGGCAACCACCAGTGAGACCCGGGGGCGCAGCCGCCGCCGCTGCCGTGGGTTGCAGGCCAGGTCGGCCGCGACCACGAAGAGGTCGCGCTGCAGGCCGAGGATGATTTGGGCGAGGTCCGGGGCGGCTCCGGCGGCGCGGGCCACGCCCAGAGCTGCCCCGGCCTCGTCGACCGTTCCGTAGCAGTCGACGGTGGGGTCCGCCTTGGAGAGCCGGCCCCCGAACAGCCTCCCGGTGCTGCCATCGTCTCCCAGCCGCGTGTACACCCGGCTGGGATCTGGCGCATCGCTACCAGGGTTGGGGTTCACTGAAGAACGCCTCCGTCCGGACTCGCTCCGGTGCGGCGCCGAGTCGGATCGCGGCTGCGGCACAGGCATCCACGAAGCCGGGGCCACCGGCGCTGAAGACAGAGTAGCCATCCAGGCTTGGGAACAAGTCGGGCAGGATGGTTGGGACCCGGCCCAGGGGAGGCGGTCCGTCGGCCCTGGTCAGGGTCCTGAGGGACCGGAACCCCGCAAAGTTGGTCTGCCACTCCAGGAGCCGGTCCCGACAGGCGACATCTGCCTCGGTCCGAGCCGAGACGATGAGACAAGAATTTAGCGCCTCGCCCTGGAGACTGCTCTCAAGCAGCGCCATGATGGGTGCCAGCCCGGCACCCCCGGCCAGGTAGAGGCGCGGGCCCGAGTCCAGCGGATCGAGGGTGAAGGTGCCGTAGGGCCCCGCTACCGACACCGGCTCTCCGACGGCGAGGTCATTCAGAACCCAGCCGCTGGTCTCACCCCCCGGGACCGCGCTGACCAGCAGATCGATGGTGCCGTCGGGGCGGGGAGCGTTGGCGATCGAATAGGAGCGCGGCGGCACCATTCCGTCGGCGTCGCTAAGCAAGATGTACTGGCCGGGCTGGAAGTCCAGGCTCAATCCAAGACGTCGCAGACGAAGTTGCACCATCCTTGGAGTTGCCATGGCCTTGGCCAGCACCGCAAAGGGCAGCTCGGTGGTCGCCTCAAGCATCGATGCCCACCGCATCGAAGCGGGAGGATCGAGCCCAATCGCAGCGTGTCTCAACCGGGTGGCTCAGCTCCCCTATCCCCTCCAGAGTTGCAGCGACGATAGCGGTGGGTCGGCCCGGGTGACCGCCTCCGCACCATGGAGTCGTAGCCCTGACCACTGCGCCTCCTCCGCCTGCAACTCAGATCCTAATATCGGCGTCGATGAGCTCACAGCACCTCGACACGCCACCACGGCGGGTGCTCGGTAACGCGGTGCCGATGAGCAACCGCGGGGGCGCAATCTTCCCGGCGGGCAAGGGTCCATCGCCCCGCTCACCGCTCCGGGTTGGGCCAACGGCTGCCAGGCCTGCAGCGTTGCCATGATCACCGCGGTGGCTCAGAACGCGCCGGTGGGGGCGCCAACTGATCCACTCCAGGACTGGGCCAGCTTCGGGTCCGTCGTCTGGGGCGACGCTGGCCTGCTGGATGGCACCCGGGAAATCCCCTGGCCCGCACAGGTCACCGCCAAGAACCTGGTCTGGAAGGAGGGGGGCACCAAGGCGCCGGTGCTGGACGGGCCGCCCACCTACACCGTGACCTATGTGTGGGTGGGCTGCGTCGCCTCGACCCCGGGCGTTGCCGCCGGACCTCCGGCGCCGAGCGCCGCGCCCGGGTCTCCGGGCTCACCTACCGCTAGTCAACGGCCACCCAGCCGGACCCTGCCGTCGAGGAGTTCTCTCGCGATGTCCAGATGCCCGGCATGCCGAGCGGTCTCCTCGATCATGTGCAGTACGACCCAACGAACATCCGGTGGCTCGAATTCGCCGAGTCCGTGCTTACCGCGTGGCCGTGCCGACAACGGTGTGGTTGCCAGCACGGCGTCCGACTCCGCGCACTGGTCGCGGTAGAAGGCGATGACCTCCGTCGAGGGCTCGTCCGAGGTGAACACCACTGTCTGGGGGTCGTACCTGGGCTGCTCCTCACTGAGGTCATCGGGAAGCTCGGGCTCCTTCCCGGCAACTACACCCTGAAACCAGTGCCACTCGGCCCCGCCCAGGTGCTCCAGCATCCCGGCCGGGGTCCAGCCGGTGGGCACCACCGAGCGGTGCCACGCCTTCTCGTCCAGTCCCGCGACGATCGCCAAGACCGTTTCGCGCTGCCCCCGCAGAAAATCCACCACCCTCTCGTCGTCGGAGGCGCCCCGATGATCCGCTGCCATACTTACTCTCCTCGTGTCCCTAAAGTGGGCGGTGATCGCGGGCTGACCGAACTGGGCGGACAGCCCGCCGTTGGCGATGGTACCGGCAAGCGGAATGTGGGATGGGGCGGATGCGAGGCGACCCACTACGCGTCCGAAGGGTCGCTAGCCGGGTCGCATGCGCCACACATAGCGCTCCCACCCAACCGCCAACCAGCAGCCTGGCGGCTCTCCAGGGCACGCGAGGCGCCCTCTGACACGCTTGGACGTTACTGAAGGTTATCGAGAAAGGTCACAAGCCCATCCGGATATACGGTGGCAGGGGTTGCCCGCAGCTCATCGGCCAGCCACCAGTGGTGCTCCTCGACAACTCGGCGCTCGCCTTCAGTCCAACCATCTTCGCTGACCTCGAAATTGGCACAGCGCACCAGGAAATAGTCTTCCTCTTGCGAGTAGTGCCCGCCCTCAAACTCGTGATCGACGTGCCGGTGAAGTACTACCGGTCCCAGGCTGTCAACCTCCAGTCCAGTCTCCTCCTTCAGTTCACGCTGAGCCGCAGCCTCAGAGGACTCGCCCGGCTCGACAGCTCCGCCCGGCGTGAACCACCAAGTGCCCGCTCCTGGGCGCGCCGGATCAGCGCCCCGAAAGAGTAGGACTCGCCCAGACGAGTCAACAAGGATGATCCGCGCTGCCCGTCGACGCTTTGCAAGAAGCTCGGCCATACCACCAGTATCCGCGCAGAGCACGGTGTCTCCAGACCCGGCGTCCGGACTAGAGACGAATCCGGCCAATCGCTGAAGCCCAGGGCTCTTGGTCGGACCTGGTCGTATCGGGGTTGCTGCCCCGGATCCGTGCCAGCTCTCCCACCAGACGTTGCAACGGGATGATGGTCACGAGCGGCCTTAAAAGGTAGGGCACATCGGCGAAGGCCAGTTCGTGCAGCCTAGGCGGACCGCAGGTCACCACCTCAAGCCCAAGCGTGGCTAGGAGTTCCGCGAGCTCGGTGAACCTGCCTGCATCGTCCCCTCCGGGGCTGATCAGGATCCCTGCCATTTCCGCGTCGAACGCGGCCGGGGTGCCGTGCAGGGCGAACTCCTCCGACAGGCCTTCCGCAAACACGTACGCGCCTTCTTTGAGCTTCAGGGCGGCTTCGGCGGCCGTGATGGCATCGATCCCGAATCCGGTCACCACCAGTGGCGACCTTCCGGCGAGTCGCGCGGCAACCTGGACCGGAGCGGGCAAGGCCAGAGTGGCCGCGATCGGATCAGGAATGTGGTGGAGGCGGTCAAGGAACTCGGCTGCGCTGGCTCCCAACATCCTGCCCACGAGTTCGCCCAGGACGGCGAGAGCCGTGAGGTAGGAGGCGGTGTGGGTGCTGGCGCGCTCATCTGGGCACGTCCGCATGACGTGATCCGCGTCGATGTCGGGATTGCCCTGGCCAGTCACCACCACCGTCAGCGCCCCCAGCTCCCTTGCCCGGGCGAGCACCGCCAGCGGAAAGCGTTTGTTACCCCGGTGGCTCACTACCACCACTTGGTCGCCACGCGCCAACGGACCCTGGAGCGCCAGCTCGTGCGCCTCGACCGCCCTTGCGGTGACCCGGCCCCGCGAGAGTTCTGTGACCCAGTAGGAAGCCACGCGACACGCGTGCCATGACGTGCCGATCCCTGTGAAGACCAAGGGCTTGGCGGGATCGAGCGTGGGCGGGTCGGTGGATGCCAATGCCGCTGCCACCGCCTCTGCCTGGCTGGCCACCTGCCCGTCGAAGGCGAACTCCCTCAAACCCCTCGCTCCGGCGACTCTGGGCGGATGCGACCCACCGAAGTCAGCCAACTGGGCCGATCCAACCGGTACAGAACCTGACGTCCGAGTGGATGCCCCTGCGGGATGCGAGGGTGCTGGAAGTCATCTCGCGGGTCGTGGTGCATCCCTATCCGCTGCATCACCCGCTCGGAGCGAACATTGGTGGTGCTGGTGAACGAGACGATCTCCGGTAGCAGAATGTTGTCGAACCCGAAGGCCATTGCTTCTCTCGCCGCCTCGGTCGCGTAACCGAACCCCCAGTGCTCCTGGGCCAAGCGCCACCCGATCTCCACGGCCGGAGCAAAGTGAACGCGCAACGGCACGGGGTGGAGCCCGACGAACCCGATGAAGCGGGCTCCACCCTTCACCTCGACTGCCCAAAGCCCCCAACCGTCCACCGCGAACTCCCGCGCGATCCGGTCCGCAAGCGTGTCGCTCTGCTCGGGAGTCATGGTGCGGGGGAACTGCTCCATCACCGCCGGGTCGGCGTTCAACGCGGCAAAGAGCACGCGATCCTCGGGAAGCCACGTGCGCAGGATGAGCCGTTGAGTCTCAAGCTCGGCCGGACGCGTGACACTCCCCCTTGACAACTGAGCGACAGAACCCCGCCATGTTACCCGCGTCGGACAAGTTGTCGCCGGGAAAGGTGATGGACCAGACCAGGCTCCGCGCCGAGCGGGCGCCACCACTTCGCGTAACGTAGAGTTGGCTCTGCCATATGCCGTCGCTAGAATCGCGACGGTCGTACAGCACCTGCGGGCAAGCACGAATCGTAGCAGGGAGTGGCCACGGCGGTGGCCAGGGACCGTCTCCAACCACCAGCCAAATGCCAACCAGAGTCGAGTAGTCATGTGGCTAGCGCGCACGTTTTCTTGGGTTCTTTGCGTCCGCCTTTACCGAACTGTCTGTAATCAGCGCCGCCGCCGGCACATGGAGATGTCCATGCTGTAGCTTCGTAGTGCGGTGACCCGCGCTGCGCTCCAGCAGAAAGCTCGCTCCGCCGGGACGAGCAAGATGTCACCTGCGTCGCGCACGGGCGCGAGAACCACGAGAACCAATCGTCGAAGTTCCGTGAGGCGCTTATGGGCGCCCATGACGACTGCTCAGATTCGTTTCGCCCACGTAGCGGCGTACATGACGCACGCATCGATGGTGGAATCGAGGGCACCGTGCAGGCTTCGTAGGACGATACTCAGGCGCTGCTCGCCGACCTACAATCCCGGTGAGGGAGCGGCCGGCTGGGGGATCGGAAGGAGGTCAGGCTAATGGCGGTTGAGATCTCGGCGGAGAGGGCTACCCTCCAGGCCTTGGTGCGTGAACTCGCTCGATCCAAGGTGGCCCCCCGGGCCGCTGAGATCGATCGCAGCGCTGAGTTTCCCTGGGACATAGTCGAGCTCTTTCGGCAGCACGACCTCTTTGCCATCCCGTTCACCCCCGAGTTCGAGGGGATCTCGGGGTCCGCCCTCACGCTGGCGCTGGCGGTGGAGGAGGTGGCCCAGGTGTGCGCCACCTCGGCGCTGTTGCTGGCGGTCCAAGCCCTGGGGGGGTATCCGCTGCTTCTGGGTGGCAGTACCGAGCAGCAGCGGGAGTTCCTGCCCCAGCTGGCCAGCGGGGCCAAGATCGCCGCCTACGCCCTCAGTGAGCCCGATGCCGGCAGCGATCCCGGCGCGATGGCGACGCGGGCTCGACGCGAGGGCGACGAATACATCCTCGACGGCACCAAGACCTGGATCACCAACGGCGGCGTGGCCGACCTGATCGTCGTCTTCGCCGTCACCGACCCGGGTCAGGGAAGCCGCGGCATCTCCGCCTTCCTGGTCGACGGCGAGACCCCGGGCCTGGCCCGGAACCAGATCCACGGCAAATTGGGGATCCGGGGCAGTAACACCGCCGAGCTGGTCTTCAGCCAGTGCCGGGTCCCCGCCTCCCGGCGCCTGGGAGCCGAGGGGGAGGGGTTCCGGATCGCCATGGGGGTGCTGGACCGGTCGCGCCCGCAGATCGCCGCCCAGGCAGTGGGCATCGCAGCCGGCGCCCTGGAGCAGGCGGTCGCCTACGCCAACCAGCGCCGCCAGTTTGGCCGTCCCATCGCCGACTTCCAAGGGATCCAGTTCCTGTTGGCCGACATGGCGGCACAGGTGGAGGCCGCTCGCTGCCTGACCCACCGCGCCTGCGAGGCGGTCGACGCTGGCGACCCGCGCATCACCGAGCTCGCGGCCATGGCCAAGCTGGTCGCCTCCGACACGGCTATGAAGGTGACTACCGACGCCGTCCAGGTCCTGGGCGGCTATGGCTTCATCAACGAGTTCCCCGTCGAGCGGATGATGCGCGACGCCAAGATCACCCAGATCTACGAGGGGACCAACCAGATCCAGAGGGTGGTGATCGCCAAGCATCTGCTCGCCTGATAGGTCGCAGTCTGGTAGACTGCACTATGATACAACACGACGCGGTACATCGCAGTACATCGTCAAAGTAGTTCAGTTCAGCAGAGGTTCCTAGTGAAGCAGCCCGGGCGTCCCAGCTGGCGAGACCCCGGGCTGCTGGTGCTCTCCAGCCTCGCGGACCGTCCCCGCCACGGCTATGCCATCGTGCAGGAGGTGCGCAAGCAGGCGGGGATCAACCTCGGACCGGGAACCCTGTACGGCGCCCTCTCCCGGCTCGAGTCCTACGGGCTGGTGGAGGCGCTCCCCCCGGATGGGCGCCGGCGTCCCTACCGACTCACCACCAAGGGCCGCCAGACCCTCGAAACGCAGGTCGAGGCGATGGCGCGGTTCCTGCGGATCAGCGGCCACATCCAGGACCGCGGCCCCTTCTCCCCGGGGCTGGCCACCCGCGACGAGGCCGGGTGACCCGGCGCCTCCCGCTGCGCTGTCGCTTGGCCCTGGCCCTCTATCCCCCGCGATTCCGGGAACGCTACGGAGCGGAGCTGGCCCAGCTGATGGAGGAGTTGCCGCCGACCGCCCCCGTCGCCCGCGACCTGTTCTCGGGCTCGCTGCGGGCGTGGTCCCGCCTCGGCGAAGGCAGGAACTCGCACGACGCTGAGCTGCGCCGGTAGCGAGCTGCTGCTCCCGTTCAGCCAATCCTCAGCCCGGGCTCAGGTGCCGCCCAGGATGTAGGCGCATGGTGGGAGGAGCCGCCCGTGAACCCAGCGCGGTCCTCGGGCGTTACTAGGGCTAGAGGCCCGGAGGCCTGAGAGGAGGAGTCGTGCCCGCTCAATGCCCGGTCTGCGGCGAGGCGCTGCCCGATGGGGTTATCACCCGACCGCAACCGCCCCCGCTGGCCCCGACGGGAGTTCCTTTGCATCCCGAAGTGGTCGCTCCCGCGCAGCGGGTCCCCCGCCAGCCCGCCGCCTGATCCCAGTCCCGGCCGACGCTACGAAGCGTCTGCGTTGGCGGAGCGCCGGCAGCAGGCGATGCCGCGCCGGCTCTGGCAGCCGTCCGGAGTAGGCTATCGGGCGGCAGTGCTGCTGCGCGGAGGTCGATGATGGAGCGCCTGGGACTCCTCTGGCGGGGGCTGCGGTGGCGCCTGGGGACGTCCGCTCTGGTCCTCCTGGTGGCCACCCTGGCGGTGCTGTCCGCCACCGCCGGCCCCTTGTATCTGGGCACCGCCGACGGCACCGTCCTGCACAGCACCCTGGTCGGGGTCGGGGCCAGCCAGACCGCGATCACGGCGCTGGCGACCGTGGAGTCCCAGCGGTCGGCGGGCATGGCCACCCTGGGCCTTGAGCTGGAGCGCTCCTCGGCGATGATGCGCCACTACTTCGAGCCCGGCACCTACACCGAGGATGTCGGCATCCGGGTCGGGGTCGACCAGTCGCTGGCGGACCTGATCTACCGCCCCGGGGTCTGCTCGCACCTCCACTTTGTCAAAGGGCACTGCGCCCAGGGGTCGCGCCAGGTGGTGATCACCGAGGACGACGCCAGCTTCCTGCACCTCGGCCTGGGGGGCGCGGTCGTCCCCGAGGTGCCCAAGAGCCATGCGGTGGGCCGCAACCGCCACGCTCCCGGCCAGACCTTCGTGCCCCTGGAGCCCTCGGGACAGTCGCTCCGGGTGGTGGGAATCGTGCGCGAGGGCAACCCCGACGCCGCCTACTGGCTCGGCGACAACTACTTCGGGTTCCAGCCCAACGCCACCCCGCCCCAGCTGGACGCCATGTGGACGACCAAGGGAGCGGTGGCCGGGCAGTACTCCATCTCCATGGCGCAATTCCCGCTTAGGGTGCCCCGGGCCGCCGTGGCCCAGCTGCCCCGGCTCAGCCACAGCGTCGACACCTATGACCGTCGGGCGACCCAGCTGCTGGGGCTGATCGTCTCCAGCAACCTCTTCACCACTCTCGCCGACTATCAGCACCAGGCCAACTTGATGGCGGCGATCGTGGTGGTGGTGGACCTGCAGCTGGTCCTGCTCACCCTGGTCGTGCTCTACGGGCTGGTAGTGCGCACCGAGGAGACGCGCCTCAAGGAGGTGGCGCTCACCAAGCTGCACGGCTTCCCGCGGGGGGCGGTCATCCGAGCGGGGCTGGCGGAGCCGATGACCCTGGTGCTGCTTGCCCTGCCGCTCGGCTTCCTGCTCGGCTGGGCGGTCGTGGCCATCGCCTCGCCGACCTTGCTGCACAGCTCGGACCTGCTGTTCACCCCGCCCGTCTTCTTCGCCGCCCTGGCCGCCTTCGCCGGCGGGGTGCTGGCCACCGCCGTGGGCTCGCGGCGGATCCTCGGCCGCCGGCTCCTCGAGGAGGTCCAGGGGACGCACGTCGCGCCCTCCCCGGTCGCCCGGGCGTTGCTCGACGGCGGGGCGGTGGCGCTGGCTGTCGGGGGCCTGGTGGAACTGGTCCACTCGGGAGTCTTGAGCGGCGGCCAGCCCAATCCGCTGTCGCTGCTGACGCCGGGGCTGCTGGCCCTGGCGCTGGCGGTGATCGGGATGCGTCTGCTGCCCTACCTCTGCCGCCTGGGCCTGCGTTGGACCGAGGGCTCGCACCGCCTGGCCGCCACCCTGGCGGTGCGCCAGGTGCTGCGCCGCCCGACCATGTCGCGCCAGATGCTGGTGGTGGTGGTGGCGTCGGCCCTGGCCTGTTTCGCCGCAGAAGCCTTCGTCGTCTCCCAATCCAACCGCGTCGACCGAGCCAACTTCGAGACCGGGGCGGCCCGGGTCCTGAACGTGCGGGTGCCGGCCTCGGTGAGCCTCGTCGCGGCGGTGCGGCGCGCCGACCCGAGCGGGCGCTACGCGATGGCGGTGGAGGAGACCAAGACCTTTGGCCAGACGCTGGTCGCCTACGACGCACAGCGCCTGCAGAAGGTGGCCTACTGGCCCGAGGACATCAGCAAGACCGGCATCGCCAAGGTGGTTAGCTGGCTGCGGGGGCGGGTGCCGCCGCAGTTGGTGCTCACCGGGCGGGAGGCGCGGATCCGGGCCGACTACTTCGGACAGCCCGCCGGGCCTCCGGACCTGCAGTTCAACCTGATCGACAACGGCGGCTTCATCTCGGTCGCCGACTTCGGCTTCATGCGCACCGGGGTGCACACCTATGAGGCGGCCCTCCCCGCCAGCTGTGTCGGCGGCTGTCGGGTCACCTCGATCCAGCCCTACTGGGCGCCGAGTGGGGCCGGGGTGGTCTCGACCATCTTCTCGATCCAGTTCCAGCAGATCCAGTCCGGCAGCGGCGGTCACTGGACCTCGACCACCGTGCCCCTGGACAAGACCAGTTACTGGCTGCCCTCCACCGGGGCCTCCCTCCAGCAGGTGGGCAAGGGGGTGCTGCTGACCTTCAACGAGCAGCCCACCCAGCTCCTGCCCCCGGCTTTGATCCCCGGGCCCCTGCCCGCCACCCTGCCGGCGGTGAGCACCTACGCCAGCCAGCCCAGCAACCCGGGGGTCAACGGCGACATCGACTTCGACGGCACCCCGATCTACCTCAACACCAAGGTTGAGGCGCTGGCTCTGCCCGGGGTGGGCCAATTCGGGGTGCTGATGGATCTGCCCACCGCGCTGGACTCGGAGACCTCGTATCCGATCGGGGCTCACGACTACGTCTGGCTGGCCCCCCACGCCCCGGCCCAGGTGCTCACCGCACTCCGCCGCCAGGGACTGGTCGTCGAGAAGACCACCACCCCCGCCCGGCTGCTCTCCCGCTACGAGCAGAGCGGGCCCGCCTTGGCCGGGCTCTTCTTCCTCTTCGCCGCGGCGGCGGCGGCGATGCTGGCACTGGGTTCCACGGTCCTGGCGCTGACGCTGAGCTCGCGGCAGCGCTCGTACGAGTCGGCGATGCTGGAGGTGGCGGGGATCTCCCGGCGCTCGCTCTTCCTGGCGCTCGTGGGCGAGCAGCTACTGATCCTGGTCCCGGCCACCATCCTGGGGATGCTGGCGGGGCTGGGGGCGGCGGTGGCGGCCCTACCCTCCGTGCCCGAGTTCGTCTCCATCGCCGGGGGGCCACCGCTGCAGGTGGGGCTGCCGGCGCTGCCCGCCGTGATCCTGTTCCTGGGGTTGGTGCTCCTGCTGCTGGCGGGGGCGGTGGCCGCCGCCTGGAGCACCATGCGACTGGTCTCGGTGGAGCGGCTGCGGATGGAGATCATCTAGCCGGGCGGAAAGGCGGAGAGATGGGCAGGGCTCGGGCAGGCCGTCCGCCCGCGGCGCTCGCGGCGGCGCTGCTGCTGCTCAACCTCTCGGGGTGCGCGCCAGGCACCCCAAGCGGGGGTAAGGGACAGATCCCCCCGCTTCGCCCGCCCCGGCCGCTCTAGCATGCCGCCTAGTGGACAAAGGGGCCCTGCTCCAGGGCGACACGCGCGCCCTCGCCCGCGCGATCTCGGAGCTCGAGCAGGGCGCGCCGGGGACGGGGCTACTGGTGCGAGAGCTGCAGGAGGCCGCGACCCCGAAGCGGGTCCCCAACCAGGTGGTTGGGGTGACCGGCCCCCCGGGGAGCGGCAAGAGCACCCTGGTCGACGGCCTCACCGAGCGCTGGCGGGCGGAGGGCCGGCGGGTGGCCATCCTGGCGGTGGATCCCAACAGTCCCTTCAGCGGCGGAGCCATCCTGGGCGACCGGGTGCGGATGCAGCGCCACGCCCTAGACCCCGGGGTCTTCATCCGCTCCATGGGCGCCCGCGGCCATCTGGGCGGGGTGGCGCTCGCCACCCGCGGGGCGGTGCGGCTGCTGGACGCCCTGGGCTGGGAGCGGGTGGTCGTGGAGACGGTGGGGGTGGGCCAGTCGGAGCTGGAGGTGTGCGAGATCGCCGACACGGTGGTGGTGGTCACGACGCCGGTGACCGGGGATGGGGTCCAGGCGATCAAGGCGGGGATCACCGAGGTGGCCGACATCTTCGCCGTCAACAAGGCTGACCTGCCCGGCGCCGACCGGGTGCGCCGTGAGCTCAAGGACCTGGTCCGCCGTCCCCGGGACGAGGCGGGCTGGCGGGTCCCGGTGCTGGAGACGGTCGCCGCTCAGGGGGGCCAGGGGGTGGGCGAGCTGGCGGCGGCGCTCGAGGCGCATCGCGTCCACCTGCGGGAGAGCGGCCAGGGGCAGGTGCGGGCGCAGCGGCGCTTGCGCGACCAGGCGGTGGAGCTGGTCGCCGCCCGGGCGGCCGCCTTCGCCCGCTCGGAGCTGGAGCGCGGCGGAGAGGGGCTGCTGAGCGAGGACCCCGCCCGGGCGGACCCGGAGGCGGCAGCGGAGCGGATCCTGGAGCGCCTCGGCCGCTCAGGGCGCAAGATGAGATGGGCTGGCCGCTGGGCGGCCGCCCTCAAGAGGTGAAGGCGATGCTGGACCAGAAGCCGCGGGCGGCCGAGGACGCGGAGGCGCTGGAGCGCTGGGCGAAGCGCTTCCGGGAGTCGCGGGCGGCCCGGGCGGAGGGCGCCTTCCTGCCCCCGGCCGAGACGCTCTCCGGGTTGCCGGTGGAGCCGCTCTACGGCCCCTCCGCCTTGCCCGCTGCCGACTATGCCGACACGATCGGCTACCCCGGGGAGTACCCATTCACCCGGGGGGTGTATCCCTCGATGTACCGCGACAAGCTCTTCACCATGCGCCAGTTCGCGGGCTTCGGCAGCGCCGCCGAGACCAACCAGCGCTACCGCTTCCTGCTCCAGGAGGGGCAGACCGGGCTCTCGGTCGCCTTCGACCTGCCCACCCTGATGGGGCGGGACTCCGACGACCCCAGGGGGCTCGGTGAGGTGGGGCGCTGCGGGGTGGCTGTCGACTCCCTCCTGGACATGGAGCAGCTCTTTGAGGGCATCGACCTGGCGGCGGTCACCACCTCGATGACCATCAACTCCCCGGCCGCCATCCTGCTGGCGATGTACCTGGCGGTGGCCGAGGCCCGGGGCATCCCGCTCGAGCGTCTGGGCGGGACCTTGCAGAACGACATCCTCAAGGAGTACATCGCACAGAAGGAGTACATCTTCCCGCCGCGCCCGAGCTTGCGGCTGGTCACCGACGTGGTCGCCTTCTGCCAGCAGCGCGTGCCCCGCTGGCACCCCATCTCCATCTCCGGGTACCACATCCGGGAGGCGGGCTCGACCGCGGTCCAGGAGCTGGCCTTCACCCTGGCCGACGGCTTCGCCTACGTCGAGGCCGGGGTGGCGGCGGGGATGGCGGTCGACGACTTCGCCCCGCAGCTGAGCTTCTTCTTCAACAGCCATCTCGACTTCTTCGAGGAGGTGGCCAAGTACCGAGCGGCGCGGCGGATCTGGGCTCGGCGGCTGCGGGAGCGCTTCGGGGCGAAGGACGAGCGCTCCTGGAGGCTGCGCTTCCACACCCAGACCGCGGGCTGCTCGCTCACCGCCCAGCAGGTGGAGAACAACATCGCCCGCACCGCTCTCGAGGCGCTGGCGGCGGTGCTGGGGGGAACCCAGTCGCTGCACACCAACGCCATGGACGAGGTGCTGGCGCTGCCCACCCAGAAGGCGGCTCAGATCGCGCTGCGCACCCAGCAGATCATCGCCTACGAGACCGGGGTCACCGCCACCATCGACCCCCTGGGCGGCTCGTACTTCGTCGAGGATCTCACCAACCGCATGGAGGCGGCGGCCGAGGCCTACTTCGCCGAGATCGACGCTCGCGGCGGGGTGCTGGCCTGCATCGAGTCCGGCTTCTTCCAGCGGGAGATCGCCGACGCCGCCTTCCACTACCAGCAGCAGCTGGACCAGGGCGAGCGGATCGTGGTCGGGGTCAACGCCTTCACCAGCTCCTCCGGCGAGGCGCCCCAGCTGCTCCAGATCGACCCCGGGGTGGAGCGCCAGCAGGTGGAGCGGCTAGGGCGGCTGCGCGCGGAGCGCGACGGCGAGGCGGCCCAGAACCGCCTGGAGGAGCTGGGGGAGGCGGCCCGCGGTGAGGACAACCTGATGCCGCCCCTGATCCGGGCGGTGCAGGCCCGCTGCACCGAGGGCGAGATCGTGGCGGCGCTCGAGGAGGTCTTCGGCAGCTACCGGGAGTCGCCGGCCTTCTGACCGCCACCGGGGCGGCGTTTTTCGAAGCGGCGCAGCCAGTCCTGGGTGTCCATGGGTGAGGGGAGCGGCTTGCCCGCCTCCTTGGCCGGCGTCGACCGCGGCCCTGCTGGGGCTCCGCCCAGCTTCTGCAGCACCGCCTGGGCGCCCACCGTGTTGCCTCCGAGCCCGCGGACCAGGTCGCGCAGCCCGCGGTCGCTGCTGGCCACCAACACCCCAGACCTCGCGTGCCGGAGTTGGGCGACCACCTCGAGGATGCGCTGGTCAGCGCTCTGGCCGGGCTCGGGATAGAGGAGCCGAAGCCCGGTGCGCGAGCCAGGGCCGCCCTGGGGGGCCGGGCCGTCGAAGACGAAGGTGATGGCCCGGTGGGCGGAGCGCAGGGAGGAGTGCCAGGTCGCCTCCACCAGCAGGCGCTGGGCGCTGCCGTGGTCACGTCGCAGCAGTTG
>JBOHUK010000190.1:0-1075 GCA_050734395.1 Candidatus Dormibacteria bacterium
GAGCTCTGATGGACCAGGACCAGGACCGGTACGCCTACGGCACCGGGCGGCGCAAGACCGCCGTGGCGCGGGTGCGCATCTACCGCGGCGCCGGGGGCGCCGTGATCAACGAGCGCGAGCCCCTGCGCCACTTCGGCCGCCGGGAGCTCGAGGAGATGGCATTGCGCCCGCTGCGGGTGGCGCAAGCTCAGGACCGCTTCCGAGTCTCAGTAAAGGTCGCGGGCGGCGGGGTCGCGGGCCAGGCGGGCGCTGTCGCTCACGGTCTGGCCCGAGCGCTCTGCGCCTGGGACCCCGCCTTCCGGGCGCCGCTCAAAGCGGCGGGCCTGATGACCCGTGATCCACGGATGAAGGAGCGCAAGAAGCCCGGGTTGAAACGCGCTCGCAAGGCGCCCCAGTACACCAAGCGGTAACAGCTCAAGTCCAAGTCCACGTTCCAGCACCGAGCCCGGCGCCGCGGTGACGCCGGCAGCGGCAGGGGGTGACATGGTGGTCGACCTCCGGGGTCGAGACTTCCTGGCGGTTTCCGATCTCAGCAGGCCCGAGCTCACCGGGCTGATGGAGGCGGCCGCCCAGCTGAAGGCGGGTCGCGACCCGGGCACGCCGCTGGCGCGGCAGTCGCTGGCGCTGATCTTCCTGCGCCCCAGCAACCGCACAAGGGTCTCGTTCGAGTCGGCCATCCACCGCCTGGGCGGCCATCCCATCGCGCTGTTCGATCGCGAGATCGATATGGGCCGGCGGGAGTCGGTGGCCGACGTGGGGCGGATCCTGGACCGCCTGGTGTCCGGGCTGGTCGCCCGCATCCCCTCCGACCGCGATTTGCGTGGGCTGGCGGACAGCATGAGCCACCCGGTCATCAACGCCATGACCGACCTCGGTCATCCCTGCCAGATCCTGGCGGACTGCCTGACCGTGCTGGAGCAGCTGGGCCGGCTGGAGGGGGCCCGGGTGACGTTCATCGGCGACGGCAACAACGTCTGCAACTCCTGGATCGAGGCGGCCGGGGTGCTGGGCCTGGACCTGCGGGTGGTCAGCCCCCCGGGCTACCTGCCCAGGCTGCCGGCGCCGGCTCCGGGGG
>JBOHUK010000191.1:0-2278 GCA_050734395.1 Candidatus Dormibacteria bacterium
CAGAACCAGCAGGTCCACGCCCGCTTGGCCGAGAGTGTTGCCCTCCGCCATCAGCCCGCGCAACCCGTCGCTGAAGTAGGTGAGCGGCATGACAATGCTGAGCTTCTGCAGCCACTGTGGCGCGCCCGAGAGTGGGTAGAAGATGCCGGCAACGAAGAGCTGCGGCAGTGCCACCAGGTTGACGATGATGATCGCCGCCTCCTCGCGGTTGGCGAGCCCAGAGATGACGAAGCCCGCGGCCAGGAAGCAGCAACTCCCCACCAGGATCATTAACAGGACCGGCCCCGGCGAGGGTCCCAGCCCCACCCCGTAGAGCAGGTGGCCGATACCAAGGAGAACGGCCACCTGGATCGCCACCAGGATCAGCTGGGACATGACGCTGCTGGCGAGAAAGGCCCAGACCGGCATCGGCGTCGCCCGCACCCGGCGCAGCACCCCGCGCTCCCGGTCCGCCACCACCCGGATGCCCGCCCCCAATCCTCCGAGGAGAACGGCGTAGGCCACGATCCCCGGGGTCAGGAACTGGATGTAGCTGCTGTTGGCCAGTGAGCTGGTGCGGGCGCCCCCGGACGCCTTCACCGGGTCCACCTGCGGAACCGCCTTGGGCGCCACCCCGAGGAGCTCCTGGTTCAGAACCCCGACCGCGGAGATGGCGACTGCGGTCAGGGCCCCGTTCTCGGTGACGTTGGACTGGTTCTCCAGGACCCGCACCCGCAGCGGCGCCAGGGTGTCCTGAGGGACGACCAGCGCAAAGGACGCCTTGCCGTTGACGACGTCACTGCGAGCCTGGGAGGCCGGGACCTCGCTGACGCTGAAGGACTTGTTGGACAGGACCTGGCGGAATGCGGCGAGGTCCTGCCGCGGCGCGGCCAGGTCGACTTGGGTCTTGCCGCCCTGGAAGAGGCCGCCGAAGATCACGATCAGCAGGAGCGGCACGAGCACGTTGAAGACCATGACCTGGCGATTGCGCAGCAGCAGGGTGACGTTGGCGCGCGTCAGCGAGATCAGCGGCAGCCAGGGCCCGCGGCTGCGGAAGGTGGCGAAGGACTGCGGCGCCGGGGCGGGCGAGCTCATCAGGCAGCCTCTCCCGGGGCGATGGAGTGCCCGGTGCGGGCGAGGAAGACGTCCTCGAGGCTGGGAGGCCGGATCGAGACGTCGCGCAGCGCGGCCTCACCCAGGCGCTGGCTCAGGCCGGTGAGGATCAACCCCACTTCGCGCCCCTGGAGCTGCCAGCGCCCGCCCTGCCACTCGGCGCGAGTGACCCCGGGGAGGTCGCGAAGCTCCGCGTCCGAGGGCCCGGCGACGCTGACGGTGGCGGCGGCCCCGAGGCTGGCCACCAACTCCTGGGGGCTCCCCTGGGCGACCACCTGACCCTGATCGATGATGTAGACCGACTCCGCCAGCCGCTCCGCCTCCTCGATGTAGTGGGTGGTGAGCAACACGGTCCGCCCCTGGCGGTGCAGGTTCTCGATCATCAACCAGGTCTGGCGGCGGCTCAGCGGGTCCAGTCCGGTCGTGGGCTCGTCCAAGATGACCAGCTCCGGGTCGTTGCAGAGGGTCAGCGCGATCTGCAGTCGACGCTTCTGGCCCCCGGAGAGACGCTCAGTGCGCCTGTCCGCCACCTCCTCCAGGCCCACCAGCGCCAGCAGCGCCTGGGGGTTGGCCTCCCAGCCGTAGAGGTGGCCGAAGAGGCGCAGGCACTCAGAACAGGTGAGGTCGGGGTAGAGAGCGCCCTCCTGGAGCTGGACGCCGACCCGGGCCCGGGCTTGCTCCGGGCTCTTGCCCAGAACCCGCACCTCACCGGCGTCGGGCTTGCGCAGGCCCTCGATGATCTCCATGGTGGTGGTCTTGCCGGCTCCATTGGGTCCGAGCAGCGCGGCGATCTGGCCTTGGGTTACCTCAAGGTCGATGCCGCGCACCGCCTCGACCGGGCCGTAGCTCTTGCGCAGCCCTCGGACCCAGACGGCGGCCGCGGTGGCACCGGGTCTGGGGGCGTCCAACTCCTCTGCCTCCACCTGATCTGCGACTCCACCACCCGGTGGGGGAAGGTTAGCAGTCACCTCCGCGCTCGCAATTGGTCCGCCCCGAACTCACACCGGCTGCTCTACCGTCGGCTTGGTGAAGTCGTGGCTCGCGCGCCTGCGGCGCCTACTGCCGGTTCGGGTGGTGGCCCGCTACCTGCGGGAGAACGGGCCTAACCAGGCGACCCTGGTCGCCTGGAACATGCTCTTCTCCTTCTTCCCGATCATGGTGCTGGCGGCCACCCTGGCCAGTCTCA
>JBOHUK010000192.1:0-5734 GCA_050734395.1 Candidatus Dormibacteria bacterium
GCCGGGACGAGAGCGAGTTCCTCCCCGGTCCCGAGCTGCCCATCGGCCTAGCGCTGCAGCGCTATCGAGCCCGGGCGGAGCAGACCGACGCCCTGGTGCGCCGGCTACCCTCGCTTAGCGAGCCCTCGGTGCGCGGCCGGGGCCGCGACCTGCGCTGGGTGCTGCTGCACCTGATTAACGAGACAGCGCGCCACGCCGGCCACGCCGACTCCACCAGAGAGCTGCTGGACGGGGTTACCGGCGAGTAACGCCGTCGCGGCGGCGCACTCAAGGGTCATGGGGCCCAGCGCCTCCTCGGGGGGGCGCGAAACGGGACCCCGAAGGCGCAGCTCACCGTTGGCGCCACCGCCCGCTTGCCGGCCGGAGGCTGACACTCGTACCGGAGGCCTGCCTAGGTGTCGAGCGGGTCGGCGGGGTGGGCGGCGAAGTAGGCGCGCGGCGTTAGCCCGGTCTCGCGCCGGAAGGCGGCCACGAAGGCGCTGGTCGTCTCGTAGCCCACCTCCAGGGCGACCTGGCTCACCGGCTTGCCGGCGGCTAGCGTAGGCAGCGCCGCGCGCAGGCGATTGAGCGTCCGCCACTGCCGAAACGAGGTTCCGGTCCGAGCGAACTCCCGGCCCAGGGTCCTCTCGCTGGCACCGACCTCCCTACCCCAGTCGCGGAGGTCCCGGCCGTCTCCCGGGTCCGCCTGCAGAGCGCGTGCCACGCGGGCGGCGCGCGGGTCGCGCGGGAGACGCACCTCGATGGTGGCGCTGGAGAGCGGCTCCAGGAGGTCGAAGAAGAACTGCTCGCCGCGGGAGCGCCGCCCGGGATCCCCGTCCGGCCGCTCCAGGTGCCCGATCATCTCGGCCAGCAGGGGGGAGGCGGCGACTGGCGTCGGGTGGCGCCACTCCACTGGGCAGCGCGCAGGCCGGACGTAGACGCTGCGCATGGTGGCGTTGCTCGAGGCGCTGGTCTCGTGGAGCACTCCAGCAGGGATCCACAACGCGCGTGTCGAGGGCAGAACCCAGCTTGAGTGGTCCGTCTCCACGCTCAGGATCCCGCTCGAGGCCCAGGCCAGCTGGTGGTCGCGGTGCGAGTGGCGCTCATAGGTGAGGCCCGCCCGCATCGGGAAGATCACCACCTCGAGCGCCCGGCCGGGTACCTCGGGTGGGTGCCCGGGCGGGACCGCTAGCCCCGCTGCCATGGCCGCAGACTACCCCTCGTGACCGTGCTCGAGGGGAGAAACGTTTCCGGCGCTGAGGTGGCGGGACAGCGACAAAGGTTGGCGGCGCGCGGCCTTGGCCGGCCGCGGGCCCGAGCCTAGAGTCGGCTGCATGAATGAGCGCCACGCCCGCCTGTGCTCCAGCGCCAGATGGGCCAAGCACATCACGGAGCGGTTCATCACGCCGCTCAGCACCCGTGTCGACTTCGGCGACGCCATGCTGGAGGTCGGCCCGGGCCCGGGCGCCGCCACCGCGCAGCTTTGCCAGTTGGTGCCTCACCTGACCGTGCTTGAGGTGGACGAGGGGGCCGCCGCTCGGCTGGCGCGCCGCTACCGGGGTGCCAACGTCGCGGTGGTGGTGGGGAGCGGCAGCGCCATGCCCTTCAAGGACCGCTCCTTCAGCTCCGTTGCCAGCTTCACCATGCTCCACCACGTGCCCACCGTCGCCCAGCAGGACCGGCTACTGATGGAAGCCTTCCGGGTGCTCCGTCCCGGCGGGGTGCTGTTGGGGTCGGACAGTCTGGCCAACCAGGGCCTGCACTGGTTCCATGAGGGCGACACCTACAACCCGGTTGAGCCGGCCACCTTTCTAACCCGCCTGACCATGGCCGGCTTCTCACGGATCGCCATCGAAGTGGGGGAGGACCTGACCTTCATGGCCTACAAGAAGGGGCGGCCCCGGCGGCGCCGGCCTAGCGCTCAGGCCAAGGCGGCGCCATGAGCGACGCGGCCGGCTTGCGGGCGGTGCTGGTCCACCGGCCCGGGGTCACCGAGGACGAAACGCCCACGCCACCATCAGCGGGAACTCCTCGCTCCAGAAGGCTCCGCCGTGCGACCCAGCGCGCTCGGTCATGACCACGTCTGCACCCCCATCGCGCAGTGCGTCCGCCCAACGTACCGCGTTCTTGCGGAAGAACGGCTCCTGCGTGCCAGCAACGAGATAGGCGCGCGGAAGGCGGCTCGGCATCACGTCAGGCGGCCGGTAGCCGCCTCCGGGCGAAGCGCATAAGATCGTGCCGAACATTTCGGGATGGCGAAGCCCCATGGCGATCGCGAGCTCTGCACTCGCCGACACACCGAACACCGAGGTTCGATCCGCTGGCAGGGAGACGGCAAAGCGGGACTGCGCCCATCGGCGCACGTCCCCGACGAAGAACTTCTCGTGGGCCGCGAACCGTTCAGGGTCGAAGGCGAAGTCCGCCGTGCTCTCGCCGGGTGAGTACTCGCGGATCCGCAGCGTCTCATCGTCCAGGCGGTGCGCACCGATGATCATGATGGGCGGTAGGTCCGCCGTCTCAAGGAAGGCTCCCCATGGCGCGATCAACTGGCCGTCGCCGGCGAAGACAATGGCCTCGGGGCGAGCGGACGGGACGTAGGCCGTGACCGGGCGGCCACCGTCGTACTCCAGCGTCTCGGTTACGAGCTGGCCAGGTGCTGGCGACCTAGGCGTAGGTTCCTTGTCCATGGCGGCCGTCGCGCTCAATGAGCGGTGATCGTGAGCCTGCTTCCTTTGTCCACGACAATCGTCGCTCGGCCGCCGATGGGCAACGTCATGAGAGGATTCGTATGGCCGAGGTCCACGTTGGCCAGGATCGGTACAGCAACGAGGACGGGCTGGCGCTCGATGATCTGCTCCAGAAGCAGGCGGGTCATTCCACTCGCCTGCTGGAAGCGGCCGATCACCAGCCCGGTGATACCACCCGCGTCGGACACCTGGAGCAGCGAGGCGAGGTCCCTGGCGAAGTCCCCGACGCGGCTGGACTCGTCGGCCTCGACGAAGAGCAGTGCACCGTTGAGGGCGGGCATGAACGAGGTTCCCTGCAGGAGATTCAGCGTGCAGAGGTTGCCGCCGACGATGCGGCCCGCGGCGGCGCCGTCCTGCAGCGGCCACCAACCCTCGTTCACCCGCGGGCTGCGGTGGTCCTGGTCGAGGAACCACCGGTCGTCGGTCCAGCCCTCCGACGGGCGCAGCTCTATCGGGTCGTTGGAGAAAATGGCCTCGGTGAACCAGGCCAGGCTCTCCTCGAAGTGATCGCGCATCCCGAAGCTCGACCAGTGCGGCCCTGCGTACGTCACCAGTCCGGTCATCGCGAGGATCGCGTTCTGCAACGCCGTGATATCCGAGAATCCGCAGAACACCTTTGAATTGCCGCGGATCAGGTTCCAGTCGAGGTGGGGGAGCAGCTCGTTGCTGTTGAACCCGCCGATGACGGTAAGGATTGCTGCGACCCCGGGGTCGGCCCAGGCCGCGTGAAGGTCGGCGACGCGCGAGGTGATCGACGACGAGTCAAAGTCATCTCGCTCGTCGACGTGCTCGCCGTAGGTGAGGTGCAGGCCGAGCGCAGCGAAGCGCTCGGCGATCACCGAGCGATGGTCGTGCTCGAGTACGAAGGCGCGACTCAGCGCTGGAGCCACGACGCGCACGGTGTCGCCAGGGTGAAGCTTGCGAGGGAAGACGCTGTTATCACTCATCAACCCATCGTCCCAAATCACTTTGCGCATGCGCAATTAGGGCCTCTGTCACCCAACCACGCAATATCAGCTCGGTGCCTGTTGGGACGTGCAACGCTAGACAGGGCACCGTTACTCTTCTCGCTCTCGGCGTGCCAGATATCTGTCGGGGTCGGCGTCGAAGTGACGAATACAACGAGAAGAACAGAAGAAGGCCTCTCGGCCGCTGTGCCAACGGCTTCCCGCAGCAGTCGAAGGATGAACCTGCATGTGGCATACCGGATCTACAACCAGTTCTTCAGGGTTTTTGCCGCGCAGCCTCTCGTACCAGCCTGACAGGTGAAATGCCATCGCCTCTTTTATCGACTGCATCGTCGCCCTTCCCCTACCCGACTTGATTTCTCATACACTGGTGTCAAGGATAGCCTTCTTGGACAGAGGTGCCGACTAAAAAGGTGGCTGAACCCACTAAGGCGGCCGAGCCGTCCGCTGGGCGAAGAAGACGGCGAGTCGACGCGCAGCACAACGTCGGGGCGATCCTCGATGCTGCGACGACGGTCTTGTCCGAGAAGGTGGACGCCAGCGTCGAGGAGATCGCCGCGGCGGCCGGAGTAAGCCGCCAGACCGTCTAGGCCCACTACGAATCTCGCGAAGCGCGGTTCAGTGCTGTGGTCGAACGGGCCGCGGCCGACGCCATGGCGGCTCTCGATGCTGCTGGGCTCGACGACCTGGCGCCGGGCGCCGGGGTCCTCCGGTTCCTCGAACTTACCTGGCAGACGAGCACTCGCTACCCGTTCCTCTGGTACCTGCCACAGGTGGGCGAGACAGAAGATGTCGACCGCCACGGCCCCGCCCTCGATCACGTGCGCGATCTCATTGCGCGGGCTCAGCACTGCGAGGACATCGATACGGATCTGTCCCCCGCGTGGCTCCTCTCCGCCGGACTGGCGCTCGGCCGCAGCGCCGAGACCGAAGTCAAAGAAGGACGAATGACTACCGCCGAGGCCACCCAGAGCTGGATCCACAGCATGGTCCGCCTCTTGGGCTTGCGACCCCACGATGCGACCGTGCCTGGACCGCGGTGACTTGACCCACCGGGCATCCAAAAGCGGGCCCTGACCTGGCAGCCTGCACCAGAGCGGACGCGGGCGTCCCACTGGAACCTCATGCATCATGTCGAGGGTTCGAGTACGACGCGTGGAGTGGAGCCGGCGGGAATCGAACCCGCGACCTCTTCCATGCCAAGGAAGCGCGCTCCCGCTGCGCCACGGCCCCATGCCTGCGGTCGGATGTCCCGACCGGGCCAGCCCACTTTACCGTAGGGCATGGCGGGGGGATCACTGCCCTCGTGCCCCATTCGCGTCCCGCCAATATCACTGCCATGCCCCCTCAGCGCCTGCGGCTCCATCGAGGTGAGTTCTCGATCTGCCGCCTTGCCCCCGGGGCACCCGTCCCGCTCTGGGCCGGCGAGAGCTGGCTGAGCCTCACCCGAACTGACCAGGAACTCTCCCTGGTCTGTCCCGAGGACCATGTGCCGACGGGCATAACCCGCACCGGTCCCTGGCGCGTGCTCGAGGTGGAGGGCCCGCTCGATCACGCGGTGGTCGGGGTGCTCGAGTCCGTGCTCGGCCCCTTGGCTCGTGCCGCCATCCCTGTCTTCGTCGTCTCCAGCTACGACACTGATTGGATTCTGGTGCCGGCCGGCCGGCTGCGGCGCGGCCTGAGCTGCCTGCGCCGCCAGGGCCACATGGTGAGCCGGGCTCCGGGCTGAGAACAGAAACAGCGGCCCGGATCTGCATCCGAGCCGCTGCGGGGAGGGTGGGTGGTGGCGGCCGCTCGCGGCACCGGGGGGTGATGCGCTCCTGACCGCCGAGGCCAGCTTGCCACCCGGTCCTGGGAGCCGCCTGAGACCTGACTGAGAGCTTGCCTTGACCTCCGGGACGGGTGGGCAATTACTCAGGCGGGGCTCAGGAACCTCCCAGCCAGCGGTTCCAGACTGGCGGCGATGGCAACCGAGGCGGCGGCGCCGGGCACCAGGATCTTGGTGGTGGACGACGAGAGCAACCTCGCCGATCTGGTGGC
>JBOHUK010000193.1:0-5828 GCA_050734395.1 Candidatus Dormibacteria bacterium
TGCGCGGGGGCGGGGCGGCGGCGGCCGACCTCCCCTCCTGGGGCCATCCCGGGCGCTATGGCCGCGGCGGGGGCGGCTGGGCCGAGGTCCGGGCGACCCCGGTGCCGGACCGGCCCCGCTGGAGTCAGGCGCGCTACCCGGCGGCGGGCGGCGGGGGCGGACGGGCGGCCTCACGACGGCGGTGAGCGCCCTGGCGCAGCTGGAGCCCCAGGAGGCGCTGATCCAGGACATCATCCGTTTGGAGTGCCTCTCGGCCACCCCGCTGACCAAGCGGGGCTACCAGACGGTGCTCCGCAAGTTCCTGGGCCATGCGGGCAAGCTCTCGGACTTCACCGCCGCCGACCTCAAGGACTACTTCGCCGGGGAGATCGAGGCGGGGCTGAGCCGTTCCTACTGCCGCTGGCAATACACCGTGCTCAAGGCCCTGTTCCGCCACCTGGCCCAGCCGATCCCGGTGGAGCGGCGGATCATCCCCCCCAGCCGGCCCAACGAGATCAACGCCCCGGCACTGACCCCGGAGGAGATGCAGGCGCTGGTCGAGGCCGCCCACCGGGAGCTGCTCGACCCCCTGGATGTCGCCCTGCTGGCCTGCGCCTCGGTCTGGGGGTTCCGGCGCTCGGAGCTGGCCACCCTGGAGGTCAAGGCGGGGCTGGTCTCGGTGACCACCGCCAAGACCGGCACCCAGCGGCTGCACATCATCCCCGAGCAGCTCTGGCCCGCCCTGCAGGGCTACCAGCGGCGGCCGCTGCTCGAGGTGGGCTCCCGCTTCGCGCGGATCCGGGCGGCGGCGCAGGTGCGGGGGCGCAAGGGGCTGGGCTGGCACGGGGTGCGCCGGGCGGTGGCCACCGGGCTCTGGGAGGCGGGGGTGGACGGCCCCTCGATCGAGGCCTACATGGGCTGGTCGCCCAACACCCAGCGCAGCTCGACCCGCTACTTCCGGCCCCGGCCCAAGGACGTGGACGCCCGGGTCTACCAGCTCCATCCGTACCTGCCGCTCTGGTGAGACCATTCCGCCATGGCCCTGGCCACCGCCACCAGTTCCCCCAATAGACCCAGCCGCGCCCAGGTCGAGACCGGGGTGCTCTCCGGGCTGATCGTCGCTGGCGCGGTGGCCGGGGTCGCCTTCCTCGCCAACCGCCGGGGCCAGGCCCCGGGCCTGGCGGTCGAGACCGCCAGCCTGCCGCCCTCGGCCTCGGGCTTCCCCTACAGCGCCTCCCTGGCGGCCTCGGGCGGGGTGCCGCCCTACTCCTGGGCACTGACCCAGGGGGCGCTGCCCCCGGGCCTGCAGCTCAGCCCCAGCGGCACCATCGTGGGGATTCCCACCGGGCTCGGGGCCTACACCTTCTCGGTGACGGTCAGCGACAGCAGCCACACCCCGCTCTCGGCGGAGGAGTCCCTCACCCTGCTGGTGGCCCAGGGCGAGGTGGTCTCCACCACGGTGCTGCCGCCCGGGCAGGTGGGCCAGGCCTACAGCGCCACCCTGACCGCCCAAGGCGGCACCCCGCCCTACTCCTGGCAGGTGAACGGCGGCGCGCTCCCGGGCGGGCTCACCCTCTCGGCCGCGGGCGAGGTCAGCGGCACTCCCTCGGTGGCGGGCAGCTTTGGCTTCGCCGCCCAGGCCCAGGACAGCGGCACCCCGCCCGAGGTGCGTCAGGGCACGGTGGCGATCGTGGTGGTGGCCGCACCGGCGCCGGCGCCGGTGGTGGAGCCGCCGGTGCCGGCTGGGACGCCGGCGACGCCCGCCGCGACGGTGGTGCCCGCCACGCCCCCGGTGCCGGTGGTCACGGTCTCCCCGGCCGGGCGGGTGGTCACCTCCCCGGCGGCGGTCATTACCACGGCCGCTCAGGTGCCGCCCACCACCACCTACCTGCAGGCCAATCCCGGGATCAGGAACTACCCGCCCCAGGTCCGGCCGGTCAGCCCGCAGCTCGGGCAGCCGGCCAAGCCCAAGGCCAAGCCCGCCGCCGCGCCGCGCCCGGCCTACCCGCCGCCCCAGGTCCGACCCGCCGGCCGTGGCGGCGGGGGGTCGCTGCAGGTGATCTCCGACGGTGGCAATCGCTGGGGGCTGCTGGACTCCGGCGGCACCCTGCACCCGATCCGCAATCC
Organism: Candidatus Dormibacteria bacterium; assembly: GCA_050734395.1. Taxonomy (GTDB): domain Bacteria; phylum Chloroflexota; class Dormibacteria; order Aeolococcales; family Bog-877; genus Bog-877. The sequence continues at coordinate 2,107 of JBOHUK010000193.1, forward strand.
CCGGCTGGCGCTGCTCCAGGGCTACCCGCTGCTCCAGGCCACCCGCTACAGCCCCCGCGCCTTCGGGGCGCTCCCGGTGGGGAGATCCCTGGTATGAGGGGAATCACCGCCAGCCGCCACAACCCCGGTGCCGGCTGGAGTGTGCGGCAGCGGCCCATCCCCGAGCCGACCGAGGATCAGCGCGTCCAGCAGGTGGCCGCCGCCACCGTCCTGGGGGCGGCCTTCGGCATCCTGCTCGGGCTGAGTGGTGACCGGGCGCGGGTGGGCGGCACCACCGTGATCCAGTCGGGCGGGACCGGGGACGCCGACCTCACGCAGGCGGCCTACACTCCCCCTGCGGACAGCTGCGGCGGCTGCCCCGCCTGCCAGGTGTGAGATGAGCTTGCAGATCGGCCGGCCCGCGGGTTCGCTGCGGACCGGGCAGGGGTACGGCTACGGCCTCTCCGGCCGGCGCACCGGCTTCGGTCCGGGCGGTGGCCTGCGCGGTGACCGGATCGGCTTCGGGGACACCCGGGGGCGGCCTGGGTTCGACTCGGGCCGGGGGATCCGGGGCATCTCCGGCCCGATCGGGCCCGGCTTCCGGGGCGGCTACGGCCCGCTGCCCCGCGGTCAGGTGCGCCTCACCTCCTCGCCGATCGGCACCGGCAGCGCGATCCTGGCGGTGGGGGCCGAGTTCGGGCTGCTCGGCTTCATCTTCGGCTTCCTGCCCACCCAGGGGCCGGCGCCGCTGGCGCTGGGCACTCTGCAGGGCACGGTCACCGGCCAGCCCGGAGCCTGGCCCGCCCCGGCGGGGAGCCGGCTGCTGCTGCTGACCATGCAGGGCGCCGACGCGGTGGAGGTGGGGGCGGTCTACGTCGACACCAACGCCTACTACCAGATCGCCATCCCCCAGGGCAGCTACCAGGCCGGGCTCCAGCTCCCCGGCCACGCCGGGGTGATCGCCATCGACCAGTCCCCGGTCGGGGTGGTCGGCGGCGCCATCACCACCCGCAACCTCACCTTCCCCACCGCGGGGATCGAGACCTAGCCGTGGCGCTCGGGCGCCCGGCCCAGCCCCAGTTCGCCCAGCCCCCGCCGCAGCAGGCCTGGTCCGTCTACCAGGAGCACCTGCGCGAGTGCCCCCACTGCAGCAAGGGCCGCGAGTGCCCGGTGGGCCGCTACCAGCACCGCAAGGCGCTCAAGGGCGGCTAGGCTCACCGGGCACGGGTCTTATCCGCTCTTGCGGGTTGGGCATGGGCATCACCCCCCTTCTAGGGTTCGGCTTGGTCTCCTTGGCGATCTCCAGCGCCCGGTCGGTGACCAGGCGCTCGGTGACCCGCCAGCCCTCCACCCGGCAGCAGGCCAGATCCGGCTCGTGGACGACCAGGTTGCGGTCCTTCCCGTAGCGCCGCGCGGAGATCACCAGGGCCTGGCAGCGTTCCTCCAAGTAGTCGGGGTCGAGCAGCAGCCGGGAGTGCTCCAGCAGCACCCGCTTGATCCGCCGGGACACGCTCAGCCCAGGGTCCGGGGGCCGAGCTCGCCGGCGTTGAAGGCCGCCGCCACCTCCTGGGAGACCTCCTCGAGGATCTCTGCCTCGGTCGCCCCGGGTGCCGGGACGAAGGTGTTGCCGGCGGTGAACCCGCTGGGCAGGTCCACCTCGACCCGGTAGGCGGCCCCGTCGGGGATCAGCCGGACCCTCACCTCGGCCCATAGCGTCATGGCGACGGATCCGGCGACGTCGTGGTGGGCGGCCCCGGGTGGCCGCAGTCCGGGCAGGCTTTTGAGTTCGATCCGGGCCATAGCTGGCCGCATCCGGGGCAAACTTCGATTTCTCTATACCTATACTCCCCAAACTCCCCAAACCCCCTTTCCTCACCTTCTGCATGGGGAGTATGGGGAGCTTGGGTAGTTGGGGGAGCATGGGGAGGATGGGGAGCAACGGTAGGAGGGGTATGGGGGGTAGTAAGGGTAGTAGTAGTAGTAGTAGTAGTAGTAGGGGTGTCCCCTAGCAGGTCCTCGGCCTCGCCCAGCACCCACTTGCCCCGGCTCCAGCGCGAGATCAGCCCGGCCCGCTCCATCTGGCCCAACTGGAACTTGAGCCGGTCGCGGTTGAGCCCGGTGGCCAGCATGATCTCGGCCGGGGAGAAGGGCGTCCCCTCGGGCTGCATCGCCCGGACGATGCGGCGCTGCAGCGGCGGGGCCAGGTGCTGGGCGGCGTCGCCGTCCAGCACCGTCCAGAGGCAGCGCGAGGGGTCGAAGTCGAGGGCCAGCTCGCGCTCCTCGATGTCCCTCCCGGTGACGGTGAGCTTGCCGAGCCGCTGCACCCGGTTGCGCTCCACGATCAGCGCCGAGTCGGCGGTGCCGGTCTTGGCCGCCGACCCCGAGATCCGGTCGAAGATGTCCTGGGCCTCGGCCTTGCGGAGGTGGTCCAGCACCATGACCACGATGTGCCACCGCTGGGCCAGGGCCTGGAGCGGCATGAGCGCCTCCAGGTCCTCGTGGTAGACCGACTTGCCCTGCCCCGGGGCCTTGCGGAACCGCTCCAGGGTGTCGACCACCACCATCCGCGCCGGGCTGCCCTGGCCGGCCACCCGCTGGCACCAGGCCTCGATCAGCTGCACCCCCTGGGTGCCGTGGGCCTGGGGGTCGGCGGTCTGGAAGTGGAGCCGCCCGGGCCAGGCCAATTGCTCCTGGAGCCGGGAGATCCGCCCCTTGAGCCGCCCCTTGTAGTCCTCCAGGGCGATGTAGAGCACGGGGCCGGAGTTGCTGACCGCCCGGCCCAGCAACCGGCCCTCGGGGTTGGCCACCGCCAGGGCCGCCTGCAGCGCCAGCCAGCTCTTGCCGATCTTGGGCCGGCCCGCCATCAGGCAGAGCCCCTCGGGGAGCAGGTCGCGGATCACCCAGTTGGGCTCCGGTATCTCCATGTGCTGGAGCTCGGCGGCGGTGAAAATCTCGGCCAGGAGGTCGGGGTGGGCCCGGCCGTTGGTGGCGGGCGGCTCCAGCCCCGGGGCCTCGAGCGCCCAGCGGAGCAGCTCGGCCACCCCGCGGGCCTTGATGAAGTCGTCGAGCCCGCCAGGGGCGCCCTCGGGATCCAGGGCGGGGCAGGCGGGGGCCACTTTGACCGAGGCGGCCCGGTTGTGGCTGAGGGAGCGGGCCACCTGGAAGGTGCGCCCCAGGGTGGTGTCGCAGTCGGTGAGCAGCACCGCGTGGTGGCCCGCCAGGGCCTGACTCTGCGCCCGGCCCCAGCGGCCCAGCCCCGAGACCGCCGGCGTCCCCTCGGCCCAGAGCCGGTCGGCGATCGAGCTGTAGTCGGTGACGTAGACAACGCTGCCCAGGGGCAGGCCCTGGAGGCGCTCGCCCCCCCAGAGCGCGGCGCCGTCCGCCGAGGTCAAGCCATGGCCGAGATCGGGGGGTCGATATGGTACGGTGATCGCCAGCGGCGCAAGGCGTTGACCTCCGTGTGGCGCTAAGGGGCCGAGGGGATTTGACCCCCCTCGGCCCTCTGTTTCCCCAGAGTGGGGGCATCGTACCGCCCCGGCCACCTGCGGCGAGCGCCAGCTTGCCCTACCGCGCTGACGGCTGTATAGTGCTGCGGCATGGGCCCCTCCCACCCCGAGACCTACGCCATGGCGGCCCGGTGCCAGAACTGCCTGCAGGCCACCACCCTGCGCTTTGCCTGGGGGGTGTACGTGCCCACAGTTCCCAAGCTGCTGGGTGCCTGTCCCCACTGCGGGGTGGAGGAG
>JBOHUK010000194.1:0-5932 GCA_050734395.1 Candidatus Dormibacteria bacterium
GCGCGGTCTAGATAGGGCCACAGGTAGCGGCGCAGCACGTACAGGAGCACCAGGAAGACGACGATCTCAATTACGAAGGTAAAGTTGAGAGTGAGGAGGCTGGCGGCTGCGACAACAGGCACGACTATTGGACCTACTTCCCCGCGATGCCTATGAACAAGAACATCAGGACCAGGTTGATGAAGTAGACGGCTTCGGCGATGCCGACCGTGAGAAAGGTCCACAGGATTAGGCGACCCTGTGCCTCGGGCTGCCGCGCCACGCCAGCAATCAGCTGAGCACCGGCCAGGCCATCACCGACGGCAGCGCCGACGGCGCCAACCCCGGTCCCGATCATGGCTCCGGCGTAAAGGGTCGCGTGAGCATCGGTGAGCGCCAAATCAGATTCCTCCCTTGTAGGCGATATAGGCCGCGCCCGTCAGCCCGGCGCCGCCTCGGCCGCATGGTGCTCGTCATCCCCTGCCGCCAAGCTGAGGTAAATCACCGTGAGCAAGGCGAATATGAACGCCTGCACCACGTCGACGAACGCACCCTCGAATGCCTTCCAAACACCGTTGAAGATGAAGCCGATGTAGATGGGCATCAACGCAATGATCTCGAGCATGATCACCGCGGCCAGCATGTTGCCAAAGAGTCGCAGGGACAGCGAGATCGGGTATGAGATCTGGGAGATCACGTTGATCGGGCCCAACAAGATGTAGGCAAACCAGGGCATCCCTGGCGGATGCAGATAATTGGTGCGAAGGTACCCCAGCCACCCTCTGCGCTTGATCGACGTGTAGTGCACTAGGAAGATCACAATTACGGCCAGCGCCGCCGTGGTGTTGAGGTCGGCGGTGGCGGAGCTGAGCCGGTCCCCGGTTGGTATCAGTTCCAGCCAGTTGCACACCAGGATGAAAAAGAAGAGGGTGGCGGCCAGCGGTACGACCCAGCGCGCAAAGGGGCCGATCAACTCCCTGACATAGCCGTCGATGGCCTCCCAGATCAGCTCCAAGAAGGCCTGTAGACGACCCGGGACGCCGGAGGTCAGTCGGGAGCGGAGGTAGAGGCCGACCCCCAGGACCACACCGAATGCCACGAGGCTGCTGATGACGGTGTCCAGATAGATACCGCCCAGGATGTGCAGCGTCATGTGCTGCCCGACCGGAACGGAGGTGGCTAGGACCGCGCTCATCGCGCCGTGGCCTTGAGCCCGGAGCGGACCACCGCGCCGACCTGAGCCAGGTGAGTGGCCAACAGCCCCAGGAGCCCCCAGACCCCCACCGGTCCCATCCAGAAGACCAGGGCGACCAGCAGCGCCGTGATCACGGCCAGCCGGGGCAGGCTCGAGCCCAAAAAGGCGATTGGCGCCCGGCGCAGCGAGTAGGCGGCCAGGCGCAGGTTGCCAATGCCGAGCAGCGAGCCGCCGAGCCCCAGGGCGGCACCGGTCAGCCCGGCGATCACGAAGCCCACCACCACCACCACCACCCCGACCAGGGCGGCGGCGATCCAGGCGGAGCGCACCGCCCCGGCGACCTCGTCAGCGTCCTGAAACATCATGTCCGAGGACGCCCGAGAGCCACCAGTCCGCGGTAGGTGGCAAGCGTGCCGCCGACGAGGCCCAGGGCCAGGCCCAGCAAGGTGAAAAGCGGGAGGGTGCGCAGATGCTGGTCAAGCAGCACCCCGGCCACGACCCCGATGCAGACCGTGATCGAGAAGACTCCCACCAACGAGAGGGCCGCGACGGCGCCCGGACCCCGCCCGGACCCCTGCGGATCTCCCTCCGCGGACAATTCGGCGGGATCTTATCACGCCCCCGGGAGCCCGTCCGGAGAGCGCGTCGAAGTCGCGCCGGGGGGGTCGGCGGGGCTCTTCCTACACTGCCCGGGTGGCGATCGGCATCGACGCCAGCCGGGCCTTCCAGGCGGCCCCGACCGGGCTCGGGGTGTACGCCACCGAGGTCCTGCGCCGGCTCATCCCCGACCCGCCGGAGCCGCTCCGGCTGTACCTCAACGCCCGGCAGCCCCCCGACAGCGCCCCCCCGCTGCCGCCGCCCTCCGAGTACCGCTGCCTGCCCCTGCCCCGGGGCTGGACCGCCCTGCGCCTCCGCCTCGAGGTCCAGCGCCATCCCCCGGAGCTGCTCTGGATCCCCGCCTACCGCCTGCCCGGGGGTCCAGTCCCCCGCTCGGTGGTCACGATTCACGGGCTCGAGCCCCATTTCGCCCAGGACGCGTACCCAGCCGCGGAGCGCCGGCGGGTGGACCGCTTCGTCAAGGACACCCTGCGGCGCGCAGCCCGGGTGATCACTCCCTCCGAGACCACCAAGCGGGACCTTGCCTCCGTGTATGGCGCCGATCCGGACCGCATCACCGTGATCCCCCACGGCGTGGCCGAGGGGTTGGGTCCGCGCCCCCTGCCGGAGTGCCTGCCGGTGCTCGAGGAGCTGGGGGTGGAAAGTCCGTATTTCCTGGTAGTCGGCGCGCACCATCCGCGCAAGCAGGTGCCCTTCCTCCTCGACCAGTTCGCGCAGGCCTTCCCCAGCCCGAGCCACGCCGGCCCCCGTCTGGTGGTGACCAACGTGGCCCCGGCCCTGGCCGCGGAGCTGCACTCCCAAGCGGCCCGCCTCGGACTCCCCCGGCGTCTCATCACACTGCCCCACGTGGCCGGCGTGAGGCTGGCGGCGCTCTACAGCGCTGCCGTGGCCGCCTGCGTCCCCTCCCAGTACGAGGGATTCGGACTCCCCGCGCTCGAGGCCATGGCCTGCGGCGCCCCATTGCTGGCCAACCGGTCTGGTGGTGTTGCCGAGATCGCCGAGGAAGCCGCCGAGATGGTTGCCCCGGGCGACCGCAACGGATGGGTGCAGGGCTTGCGCCGGCTCCTCGACCAGCCGGCCCTGAGGCAGCAGCGACGGGAAGAAGGCCTCAAGCGCGCCGCCGGCTTCAGCTGGGATCGGTCTGCCGCCCTGCATCGGGCGACGCTGCTGGCGGAGGCGGCGCTGGCGCGTCCTGCCGCCGAGGGCTAGGGCAGGCTAATCGCGGCGGGGCCAGACCCGAGCGTGACCGGTCGCCACCATCCGGACCGCGTCCCCCGCGCCCAGCGCCGGCTGGCCCGGCAGCCGGAGCTGGATCGTCGCCGGGCCTTTCTCCAGCGCAGCCAGCACCACCACCACGCTGTCGTGGCCGTGGTACTCGACGCGCTCCACCCGGCCGGGCAGACCGCTTCCATCCTCGCCCTTGGCCAGGGCCACCTGCTCAGGGCGCAGCAGCACCGTGACCGGGCCTTCGGGCGCCGCCCCCTCGCCGGCGGCCCCGCGGACGGAGACCATCCCGAGCGGGGTCTGCGCCCGCTGGTCGTGGACCTCGGCTGCGAAGAGGTTGGCGTCGCCCAGGAACAGGGCCAGCTCCAGGTCGCGCGGCTCCAGGTAGACCTGCTCCGGGGTTCCCATCTGGGCCACCACGCCCCGCCTCAGGACCGCCACCCGGTCCGCCACCGCCAGCGCCTCCTCCTGGTCATGGGTCACCAGCAGGGTGGTGACGCCGGAGTTCGCCAGGATCGAGCGGACGTCCTCCCGGACTGCCGCCCGCAGGCTCGGGTCAAGCCCCGAGAAGGGCTCGTCGAGCAGCAGCAACCGGGGGCGCACCGCCAGGGCCCGGGCCAGGGCCACGCGCTGCTGCTGGCCGCCCGAGAGCTGGTGGGGGTAGCGGCTGGCCAGCCCCTCCAGCCCCACCATCTGGATCAGCTGCCCAACCCGGGCCGAGCCGCGCTCCCGCCGCGGCAGCCCGAAGCCCACGTTCTGCCCGACGGTGAGGTGGGGGAAGAGAGCGCCCTCCTGGGGGACGTAGCCCACCGCGCGGCGCTCCGGGCGCAGGAAGTGCCCATCCCCGTCGACGGGCTGGCCCTGGAGCTCGATGCGGCCGCGTTCGGGCCGCTCCAGGCCGGCGATCAGGCGCAGGAGGGTGGTCTTGCCGCTGCCCGAGGCTCCCAGGACCGCGACCAGCCAGCCCGGCTCCACCTCCAACTCCAGGTCCCGCAGCACCTGAGTGGCGCCGAAGGACTTGCAGAGCCCGGAGAGCTGGACCGCCTTCACCGCGCCACCCCCGGGCCGCGCTGGCGGTCGAACCAGCGCCCCAGCGCCAGTGCGGGCACCAGCGAGATCACCACGATCGCGGCAGCGTAAGGCGCGGCCGCCCCATAGGAGACGTTGCCGGTGTAGGCCCAGAACTGGGTCGCCAGGGTCTCCACCCCGGTGGGCACCAGGATGAGGGTGGCGGTCAGCTCGGTGACGGCCGACAGGAACACCAGGCAGAAGCCGGCCGCCAGCCCGGGCGCCAGCAGCGGCAGGGCCACCCGCAGCCGCACCGACCAGGCGCCGCGCCCCAGGGAGCGGCCCACCTCCTCGAGGGCGGCGGGCGCCCGGAGCACCGAGGCGCGCACCGGGACAAAGGCGAGGGGAAAGAAGAGCAGGGCATAGGCGCAGACCAGAAGCAGACTGGTCTGGTAGAGCCAGGAGAGGTAGCGCAGGCAGAAGAAGACCAGCGCCAGGGCCACCACCACCCCCGGGAGCCCCTGGATCACATAGGTGGACCGTTCCAGCACCCGGGTGGGCAAGGACGGATGGCGCACCGCCAGCAAGGCCACCGGCACGGCAAGGCAGGTGGCGATGGCGGCGGCCGCGGCCGAGTAGCCGACGGAGTAGCCGGCGGCGACGGCCACCGACGCCGTCTGGGGCAGGGTGGACTGGCCACCGCGCACCAGCCAGAAGGCGATCACCGCCAGCGGCACGGCCAGGCCCAGGGCGACCAGGCCCAGGCAGGCAGCGGTGGCCGGCCAGCGCCAGCGCCCCAGCCGCAAGCGCGAGTGCCTGCGGGTCCCGCGCGTCACCGTCCGCCCCAGCCGACCGCTCCTGGAGATCACGCCCTCGCCCAGCAGCGCCAGCAGCCCCAGCAGCACCACCACCAGCGAGAGGGCGGCCGCCGCCGGGGCGTCGAAGCCCACCTGGAACTCGGTGAAGATCTCGGTCGTGAACGTCTGGAAGCCGAGGATCTCGAAGGCGCCGTACTCCGCCAGCAGCGCCAGCACCACCAGCAGGCAGCCGGCCAGGATGGTGGGCCGGGCCTGGCGCAGGGTCACCCGCCGGAAGGTCTGCATTGGGCTCAGGCCGAGGGTGCGGGCCGCCTCCTCCTGGGCCGGGTCGGCGCCGCGCAGGCTGGCCGCGACCGGGAGGTAGACCAGCGGATAGAGACCCACGGTCATAACCAGGACGGCACCGGCGAAGCCGCTGACGGCCGGCGCGACCGAGACCCAGCCGAAGGCGGTGACGAAGTCGGGGATGGCCAGGGGCAGGACCAGGAGGGCGGCGAGCAGGCGGCGCAGCGGGAAGTCGGTGCGTTGCACCAAGAAGGCGCTGGCGGTTCCGAGCACAGCGCAGAGCAAGGTCACCACCACGGCCAGCGCGACCATGTTCCAGAGCAGGTTGAGGGTCAGCTGCCGGAAGAGGAGTGCCGAGAGCTGGCCCCAGCCCACCTGGCGGGCCTCCAGCGCCAGGAAGGCGAGCGGCAGCAGCAGGGCGGCGGCCACCAGCCCAGCCGATGCCCACAGCCCAAGTGGCGGGCGCGGGCGCCGCGCTCGCACCCGGATCCGCTCGCCGGCCCTGACCATCCCCACCGTCGCCTAGAGCAGCTGCGCCGCGTGGAGCAGCGAGATGGCCAGCGACCCATCGCCCAGGCTGGCGAGCGAGAGCGGATCCGGGCGCAGCGAGGCGAGGGCCGGCAGCCGCTGGGCGGTTCGGACCCCGGAGCCGAGCGGGTATTCGAAGCTCTGGCTGTTCGCCAGGATCTCCTGGCCGCGGCGGCTGACCAGGAAGTTGAGGAAGCGCTGGGCCACCGCCTGGTGGCGGCTGCTGCGCAGCACGGCGGCTCCCGAGACGTCGACGACGTACCCGGGGTTCCCCGGG
>JBOHUK010000195.1:0-2214 GCA_050734395.1 Candidatus Dormibacteria bacterium
CCGGCTGGGCCGCCAGCCATTACGGCTCCCCCCCGGGGAGCAGCCTGTGGGCGCTCTGGGAGAACGCCTACAGCAAGCTCGGCCTGAACTGCGGGGTGTCCGCCGCCCCACCGCCGCCTCCCCCTCCCCCGCCGCCGACCCCGGGCCGCACCCTGAGCAGGACGACGACGCGGAGCAGCCACCCCCACCTGCTGCCCGCCTTCCTGATCGTCGGCGGCGGGGCCGCCCTGGCCACCTGGCAGCTGGCCCAGCACCCCGCCTACCGCCACGAGCTGCTGGCCCCCTTGGAGCAGGACTACCGCCGGGCACGGCGGGGGCTGGGGCGGGCCTACGACTGGGCGCGGAGCGAAGTGTGAGCTCCGCCTCCTGCTATGCCTATGGGAACTGCACCGCCGGGGTGGCGGCGCTGTTGCCCTGGATCCCCTGCGGGCTGGGCAACGCCGTCCAGTGGTTCGCCAATGCCAAGCAGAAGGGGCTGCCCACCGGCCAGAGCCCGCGGGTGGGGGCGGTGGTGGTCTACGAGAACTGGCCCCCGGGCTGCGCCTCCAACTGCATCTACGACGGATACGGCCATGTGGCGGTGGTGATCGCCGTGGCCGGCCCGGGCAGCTTCACCGTCAAGGAGATGAACTACTACGCCGACGGGGGTGGCTACAACCGCTACGACGAGCGCCAGTCGGGGATGACGGCGGTGCTGGGCTTCATCTACCCGCCCGGGGGCGCCCCCCCGCCGCCCATCGTGAAGGTGACCAAGACCAGTACCACTACCACCCGCACCAAGGCGGCGGCGCTGGTGCTGCTCGGGGGGGCGGCCCTGGTCGGGGGGGTGGCCATCTACCAGCACCCCGACTTCCTGGCCCACGCCGAGGCCCAGCTCGCCCGGGAGGAGCGCCAGGCCATCGGCTTCGTCCGCTCCCGGCTGTGACCATCCTGACCGGCCTGCTCCTGGGGGGGCCGTACATCGTCACCCAGCCCTTCGGCTGCACCACCTATGTGGAGGAGATCCCCACCCCGCTGTGCCCGGCGGGCTACTTCCACTCCGGGATCGACATCGGCTGCCCCTGCGGGACGCTGGCCCTGGCCGGGGGCCCGGGGGTGGTAAGCCGGATCGGCAGCCCGGCGGTGCGCGGAGCCTGCCAGGGACGCTGCCGGAACGGCTGCCTGGGCCCCAACGCGATCGCCATCAGCACCGACTCCGGGGTGACCGTCTGGTACGGCCACCTCCAGTCCCACCTGGTCCGGGCCGGGCAGCGGGTGCGCCCCGGCCAGCCGCTGGGCGAGACCGGCACCATGGGCTGCTCGACGGGATGCCACTGCCACTTCGAGGTGGACCCCGGGGTGGCCGCCCTCCCGCTCACCCTGGCGGCCCTGGACCCGCTCCCATGGCTGCAGGGCTGGGGGTAAGCTAGCCCAATCGTGGCCAAGGCCTATCTTTCCGAACCGCCGGTGGCCGTCACCAGTTCGCCGGCGCCCGAGAAGCTGGCCCCCGGCGCCACCGTGACCACCCCCCACAAGCGCAAGCACTCCGGGGCCGAGGGGTTCTTCATCCTGCTGTTGGGGGCCGGGGCGCTGGGCTTCGGGCTCTGGGAGGCGACCCGAAGCCCCAGCACGCCGTCCTGCCCCTGTGGCACCAGCGGCTGCCCGGCCTGCGCCCCGACCTCCGGCTGCACCATCCCGGATCAGACCCTGGCCGTCGACCCGGTGACGGCTGGGATCTACGTCGTCAACGGCGGGGTGGCCCGGCCCATCGCCAGCAAGGCGGCCTTCGACGCCTGCGGCTACGAGGCGGCGGCGGCCCCCTACGACCCGGCGCCCTACACCGATGCCGAGATCCAGGCCTGCTCCCCGATCGGCCCGCCGGTGACGGGGCCGCCCGACTGCCCCCCCGCGCCCCTGGGTCAGGGCTTCCCCTCGATCGGCACCGCCACCTCGCCGGGGTGCCCGATGGGCTGCGGGCTGCTGGCCCAGGTGCCCGGGGAGCCAACCGTCTACATCACCGACTGCGACTGCGTGGTGCACCCGATCCCCTCCCAGGCGGTGTTCCAAGCCTGCGGCTACGGGGGCAAGGAGATTTACCCGGTGCTGCAGCCGATCCTCGACGCGACCCCCATGGGGGCCACCATCACCGGCAACGGGGATTGCGTCAGGGTGTTCGGCTGCAACGGGGTGACCTCGGGCCCCTGCGCCGGCACCGCGCCCGGCTCGGGCGGGGGC
>JBOHUK010000196.1:0-9517 GCA_050734395.1 Candidatus Dormibacteria bacterium
GACGCCGGCCCCAGCCGAGGCGGGCGGCCGGGCTCAGGCTTCGGAGCGGCGCAGCTCTGCCAGCGCCTCGAGCTCCGAGCCGTAGACACCCTCTGGGAGGGTTGCCAGCCGCTCCAGCAGTCCGGGCTCGCGGGTGAGCCAGGCGCCCGCGGCCGCCAGCAGCTCCTCCCGGTTGGCGGGGTACTCGACCCCGCCGAGGGCGCGGCGCAGCAAGCGCTCGCTCTCGGGCTCGGGGCGGCCCCGGGACGCGCCGAAGCGGGGCTCGTCCATCCCCACCTCGATGCGCAGCCGCCCGGGCTCGCCCAGGGCCGCGCGCCGCACCCGCTCCTCGAGATCCGGGGCCAATCCGCCGGGGTCAGCGGCCATGGGCAACCTGAACCGACCGTGACCGGGGAGGACGGCCCCGGACCACGACCGGCTGCGCCAAGCTAGCAACCGCGACGCCGGGGCGATACCGGCGCGACTCGGGCGTGACGCGCCCTGCAGCCGGCCGCGACAGCCTCTGGCCGCTCACGCCTCGCCGAGCACCCGCCGGGCGGCGTCGGCGATGTCCTTGGGCCGGCCTCCGGGCAGGCTGCGCACCCGGTGGGCCAGCACCATCGGCGCCACCTGCGCCACCTCGGTCAGCCCGGCGTGGCGCAGCCCTTCGAGCGCCGCCAGCGCCTGGGCCGCCTTGCGCGCCACCAGGTCCGCCCGGTGCCCGTCCACCTCGAGCATGATCGCCAGCCGGGCGATCGCCTCCAGCACCGGCTCCGCCACCTCCACCTGGGCGAGCGCCTTGATCGCCGCCTGGATGCGGCGGCGGGCCTCGCCCTCCTGCTCCTCCCACTGGGCCGCGAACCGGTCGGGGTCCTGCTCGAACTGCTCCCGGCGCAGCACGATCTCCACCCGCTGCTCCAAGTCCTGGATGCCGCTGACATCCACGCAGAGGCCGAAGCGGTCCAGCAGCTGGGGCCGGAGGTCCCCCTCCTCGGGGTTCATCGTCCCCACCAGGATGAAGCGGGAGGGATGCCAGATCGAGATCCCCTCACGCTCGACCACGTTGACGCCCATGGCGGCGGCGTCGAGCAGGACATCGACGATGTGGTCGTCGAGCCGGTTGACCTCGTCGACGTAGAGGATCTGGCGGTTGGCCTCGGCCAGCACCCCCGGCTCGAAGCGACGTTGGCCGGAATGGATCGCCGCCTCCAGGTCGATCGAGCCCACCACCCGGTCCTCGGAGGCGTTGATAGGCAGCTCCACCACCCGCATCTGGCGCCGCTCGGACGCCAGCGGCTCCCCCTGGCGCAGCCGCTCCTGGCACTGCAGGCAGCGCGGCTCCAGGTCCGGGGCGCACCCAAAGGGACAGCCCACCACCACCTCCAGCTCGGGGAGCAGCCGGGCCAGGGCGCGCACTGCGGTCGACTTGGCGGTACCCTTCTCGCCGCGGATCAGGACCCCACCGATGGCGGGGTGGACGGCGTTGAGCTCCAGCGCCAGGCGCATCTGCTCCTGACCGACGAGCGCGCTGAAGGGATAGACGCTGCGCAGCTGGACCACGGCGGGATTGTCTCAGAGGCCCAGCCCCGCTCCCTTCAACGGGGCCGGCGCAGCGCCTCGCTGAGGGGGCGCAGGATGGCGCCCTCCGAGAGGTCGAAGAGCCCGAAGTAGCTGGCCCCCATGCGCTGCGCCAGCTCCAGGCAGGCGTTGAAGCTGTAGCCGGCGAAGCGCGAGGGGCGGCCCTGGGGGCCGGCTACGGGACGGAGGTGGTCCCGCGAGGAGTCGATCACCAAAGCCCGCACCCGGTCACGGCGCACCTGCTCGGCGGCGCGCTGCGCCTCCTGGAGCGGCTCCTCACCCGCGAAGCTGATATTCCCGCGGCCGTCCGAGATCAGCACCAAGAGCGGCAGCACCTCCGGGTCGCGCAGCCGCTCGCTGCGGATCAGGTTGAGGGCGGCCAGCAACCCATGGGTGAGCGGGGTGGTGCCCCCGACCGCCATCCGCGCCAGCCGGCGCTCGGCCAGGTCAACGCTGGAGGTGGGCCGCAGCACCACCTGGGCGCTGCGCCCCGAGAAGGAGATCAGCGCCACCCGGTCGCGGCGCACGTAGGCGTCCTTGAGCAAGGCCAGGATCGCCCCCCGAGTCGCGTCCATGCGCTGCTCGGCGTCCATGCTCGCCGAGGCGTCGACGGCGAAGACGATCAGGTTGCCGATCCGGCGCTGGCGCACCTTCTGGCGCAAATCCCAGGGCTCGAGGCGCAGCGCCGGGCCTCCCTCCCCATTGCCGGCGCGGCGCCGCGCCTGGTGGGGCGCCGCCGCCCGCAGGGTGGCGTCTAGGGCCAGGTCGGTGGTCTTGTCCACCTCTCGGGAACCGACGTAGCGGCCCCGGCGGTCCCGCGAGCTGGTCTGGCTGCGCCGGCCCAAGCCGCTGCGGCGCAGCCGCTCCCGAGGCAGCTGGATCCGCCCCACGGTGAAGCTCTCGTCGAGCTCGACCGGCTCCTGGGCGCTGGGGCCGAGACCGGGCTCGCTGTTGCCGCCCTCAGTCCCCGCCAGCTCGCCGCGACCCTCGGGAGGCTCCCCGCTCCCCTCAGCCAGCTCGCCCGTCTCACCCGGCGCCGGGGTGTCACCCTGGGGCGCCGGGTCGGGGGCGCCGGCGACCGCCTGCTCGGCTGCCGCCTCGGCCTCGGCCTCGCTCACTCCGGGGGGCGCCTCGGCCAGCGAGCCGCCCAAGGAGCGGCGGCGATGGACCAGGGCCAGCTCGGCCACGTCGCTGAGGTCCTGAGGGGTCACCTCCAGGGCCGCGGCCTGGTCGGGCTCGAGCGCCGCTCGCAGCGCGCGGCGCGCCCTGGCCGCCGCCACCAGCACCAGGTCGGAGCGGTGACCGCGCACCTCCTGATTGACGCTCATCGCCGCCGCCAGTCGGCGCAGCCCTTGGGGCACCTGGACCGCGGGCAGCAGCGCCGAGGCTCGGCTCAGAGTCTCTGCTAGGGCCTGGTCCGCCCCCGGCTGCGCGAAGGGAGCTTCCTCCCGGCGCATCACCTCCACCCGGTCCTCGAGCCGGCGCAGGCCGCTGACGTCGACGCAGACCCCGAAGCGGTCCAGCAGCTGGGGCCGGAGGTCCCCCTCCTCGGGGTTCATGGTCCCGACCAGGATGAAGCGGGCGGGATGGGTCACCGAGATGCCTTCCCGCTCCACCACGTTGACCCCGCTGGCGGCGGCGTCGAGCAGCACGTCCACCAGGTGGTGCTCCAGCAGATTCACCTCATCGACGTAGAGCACCTGGCGGTTCGCCTCGGCCAGCAGCCCGGGCTGGAAGGCCCGCCGCCCGTGCGCCAGGGCCCGCTCCAGGTCGATCGCGCCCACCACCCGGTCCTCGGAGGCGCCGAGGGGCAGCTCCACCACCCGGGTCTGCTGCTCCCGAGTGGGCAGGTCCTCGCCCCGCTCCAGCCGGGCGGCGCAGTCGGGGCACTGCCCCGGGCCGCCGGGCGGGCACCCATAGGGGCAGTCGGCCACCCGCACCTGGCCCGGGAGCACCGCCGCCAGGGCCCGGGCCAGCGTGGACTTCGCCGTGCCCCGCTCACCCCGGATCAGCACCCCGCCCAGGTGGGGCTCCACCGCCGCCAGCATCAATGCCAGCTTCATCCGGTCCTGCCCCACCACCCCGCTGAAGGTGGGACGGCGGCCGGGCGCCGGGGCGGCGCTCACGGCCGGGGCGACGGAGCCAGCCCGCCCGCCGGTATCTCCCCCACGATCTCCCCGCCCGCCACCTCCAGGGTGGCCCGGGCGCTCCCCCGCGGGCCCCGCGCCGGCGCCCGGAAGAGCGCCACCGCCGGCCCCCCGCTCTGGTCCCAACCGGCCGCCTGCACCAGCTCCAGCGGGCGCCGCTGGCCCGCTGACAGCAGCCAGAGCCGGGGCTCGGCCTGAGCGGTGGTGGGCTCCTCCCCGGGCGCCCGGAAGAGCAGCCAGGACCAAGCCTCCTCCCCCTGATCCAGGAGCAGCTGGGCAGGCGCCGCGACCGAGACCAGCGTGTGGCGGGCGTCCAGCACCAGCTCAGGAGCGGCTTCTTCGAGGGACTGCATCCCGGATATCGTAGGCGCGGGCGGAAGGTCCGCCTTGGCGCGGAAGAGGAGGGCTTTGGTGCAGCAACCGTCGGGGGTGGCCATCCTGGGCGGCACCGGCCCCCTGGGGCGGGGCCTGGCGCTGCGCCTCGCCCAGGCCGGCGTGCCGGTGGTGCTGGGCTCGCGCGACCCGGAGCGGGCCCGCGCCGAGGCGGCCCGGTTGGGGGACTTGCTGGGCTCTCACCCCAATCCCATCGAGGGCGTCGCCAATGAGGACGCCGCCTCCCGCAGCCAGCTGGTCTTGGTGACGGTCCCCTACTCCGGCCAGGCGGGCCTCCTGGCCCAGCTGGGACCCCGCCTCAAGGGGAAGGTGGTGGTCTCGACGGCGGTGGCGATGGACTTCTCCTCGGGCGGGCCGCGGCCGCTGACGCCCGAGGCGGGCTCGGCCGCTCAAGAGGCGGCCGCGGCCTGCCCGGAGGCGCTGCTGGTGGGCGCCTTCCACACCGTCTCGGCCGACAACCTGCTCCGGCTCGAGCGCCCCCTGGCGGAGGACGTGCTGGTCTGCTCCGACGCCGAACCTGCCCGCGAGCAGGTGCTGTCCCTGGTCGACCGGGTGCCCGGGCTGCGGGGCGTGAACGCGGGACAGCTGGCCAATTGCGCCTTGACCGAGGCGCTGACCCCGCTGCTGCTGCGCCTCAACCGGCTGCATCGGGCCCGCGCCGGGGTGAGGATCACCGGGATCCCCTGACCCGCCCCGGATCGGCTCAGATGTGGATGGCCTGGCCCTCGGCCGCCAGGGCGGCCTCCTTGAGGCTCTCGCTCAGGGTGGGGTGGGCGTGGACCAGCGCCTCGAACTGCTCCGCCCGCACCCCCGCCCAGGCGGCCAGCACCATCTCCGGCAGCAGCTCGGTCACCTCGGCGCCCACGGCGTGGGTGCCCAGCAGCCGGCCGCTCTGGGCGTCAACGACGGTCTTCACGAATCCGGCGGTGTCGCCCATGGCGATCGCCTTGCCGCTGGCGCTGAAGGGGAACTTGCCCACGCGGACCGTGTGGCCCTGGGCCACGGCCTGGGCCTCGGTCAGGCCGGTGGAGGCGACCTGGGGCTGGCAGTAGGTGCAGCGCGGCACCGCGACCGGGTCCAGGGGCGCCACCTCCCGGCCCGCCGCCACCTCGACCGCGATCACCCCCTCGGCGCTGGCGGCGTGCGCCAGGAGCGGCGGGCCGGTGACGTCGCCGATGGCGAAGATCCCGGGGACGTTGGTGCGCTGCTGGCGGTCAACCCGGATCCACCCCCCGTCCACCTCCACCCCCAGCTCCTCCAGACCGAGGTCCTCGACGTTGGCGCGAACCCCGGTCGCGGTCAGCACCATCTCCGCCTCCAGGGTCTCCCCACCGGCGAGCTGTACTCGCCAGCCCTCCCCCTGGCGCTCCACCCGCTCGATGGGCTGGCCCGAGCGGACCCCGATCTCCTGCTTGTCGAACTGCCGGGTGAGCTCCTCGGAGACGTCCTCGTCCTCCTGGGGGAGGAGGCGGTCCAGCGCCTCGACGAGGGTCACCCGGACCCCGTAGCTGGAGTAGACGTACGCGAACTCGGCCCCGATCGCCCCGCCGCCAACGATGAGACAGCTCGCGGGCAGCTGGCGCAGCTCCAACGCCTCGCGGTAGGTGAAGCAGGTCTTGCCGTCGGGCTCCAGGCCGGGCAGCACCTTGGGCCGCGCCCCGGTGGCGAGCACGATCTGGGAGGCGGTCACCCGCTGTCCGGAGCCCTGGACCTCGATCACCTGGTCCGAGAGCACGCGCCCCCGGCCCTTGACCACCTCGATGCCGTTCTTGCGCATCAGGAAGGCCACCCCCTGGGTGAGGCGCCCCACCACCTCCCGGCTGCGGGTGATGGCGGCCCCGAAGTCCCCGTCCACCTCGCCAACCCGGATGCCGAAGGCGTCGGCGTGGCGCACCAGGTGCAGCACCTCGGCGTTGCGCAATAGCGCCTTGGAGGGAATGCAGCCCCAGTTGAGGCAGATCCCTCCCAGGGTGTCGGCCTCCTCGACGATCGAGACCGCCATCCCCAGCTGGGCTGCCCGGATCGCCGCCACATAGCCGCCAGGCCCGGAGCCCAGGACAGCGAGATCCTTCAAGCCGGATCCCCGGGGGCGGTCCTCAGCGGGTCAGCGGTGGCGCTGGGCGACCGCCGCCAGTGGGACCCCACCCGGTCATTGTATCGGCGCCTACTTCGGGCTCCCGGCTAGAGCAGGCAGGCGGTCGGGTGCTCCAAAAGCCAGCGCAGATAGGCCAGCGCCTCGGCGCCCTGGGCCCCGTCGCAGACCCGGTGGTCGATGGCCAGGGTCAAAGTGAGACGCCGGCCCACGCGCAGCTCGCCACCCTCCACCACCGGCACCTCCCGGACCTCCCCCACCGCCAGGGCGCTGCCCTGGCCCGGGGTGATGATGGCGGCGAACTGGCTCACCCCGAACATCCCCAGGTTGCTGATGGCGATGTGGCCGGACGAGAGCTCCTCGGGGCGGAGCTGGTTGCTCTTGGCCCGGGCCGCCAGGTCGTGGGCGCGGCGGGCCAGCTCGGCCATCCCCAGCTGCTCGCAGGAGCGCAGCACCGGGGCCACCAGGCCGTCGGGGAGCGCCACCGCCAGGGCGATGTTGCTGGCCTGGAAACGCCGCATCCCTCCCTCCACCCAGGCGGCATTCAGCTGGGGGTGACGCTGCAGGGTGAGCGCGACCGCCCGGATCAGGAAGTCGGTCAGCGACAGCCGCGGCTGATCCGGCTGGCCCAGCTGGTTGAGCTCGGAGCGAAGCTGGAGCAGGGCGGCCATGTCCACCTCGGTGCTGAGGTAGAAGTGGGGGATGGTGGCCTTGGCCTCCGCCATCCGCCGGGCGATCGCCTCCCGCATACGCGTCAAGGGCACCGCCTGGCCGAGGTCCGCGGCCGGCCCGGCGGCGACCGCCGCCCCCGCAGTGCCCCGACCCTGCCAGGCCAACTCCACGTCCTCGACCCGGATGCGGCCCTGGGGGCCGCTGGCCGAGACGGTCTCCAGCGGCACCCCCAGCTCCCGAGCCCGGCGTCGCGCCAGGGGGCTGGCCTTGAGTCGCTGCCCGGGCGGTGACGGGGCGATGGTCACCTCCGTCCTGGCGCCCGCGTTGATGCTCTTGGCCCAGTCCGGCACCGGGGTGGTCGGTGGGCGCCCGGTTTCCGCCGGCTCCGGCTCGGCCGGGGAGGGCGGCGATTCCGGCTCGGGGGTGGGACCGGCGGCGGGGGCGGCGGGCAGCTCGGCGGCAGGCTCGCCGATCTCCTCCTCGGGCTCGGCGATGATGGCGATCGCCTGCCCCACCGGGATCTTGCTGCCGGGCTGGACCAGGATCCGCCGCAGCACCCCGCTGGCGTAGGCCTCGATGTCGATGTCGGCCTTCTCGGTGGCGATCGAGGCGATCACGTCGCCACGCTCCACCTTGGCGCCCTCCTCGACGAGCCAGCGGTTGATCGACCCCTCGGTCATGTCGTAGCCCATCTGGGGCATGGTCACCCGGTAGGCCATCTCAGTTGAGCCGCCGCACGGCGGCCACCACCTGCTCACTGGTCGGGACCAGCGCCTGCTCCAGGTGCTTGGAGTAGGGCATCGGCACGTCCCGCATCGCCACCCGCTCGATCGGGGCGTCGAGGTCGTCGAAGCAGCGGTCCTGGATCTCGCTCAGCAGCGTGGCGCCGAAGCCGCCGGTGCGCCAGTCCTCGCCGCAGAGCACCAGCTGGTGGGTGCGCCGCACCGAGTCAACCACGGTTGGGTAGTCGACCGGCCGCAGGGTGCGCAGGTCCACCACCTCGCAGCTCACCCCGTCCTCGCGCTCCAGCACCTCCGCCGCCTGCAGCGCCTGAAGCAGCATCCGCGAGTATCCGACCAGGGTGACATCGCCGCCCTCCCGCACCACCTTGGCCCGACCGATTGGGCACTCCCGGTCCTGTGGCGAGCCGGGGTCGGGCACCTCGCCCTTGGTGCTGTAGAGCAGGCTGTGCTCGATGAAGACGACCGGGTCCGGGTCGCGGACCGCCGCCAGCAGCAGCCCGCGGGCGTCGGCGGGGGTGGCGGGCATGACCACCTTGAGCCCGGGCACCGACGCGAACCAGCCCTCGAAGGTCTGCGAGTGGGTGGGACCCAGCTGGCCGAAGCCCGAGACGGTCCGGATCACGAGTGGCACCGACCACTGCCCGCCGAACATGTAGTGGAACTTGGCGGCGCTGTTCACGATCTGGTCCAGCGCCAGCAGGGCGAAGTTGACGGTCATCAGCTCGGCGACCGGCACGAGACCGCCCATGGCGGCGCCCACGGCAAAGCCCACGATCCCGGCTTCGGCGATCGGGGTCTCCATCACCCGCTTGGGCCCGAACTCCTCGACCAGGCCGCGGGTCACGGCGTAGGACCCGCCGTAGCCGGTGATGCTCTCGCCCATCAGGATCACCCGGGGGTCACGGGCCATCTCATCGCGCAAGGCCCCCCGGACCGCGTCCCGGTAGCTGAGCTCGGCCATCTCAGTCGTGCGCCTCGGCTGCGGGCGCCAGCCCCACCAGCTCCGGGGCGAGCTCCTCCCCGGGGGCCACTGGCGCCTCGGGGTCGATGGGCTTGGAGTAGATGTGCCGGTCCACGTCCGCCACCTCCGGCCAGGGGGAGCGGTCGGCGAAGGCGACCGCCTCCAGCATCTGCTGCTCCACCTCCTCGTTGACCTGGGCCAGCTCCCGTTCGCTGCAGACCCGGTGGCGCACGCAGAAGTCCCCAAACCGGGGGATGGGGTCCTGGGTGCGCCAGCGCTGCACCTCGGCCTTGTCGCGGTAGAGCTCGGGGTCGGCCGTGGAGTGGCCCCGGAAGCGGTAGGTGAGCGCCTCGACGAAGAAGGGCCCCTGACCCGAGCGGCAGTGCTCGGCCGCCTCGGTGACGGTCTGGTAGACGGAGAGGACGTCCATGCCGTCGCACTGGCGGGCGGGCATGGTGTAGCCCTCAGCGCGGATCACCATCTCCTTGACCGGCGACTCCTCGGTCAGGGTGGCGCCCATCCCGTAGAGGTTGTTCTCGCAGATGAAGACGATGGGCAGGTTCCAGAGCGCCGCCATGTTCAGGCCCTCGTGGAAGATGCCGTTGCCGGTCGCGCCGTCGCCGAAGAAGTCGAGCACGATCTGGTCCCGCTCCTGGTACTGCATGGCGTAGGCCATGCCCGCTCCGATCGGGATGTGAGACCCGACGATGGCGTAGCCGCCCCAGAAGTTGCGGCTGGCGTCCGCGAGGTGCATCGATCCCCCCCGCCCCTGGCAGAGCCCGTCCTGGCGCCCGAAGAGCTCGGCCATGCAGGCCTTGGGGTCGCAGCCGCGAGCCAGGGCGTAGCCGTGGTCGCGGTAGTGACCGAGCAGGTGGTCGGTCTCCCGGGTCGCCGCCAGCGCCCCCACCGCGACCGCCTCCTCGCCGATGTAGAGGTGGAGGAACCCCCCGAC
>JBOHUK010000197.1:0-2021 GCA_050734395.1 Candidatus Dormibacteria bacterium
TTAGAGCCGGGAGAGGTCCAGGTGGGCGAGCCGGCTCGGGTCGGCGACGATGTGCAGGAAGACGATCCGGCCGCCCCTGACGATCCCGCTGCCCAGGGACAGCACCCGCCCGTCCTTGACGGTGAGCCCGCCGGGAAGGCCGTTCACCGTGGCCCGATGGACCGTCACCCCGTGGACCGAGAAGCTCACCGCGCGACCCGCCACCTCCTGGGCACCGCGCGCCTCCCGGGTGCCGTGGGGGGTATCCACCCGGAGCACGACCTCGGGGTCGAGCACCTCCACCAAGGCCGCGAGGTCGCCGGCGCGGGCCGCGGTGAGGAAGGCGTCCATCACCCGGCGCTGGGTCCCGGGGTCGGCGTCCGGTGAGGGGGCGGTGGTCCGCACCCGGCGCCGCGCGC
Source organism: Candidatus Dormibacteria bacterium (assembly GCA_050734395.1). GTDB lineage: Bacteria > Chloroflexota > Dormibacteria > Aeolococcales > Bog-877 > Bog-877. Next base: position 399 of record JBOHUK010000197.1, read on the forward strand.
GGCTGGCCAGCTGCCTCGCCGCCGCCGGCGAGCGGTCCACCATGGGGGCGATCTGCGAGAAGGGCATGCCAAACATGTCGTGGAGGACGAAGGCCAGCCGCTCGGGCGGCGAAAGCGTCTCCAGCACCACCAACATGGCCAGCCCCACCGAGTCGGCCAGCAGGGCCTCGTGCTCGGGGTCGATGGTGCCTGGCCGGTCCAGGATCGGCTCGGGCAGCTGGGTTTCCATCGGCACCTCGCGCCGGGTGCGCCGGGAGCGCAGCATATTCAGGGCCACCCGGGCCACCACCGTGGTCAGCCACGCCTCAAAGTTGTCGACGCCCTCGGCACCGGCGCGGCTGACTCGCAGCCAAGCGTCCTGGATGGCGTCGTCGGCCTCGCTCAGCGAGCCCAGCATCCGGTACGCCACGGCGCGCATGCGCGGGCGCTGCGCCTCGAAGCGTTGGGCCAGCCAGTCCTGCTCGGGCACGCCAGGATCCTCCTGCTAGCTCAGCCGGTCGTGAGCTTGGACCCGCGACGCGCGCCAAATGTGACCGCAGGCGCCTTCATGAGCGGCGGGGGCCTGCCCCTAGCGGCGGATGCCGAGATCGAGGGCTCCGGCCAGTGCCAGTCCTGCGAGCGTCTTGGCATCGCGCAGCTGCCCCCGCGTGGCCAGGTTGGCCACCTCCTTGGGGGAGAACGCCTGCGACTCCATGATCTCGTCGGGATCGGGCGTGGCGGCCTCCAGCCGGGTGAGCCCAGTCGCCCGGAAGTACCAGAAGAGCTCGGTGCTGTAGCCGGGCGCAAGAAAGGTGGCCCCAACGCCGAGCCAGGCCTCCGCGGCGTAGCCGGTCTCCTCGGCCAGCTCGCGGCGCGCGGTGTCCAGGGGGCTCTCGTCCGGCTCCCGGCCTCCGGCGGGGATCTCCCAGAGCACCTCCTGGGCGGCGTGGCGGTACTGCCGAACCAGGACCACGGCGCCATCCTCCTGGATGGCGACGATCCCCACGCCTCCCGGGTGGTGGACCACTTCCCGCTCGGCCTCGGACCCACCGTGGAGCCTGACCCGGTCCACCGTCAGGCGGATGCGCCTGCCCGCGAAGTGCTCGTGGCTGACGAGCAGGACTTCGGGAACGAGCGGGGATCCGGCCATTCCGACCGAGCATAGGCCAAAGCGAACCGCGGCTATGATGGCGCCGATGTCGATCGGGGTGGCCTGGAGCAATCCCTACGAGGAGACCGCGCGGGAGATCGCCGCGGCCCGTGCCCAGCTGACCTTCCGCTCCCGGCACCGGCAGGGGCCGAGGGGGCGGCTGCGGCGCTCGGACCAGCTCCTAGAGCAGGTGGAGCGCTGCCGCCTCGAGTCGCGCACCTTGGTCGGCGGCTCGGTGTATGCCCAGGTGGCGGCCCTGACCGGTGCGGTGGACCCCAAGCTCCGCCTGGCGCTGGGCCGGCACCGAGACCCGGACCACGTGGGCGAGATCCTGTTCCAGGTGCAGTCGCGCCTGATGCGCGCCGCCAGCACCGACCGCCAGCGGGGCCTGGCCCCTGTCATCCCCCTCTTCCCCAGCGCCTGAGCCGGTAGGCGGCCCCGCCCCCTGGGGCATCACCGTCGCCGGCAGCCTGGGCTACGACGACCTGACCACC
>JBOHUK010000198.1:0-2888 GCA_050734395.1 Candidatus Dormibacteria bacterium
AGCCCGCCGTCCTTGAGGGCGTCGATCACATCGTCGGCGAGCACTCGCCCGATGGGGTGCCCCTCCGAGTCCACCACCACGACCGACGATGAGCGGGCCTCGGTGAGGCGGTCGACCACCTCGTCCAGGAAGGCCTCGGGGTGGAGAGTGACGGGGTTCGAGTCCGGGACCAACTCGCTTAGCGGGGTTGAGTCCGTGGCCACCAGGAGCTCGAAGAGCGGGAGGTCGGCAACGAGCCGCCCCGAGCCGTCCACCACCGCGAGGGAGTCGATGTCCGCACTGTGCTCCCGCTGCGCCGACAGTTCGAGTCGCGCCTGGCCCACGGTCGCCTCCACCTGGGCTTTGGCGAGGGCCGTGGTCATGAAGCCCCCGGCCATGGTCTCCGGGTAGCCCAGGAGCACGGTCAGCTGCCGCGCCAGGTCCGGGGAGACATGGGCCAGGATGGCGTCCGACTCCGCCCGCTCCATGTCACGCAGGACGTCCACCGCCTCATCGGGCTCCATGGCCGAGATCAGGGCCCCGGCACGCTCGGGAGTCGCGTGGCGGAGGATGTCCTCGATCCGCTCCGGCTCCATCTCCTCCAGGGCATCGGCGATGGCGCCCGGCTCAAGGGCGGCGGCAAGCTCCTCGCGCGCCGGCTGGTCTAGCTTCTCCAGAAGGTCGGCGAGGTGTCCCGGGTGGAGCCGGCGCAGACCCTCGTTGGGGACCTGCAGGTGCAGCTCCGAGCCCGGCTCCCCGAACGGGTGCACCGCCGACCAGTCCACCAGCCGGCGCCGGTCCGGTCCCCACCAGGGGGCCCACCAAGGCCGTCCCTCGGGGGCGACCGCCACCAGTCGCAGGCGGCCCATCACGGAAGCCAGGAACAGGTCCTCAGCGCGGAAGACCTTGACCCCGTCCACGTCCACCCCCTGGCGGCCCAGGACGTCCTGCACCAGGCGCAGCTCTCCCTCCCGCCGCACGAACCCAGCGGAGCTGGGGCCGAGACGGCGCACCACCACCGCCCGCTGGTCGAGGCGCAGCACGTTGTCGATGGGCTGGAACACCTGGCGCTCGCCGGCCTGCAGGACGATCCCGGTCACCAGCGGGTACGGCTCCGAGCCGGTCCAGCGAACCACCACGTCCTGGAGGCGGCCGATCCGGGAGCCTGTCTCGTCGCTGGCGGCGAGCGCGCGCAGCCGCGAGAGGGACACCAGCGAGGCCTGCACCGATCGGGTCGCGAGCAGCCGGCGGCGGCGGCGCGGGCGCCTGGCGGCCAGGCTGGGTGAGGGTGTCATGGACGGCCGGCTAGCGACGCGGGCGGCGAGGCGCGGGAACCGGGGCGGCCGAGATCACCCTGCTAGCATAAAACGGCGCTCCGGCGCGGTTTCGGTGGTGCCTGCCCCTCAAGTCGGCAAGCGCCCCACCGGCGGAATGGAGGCTAGCGATGGACGGCTCAAGTAGACCGCCTGGCCCTGCCCAGCCCGCGCACCCCCTGATCGCCTAGGACCGACTTCCCCGCGACCTCCGGGGGTGCGCTCGAACCCCGAGCCCGATCAGCCCGCCAGGAGGTCACCGATGTCAGAGGAGCGGCTGCCGCTCGCGCCTCCCCGAACTGGGAATCCGGAACCAGCCCCCGAGGTTGAGATCCGTGGCGCCTTCGGGACGGTCCGGGTCGGTGGCCGTGACCGCCCCCGGTCGCTCTCCCGGCGGCTGCTGACCCTGGCGGCGATCATGGGGCCTGGCCTGATCGTGATGGTTGGCGACAACGACGCCGGTGGCGTCGCCACCTACGCCCAGGCGGGCCAGCGCTACGGGGTGAGCCTGCTCTGGGTGCTGGTGCTGCTCATCCCCACCCTGATCGTGGCCCAGGAGATGGTGGTGCGGCTGGGAGCGGTGACCGGGGTCGGCCACGCCCGTCTGATCCGGGAGCGCTTTGGACGCTTCTGGGCCGCCTTCTCGGTGGGAGACCTCTTCCTGCTGAACTTCCTGACCCTGGTCACCGAGTTCATCGGGGTCAATCTCGGGCTGCGCTACTTCGGCATCACCCCGCTGGCCTCGGTCCCCATCGTGGCGATAGGGCTGCTCGCGATGGTGGCGACCGGGAGCTTCCAGCGCTGGGAGCGCTTCATGTTCGTTTTCATCATCACGAGCCTGCTGATGTTCCCCCTGGCGGCCCTCAGCCATCCCTCGGCGGCTCCGATCCTGACCGGGATCACCCACCCCGGCGTCCAGGGGGGCTTTGGCTCCACCGCCGTCCTCTTCGTCATCGCGGTGGTGGGTACCACCGTGGCGCCCTGGCAGCTCTTCTTCCAGCAGTCCAACGTGATCGACAAGCGGATCACGACGCGCTGGCTGCGCTACGAGGTGGCCGACACCTCGATCGGAGCGGTCCTGACCACGGCCGGGGCGGCGGCCCTGATGGTCGCGACGGCCTTCGGGCTCAGCCACTCGGGCGCGGCCACCAGCTTCGGCTCCGGCCTGACCGTCGCCCGCGCGCTCGGCCACCAGGCGGGGTCGCCGGCGGGGGCCATCTTCGCCGTGGTCCTGGTGAACGCATCGGTGATCGGCGCCTCGGCGGTGACGCTCGCCACCTCGTACGCGCTCGGGGACATCTTCGGGATGCGGCATTCCCTGCACCGCAGCGTGCGCGACGCCCGCGGCTTCTACGTCACCTTCGCCGGCCTCATCGCCCTGGCCGCGGCGGTGGTGCTCATCCCCGGCGCGCCGCTGGGCCTGATGACGACCGCCGTGCAGGTGCTGGCCGGCGTGCTGCTGCCGTCGGCGATCGTCTTCCTGCTCCTGCTCTGCAACGACCGGGCGGTGCTCGGCCCCTGGGTCAACTCGCTACGCCAGAACCTGGTGGCCGGGGTGATCGTCGCCGCCTTGGTGCTGCTCTCCCTGATCCTCAC
>JBOHUK010000199.1:0-5317 GCA_050734395.1 Candidatus Dormibacteria bacterium
GAGTTGGCAAGGGATACCTGGCAAGGCTCTGGCCGGAGCTGCCCGGCCCGGTGTGGACGGTACTGCTGGGCGTGGCCATCTCCTCTTTGGGCACCGGCCTGGTTCTGCCCTTCGGCGCCATCTACCTCCACCTGGTGCGGCACCTGGCCATCCCCGTGGTCGGTGCCGTGCTGTCGCTGTCGGCCCTGGCCTCGCTGGTAGCCGGGATCACGGGCGGAGCCTGGGTGGACCGGCTCGGCCCCCGGACTCTCATGCTGATCGGCCTCGCTCTCCAGGCCCTGGGGTTCGCCGGCTTCGGCTTTTCGGTCTCCATGCCCGAGGCCGCCCTGTCGATGCTGCTCATCGGGGCTGGTGCCGGCTGCTTCTATCCTGCCTTTGCCGCTCTCCTCGCTGCGATCACGACCAGGGTCCAGCGCTCCAACGCCGCCGCCCTGCAGTACGCCGCCACCAACCTGGGGATCGGGTTGGGGGCGGTCGTGGGCGGCGCCGTGATCTCCACCTCGTCGCCCAGCAGCTTCACCCGGATCTATCTCTTCAACGCCCTATCGTTCCTCGCCTTCGGGGCCCTGGTCGCGGCCCGCACCCCGGCGGGGATGCAGGGGTCCCAGGCGCACGAGCGCCGCGGGTACGGGATCGTGCTGCGCGACCGGGTCTTCCTGGCGGTCGTGGGTTTCAACGCGCTGGTGGTCTTCTCCACCTACGCCCAGCTGGACAGCTCGGTGCCGCTGTACGCCCGGGTCTTCCTCGGAGTCAACACCCTCTGGCTGGGGGTGATCCTCGCCGTCAACACCGCCTTCATCGTGTTCGCCCAGTTGCCGGTCGCCCGAGCGGTCCGCCACCTGGACCGCTCCCAGACGCTGGCCCTCTGTGCCGGGGTGTGGACGGCGTGCTGGCTGGTGGGCGCGCTGGCCAGTCTGAACCACGGGGTGGGCGCCGCCTGGATCCTGGGGGGCTTCGCCGTTCTCTTCGGCCTCGGGGAGTGCCTGCTGGCGGCCACCATCGGCCCCCTGGTCGCGGACCTGGCGCCGGCCGCCACGAGGGGTAGGTACATGGCCGCCTTCAACATCTCCTGGTCGCTGGGCCTGCTCGCCGGCCCTGCAATCGGGGGGGTGGTGGTGGGCTCGCGCCTGCACTCCCTGATGTGGCTGCTGTGGGCGCTGGTGGCCCTGGGGCTGGTCGCCTACGCGACCTTCCTGGGAAGGCACCTGCCCGGGGCAGTGAACCGCCCACCCGCCACCACCTGAGAGGCCCGCTCAGGTAGCATCTCCTCCACAACCGAATAGCCCGAAGGGAAAGCGGGAATCCGGTGCGGGGTGCGCCCCAATTCCGGAGCTGTCGCGCAACTGTGAGCGGGGAGCCGCGGCCACAAGCCACTGGGGTCTATGCCCTGGGAAGGCGGCCTGAAGCCTCGATCCGCAAGCCAGGAGACCGGCCCTTGGGGATCGTCGCTACCCCCGCGCGCAACGGGAGCCCGACCTCTGGCGGCAGGTCAACCTCCTGAGCGGTGGGTCCAACCCGCCCGCCAGGAGGTGGAGGTGATGCGAGCCTCCCTTTGGGCCAGCGCGCTACTGGTCACGGCTGCCTTGGGTCTGCCGCTCTCGGGCTGCGGAGCCCCGTCCACGCAATCGAAAAGCAGCTGCTCCGGCTCACCGCACCAGGTCCGTGTGGTGGTGGAGCTGGGCTCGCGCAAGGTGGTGCAGGGCTGCGCCGGCTTCAACGGGGCCACGGTTGCGGGTGAGACCGCGCTCCGGCGCAGCGGGATCCAGTTTGCGACCCAGCACTTCAGCTTTGGGAACGCGGTCTGCCAGGTGGACCATGACCCCAGCAGCTACGCCAGCTGCTTCGGATCCGGCCAGCCGTACTGGGCACTCTTCATCTGGTCAGGCCACGGTCCCTGGAAGCCGGCCAGCACCGGGATCAGCGAGGTGCGGTTGCGGGCCGGCCAGGCGCTGGGCTGGCGCTACGACCCCTCGAGCGGCAAGGCCGCCCCGCCGCCCAGGCCCCGGGCCACCAGCCGATGAACCCGCGGGCGCTCACCGCCTGGGTGGGCGCTGTGCTGCTGCTCAGCCTGGGCTCGGAGAATCCAGTGCTGCGCGCCCTGGTCCTGGCCGCCGCGCTGATCTGGCTCTGGCGCCACCGGCGCCCTGAGGCCCGCCTGCGCCCAGTCCTGATTGCGGTCCTGGTCGCCTCGCTGGTGACGGTGCTGCTCAGCTTCACCTTGGGGCACACCGGCCAGGACGTTCTCCTGGATCTGCCCGGGTGGCTGCCCGCCTTGGGCGGCCCGATGACCCTCGAGGGACTCGTGTACGGCGCCGACCTGGCCCTGGGGCTGGCCGCCTGTTTGCTGGCGGGGGTGAGCCTCTCGCTCGCGGCGGACCCCTGGGGCCTGGTCGAGGCGCTCCCAGCCCAGCTCGCCCGCACCGCCGCGGCCCTGGGCTCGGCCATGACCCTGGTTCCCCGGCTGGGGCGGAGCTTCCAGGCGGTGCGGGAGGCGCAGCAGCTCCGGGGGTGGCGAGGCCGGGGGCCGAGGTCCTGGTCGGCGGTGGCGGTGCCAGCGGTCTTGACGGCGATCGAGGGCTCGGTGCTGCTGGCGGAGGCAATGGAGGCGCGCGCCTACGGATCGGGGCCGCGCACCCGCCTGCGCCGGCGGCGCCTGAGCGTCGGGGAACGGTGCCTGGTCGCCAGCTGCCTGCTCGCCGCAGGCGGCTTCCTTCTCGCCCTGGGACTGGGCCAACTGCCCGCCTGGCAGCCCTATCCGTCGCCCAGCTGGCCGGCCCTGGAGTGGCTGCCGCTCGCCAGCTGCCTGCTCCTGCTCGGTGCCTCGAGCGTGCTGTGAGCCAGCTCGCCAGCTTCCGAGAGTTCGCCTACCACTACCCCCCCGGGACGGCCCCAGCACTCGGGCCGCTGAGCCTCGCGCTGGAGGGGGGCGCGACCGTGGTGTGCGGCCCCTCGGGCGGGGGGAAGACGACCCTGCTGCGCTGCTTCAACGGCTTGGTGCCTCACTTCCACGGGGGGCGGGCAGAAGGAAGCGCCACAGTGCTGGGCGAGGACCTGCGCCTAGCCAGCCCGCGGCATCTGGCCAGGCGGGTGGCGATGGTCTTCCAGGAACCGGAGGCGCAGTTCGTCCTCGACTTGGTCGAGAGCGAGGTGGCCTTCGGCCCCCAGAACCTGGGTCTGCCGCCCGACGAGGTGCGGCGACGGACGGGGGAGAGCCTGGAGCGCATGGGCGTGGGCGCGCTGGCCTCGCGGCGGCTCAGCCAGATCTCCGGCGGGCAGCGGCAGCGAGTGGCGTTGGCGGCCGCGCTGGCGATGGGCCCGCAGGCGCTGGTACTGGACGAGCCCACCTCGCAGCTGGATGACGAGGGGGCGGCCGCGGTCGCCGCCGCCTGCCAGGAGCTGGTCGCGGCGGGGGTGCCGGTAGTGGCTGCCGAACAGCGCCCGGAGCGGCTCGGCCTGACCGCCGCCAGGGAGCTCTGGCTCGGTGAGGGGCGGTTGCAGGAGGCGCCCACCTCGAAACCTGCCAGGGAAGCGAGTCCCCCCACCCAGCCCGGGGAGCTCCTCTGGGCGCTGGAATCAGTGGCGGCGGGGCACCAGGAGCGCCTGTTGGAAGTGGTTGAGCTCGGCTGCCGGCGCGGCGAGGTGATCTGCCTGACCGGACCCAACGGGAGCGGTAAGACCACTCTGCTGCGCACCGCCGCGGGCTTGCTGCCACCGCTCGCGGGCAGCGTGAAGCGGCGGCCGGGCCGGATCGCCTACCTGCCCCAGGAGCCCGGGGCGATCCTGCACCAGCAGAACCTGCTCCAGGAGGTGCGGCAGACCATCCGCTGGCTGCGCCTGGCCGAAGAGCCCCGTCCAATCCTCGAGCAGTTCGGGCTGTGGGAGCTGGCAGCCCGGGATCCACGGGACCTGAGCACCGGCCAGCGGCAACGGGCGGCGCTGGCGGCCCTTCTCGTGGGCAACCCGGAGCAGGTCTTCCTCGACGAGCCCACCCGCGGCACCGACGCACTCTCGCGACGCCGGCTGCTGACCGTGCTTCGGCGGCTCTGCCAGGCGGGGTCCGGGGTGCTGGTCGCCACCAGCGACCGGGACTTCGCCCAAGAGCTCGGTCACCGCGTCCTGGAGCTCTCCCGGGGCGAGCTAGTGGCGTTGGAGGGGGTCGCGGCATGACCCTGCTGCTGGCCTCGGCGGTGGGGGCCGCCCTCTTCCTGTGGCCGTTCAGCGACCTCGGCCTGCCCTCGGCGACGGCCGCGCTGGCGATCGGCATCGGCGCCGTGGCCGGGCTCCTGGCGGTGGAGGCGGGCACCAGGCGGCTGGATTCCCGGGCCCTGGCGCTGCTGGCGGCGCTCAGCGCCGCCGACGCCGGGCTGCGGGCCGCCCTGGTCTCTGGGATCGGGGGGTTCAACCCCATCTTCCTGCTGGTGCTCTGCGGCGGCTACGCCCTGGGTCCCAGCTTTGGCTTCCTGCTCGGCGCATGCTCGCTGCTGGTCTCGGCGCTGGTCACGGGCGGGCTGGGGCCCTGGGTCCCGTACCAGCTCTTCGCTCTGGGCTGGGTGGGAGCGGGTGCCGGGCTGGTCGGCCTCGCCCGCTCGGGCCGCCGTCCCCGCCGCCTGGACGTCCTGCTGCTGGCGGGCTTCGGGTTGGTGGCCGGCTTCGGGTTCGGCGCCGTGATGGACATCTGGAACTGGACCTTCTACTTCTCCGCACCTGGGCTGGGATGGAGCCCCCACCTGAGCCCGCTCAGCGCGCTCGGGCGCTTCGCGCGCTACTACGTCCTCACCTCTGCCGCCTACGACGCCTTCCGAGCGGTGGGCAACGCCCTCTTGGTGCTGGTGCTGGGACTGCCGTTGCTGGCGGGCCTTCACCGGCTCTCGCAGCGCTTCAGCCTGGAGTGGCCGGTGCGATCCGGCCCGCGGCCCGTCCCGTCCCCGGCGACGTCGGACCCCTGACCACGGCTCAGCCGCTCAGTCGATCCGGCGCACCACCAGGCTGCCGGCCATCTTGTCGTGCCACCCCTGCTTGCGCCTGTCCACCCCCGCCCAGGCGAAGCCCACGAAGACGCTGGCGGCGTTGAGGAAGAACCCTGCCATTCGGATCACGCTGCGAGCTAGGCCCAGGCGCCGGCCGCTGTCCTGACGCACCACCCGCAGCCCGGCCAGCCACATACCCAGGGTCCTGCCGGTCGTGGCCCAGAGCACGATGAAGTAGGCGAGGCCGCCCGCGGCCACGATGTCCCCGCCCACCACCGAGCCCGCCACCGCCTCCACCCCGTAGCCGACGGCGCCGATGGCGATGATGTCGGCCCAGAGCGCTCCCGCCC
>JBOHUK010000200.1:0-16311 GCA_050734395.1 Candidatus Dormibacteria bacterium
GCACAATAATTGCGGTAGGCGTAGTCGTTCGGTTCAGGTTCGACTCGGACAGAGAGTTGGACCGCGGTCATCGGGGTCGGGGCGGCCGAAGGGGTCGGGGCGGCTGGGGTTCGCGCAGACCCCGTTCGCCCGTGTCCGGAGGCGGCGGCTGGCGTCGGTGACAAACCTGCCCGGGGTGTCCGCGCAGCCGGCTGCCACCCGCACGACGCGAGCAGGAGCGATAGCAACAAGGTAGTCAGAAGCAGTTGAAATCTGGCGCGCCCTGCACCGTCGCGGGCGCGTCTCAGGCGCACGGCGAATAGGGGCTCAGACTGTCCGTTCAGGGACGGGTCCGGCGTTGGCGAGGGTCTGGGTCGGATCGCAGCCGCATGGCCATCAATTGTGCCGTAGGTGCCGTCAGGGGCGCAATGACGAGGCCGGAACAGTGTGTCGATGAGGAGGCGCCAGCTGCGACCTCCGTAGCGATGCGTGGCGGGTGTGCGCTGTCATCATCAGCAAATAGTATGGTCGACGCCTCATGCCGTCTGACAGTGGCCATTGACGACTCGTTCGGCGTGGTCCGCGAATCACCGCGGGCGGGCACCCAGCGGAGCCGGCTTTGGACCGCAGCCCCAGAGCTGCGCCGTCGGCGAGCGCAGTGATGTACTCAGACGTCGCCGAGATCCCGAATCCGCGCCGACTCGTGGTCTACGAGGAAGGGTGGCAGTCGTGGAGTCCGAGTGGCACCTACCCCGCGGTTGCTGCTTCGCCCCGACCCCCGACCAAGACGCGCCTCACGATGGCATACCGCGCCGACAAGCCGGCCCCGGACATCGGCTTCCAGGGCGAGGGGATACTGGCGGTCGCTCATCAGGACGGCGGTGAGGCGATAGTCTGGTCGGCGCCGGACCCTCGTGAGGACGTCCCCTCAATCCGCGCCAGCCTGCGTCGCGGGAGCCTTGTCGTTTCTGCGGATGGCCCGGTCTCCGAGCAACGCTTTCCCACCCTCGATGTGCAGGGCGCACTCGCTAAGGTCGCCGATGGCTTGGCTCAGCGTGTTGGGGCGGCGAGCCGGCGTTCCCTCCCGCCTGCGTGGTGCAGTTGGTACCAGTACGGCGAGCATGTCACGGCTGCGCATGTGCTGCGCGCGTCTGAAGAGGCCCGGTCCCTCGACCTCCCCCTTGAGATAGTTCAGGTCGACGACGGGTACCAACTTGAAGTTGGTGAGTGGCTCCGTCCCTGCCCCGATTTCGGCCAGGGGATCGCGGAGTTGGTGGCAACGCTGCGTGAGTCTGGACGGACCGTCGGGCTCTGGTGTGCGCCGCTGGTGGCCCCCGAGCACGGAGAGCTGTTGGGGAAGCACCCCGACTGGGCGGTTGCCGAGACCGACGCGGGGGTCGCCTGGGGGCGACGCCTGCTCGCCCTTGACGTCACCCACCCGGGCGTGGCGGAGTACCTGGACCGCACCTTTCGCACGATGTCGTCCTGGGGCGTCAGTTATTGGAAACTCGACTTCCTGTACGGCGGAGCGCTGGCTGGCCAGCGCTCCGATGACGAGAGCCCGCTCGCTGCCTACCGCCGCGCCATCCGTCTCATCCGCGAGGCGGTGGGCGAGGAGGCCAGTCTGGTCGGCTGCGGAGCTCCGATCCTGCCCAGCCTGGGCCTGTTTGACGCCATGCGGATTGGCCCTGACATCGACCTCGGCTACACTCCGCGCGATGATGACATCACCATGCCATCACAGCTCGGTGCCGCCAATGCGGTGCGGGCGCGAGCCTTTCAGCACGGACGCTTCTGGACCAACGACCCTGACTGCCTGCTGCTACGCCCGCAGATGGATCGGCGCCAAGAGTGGGCTCAGCTGGTGGGCAACTCCCGCGGGCTGCGCTGCCTCGGCGACGCTCCCGATCGGCTCGACTCCTGGGGCCTGGAGGCAGCCCGTCGCCTGCTCCAGCCGTCTATCCCCGCAGTTGCAGATCCCGGCTGAGCCAGCCCGCGGTTGCGAGCTGACGCGCCCGGGGGTGGGGTGATGGAGCGCCTGGGCACGATCCCCCTGGTCGGGCTCAGCTGCCTGCTCTTTGGCGTGGCGCTGCTGCTGTCCTGGACTGAAGGCGCGCGGCATCTCGACCTGCAGGCGCTGGCGATGGGCCTCGCCCTCCTGGCATTTCTGGTGGCGGCGGTGGCGGCCCGGCGCCTGCGCCCCCGCGGCGATTCCTAGGAGAGACGCTCCAAGATCATCGCCATGCCCATGCCTCCCCCCACGCACATCGTCTCCAGCCCCAGGGTGGCGTCCTGACTGCGGAGCCCGTTGAGGAGGGTGCAGGTGATCCGGGCGCCCGTCATGCCGAAGGGGTGGCCCAGGGCGATCGAGCCGCCGAAGTGGTTGAGGCGCTCCTCCATCGGGTCCAGGCCGATGCCCCGGGCCGAGGGGATGACCTGGGCGGCGAAGGCCTCGTTGATCTCCACTAGGTCCATGTCGGCCAGCGTCATGCCACTGCGCGCGAATACGCGCTCGGTGGCGGGGACGGGCCCGAGTCCCATGTATTCCGGCTCGACCGCCGCCAATGCCGTCGCCACGATCCGCGCGAGGGGGGTGATTCCCAGCTCGCGGGCCCGTGCGTCCGACATCACGATCAGCGCTGCCGCGCCGTCATTCAGTGGGCAGGCGTTGCCAGCCGTGACCCGCCCGTCCTCCTTGAAAACTGGCTTCAGGGTGCTGAGCACCTCGACTGTGGTGTTTGGCCGGGGGCCGTCGTCGCGGTCCACCAGCCGGCCATCCGGAACTGTGACCGGCACGATCTCCCGGGAGAAGAAGCCCTCTGCCTGCGACGCCACCGCCCGGTTCTGGCTGCGGGCGGCGAAGTGGTCCATCTCCTCGCGGGTGATGCCCTCACGCTCGGCGACGTTCTCCGCCGTGACGCCCATCGGCAGGTAGAGGTCCGGGAAGCCCTCATCGTTGCCGGGCAGCAGCCGGGGATTGCGTGCTTCCGGGGGATCCGAGGTCCCGTGCGGGTAACGGCTCACCGTCTCCACCCCGACGGAGGCGAAAACCGAGCCCTCGCCACTGCGGATGGCGTGGAAGGCCATCCGGGTCGTCTGCAACGAGGAGCTGCAGTAGCGGGTCAGGGTGGTCCCGGGCGCGCCCACCCCGGCGAGAATGCTCACCGCCCGTCCCAGGTTGAAGCCCGACTCGCCCCCGGGCAGGCCGCAGCCGCAAATTACGTCCTCGACGTCCTGGAGGGGGAGCTGCGGCACCTGGGTCAGGACTCGCCCCAGGACCTGCGCCGCCAGGTCGTCCGGGCGGCAGTCGACCAGGGAGCCTTTGCCCGCCCGGCCGATCGCGGATCTGCCGGCAGCGACGATCACGGCTTCAGGCATCGGATCTCGCGGCGCCTCCTAGGCCCGTCATGCACCTCCCTGCCGAGGTCTTCCAACTGGCAGCCTACACCGCCGTTTCTGGTGGCGGCGCCTCTTTTTGGGGCTGTGATACCCTGGGTGAGTCCTTCGTTGGGATGGACCGTCCGCCGCCGCTTGCCTCGCGAGCCGGCCGATCGATATGGCTCGCGAGGAAAGCCGCCTGTGCGGCACGGGAGATGCAGATGCCGATTGGAACCATCAAGTCCCTCAACGAGCGTGGATTCGGATTCTTGGCTGCCGAGGACGGGGTCGAGTACTTCTTCCACCGCTCCAGCGTCGAAGGCGGGGCTTTCGAGTCCCTGACCCGTGGGGCGCAGGTCGAGTTTGAGATCGAGCCCAGCACCAGAGGCCCTCGGGCAGGTCGCGTCCGCGCCGCCTGATGGCTGCGCAGGCCGTCGCTAAGCCGCCGGTCCAGCGCCCCTTTCGCCGGCTCCATCCCGACCTACCCGCCGCCAGGAACTCGCTCTACGACCCCTGGCAGTGTGGCTTCCTGCACGACGGCCGGCGGCGGACGTGCCTCTTCGACGTGCGCGACGCCCAGCGGGCGATGCGGGCCCTGGGATTCTCCCAGGACCTGTGGTCGCCCCTGAGCGAGGCCCGGATCGGCCATGACGAGTTCGCCCGCCACGTGGTGGCGGTGCACGCCGCGCTCTCGGTGCACGCCGACACCGCCGAGGCCCGGCGGCGGTCGATGGTGCCATCGGCGGTGCGGATCGTGCAGAACTACCTGGGCTGGGCCGACCGGGTCTGCTCGCACGGCACCGGAGTTGTCGAGACCGACGACCGCCGCCGCCCCATCCCCTGAGGGCGGCGGCCGGGCCGATGGTTCTGGCCGCACCCGGCCGGGATCGTGATTTGATGGACGCGGCAGGCGTTGGGCGTTGAGGAGAAAGCCATGGGATACGCCAAGGGATTCCGCCACGGGCTGACAGTCGGCTTAGCCCTCGGGACGCTGCTGGCCCCGCGCCCTGGCGCCCAGACCCGCGAGGTGTGGCGGCGGCGGTTGGAGGACGGGGTGCGGCGGGGGCGCAGCCTGAGCCAGGGACTGAGCCAGGGGTGGAGCAGCTCCCAACCGGTCCGGGAGCTGGCGGCGCAGACGGCTGGCGGGCTGGCCCGGGCGATCCAGCCAATGGCCCAGGAGGCCCAGGAGCGGCTCATGGAGCTGGCGGGACGTCGCGACCGCAGCTCGCTGGTCGACTCGGCGCTCACCCGCGGCGGGGTGGCCGAGGAGAACTGATGGTCGCGGACACCCGCAGCCCGGGGGAGCGGATTGCGGCCTTCGGTGGGGCTCTGGAGGAGGAGGTGCTGCGCCCGGCGCGCCGCTACCTGCGCGGCTTCCGAGTGGGCCTCATCGTGGGCGTGGCCGCGGGTGTGCTGCTGGCGCCGCGGCCTGGGGAGCAGACCAGGGCGCGGCTGCTGCGCCTCTGGCGCGCCGCCTCCCGCCGTCCCGCTCCGACTCAGCCCGGGTAGTCGGCCCCGGCCACCACTTCCTGCTCCTGGCTGTCGCCGGGGGAGCCTCCGGGGTAGTCGGCCATGAAGGAGGTGCCGCAGCCGCAGGCGTTGCGGGCGTTGGGGTTGGCAAGCCGGAAGCCCCGGCCGCGATGGCTGTCCTCGAAGTCGAGAACGGCGCCCGAGATCAGAGGTAGGCCATCCTCCTGGACCACCACCGTGACCCCGTCGAAGTCGCGCACCACGTCGTCGGGCTCAGCGTGCTCCTCTAGGTCGAAGAAGAGCTTGAAGCCCCGGCAGCCACCCAGGCGCACGTCGATGCGGAAGACCGCGTCGGGTCGCCCGCTGCGCCCCTGCCAGGCGCGGATCTCCTCGATGGCGTCGCGGGTCGCCAGCACCGCTTCGGTCATGGCCGCATCTTAGGCTGGGCGGCGCCGGACCGCTCCGCTAGCCTTGGGCCCAGATGCAGTTGAGCGAGCTCTGGCGCTACCCGGTCAAGTCGCTGGCTGGGGAGCGGCTGCCGGCGGCCGAGCTGGGGCTGCGCGGTGTTCCCGGGGACCGGGGCATCGCCACCTTCGAGCCGCAGGCGACGCGGCCGGACGAGCCGGTCAGCGCCCGCGACCGCCCCGCCCTGCTGCGCTTTCGCGCCCGCACCGGGAGCACTGGGGTGGAGGTGGCAGCGGTGGGCGGCGACGACTGGGCCGGCTGGGAGTGCCCCGAGGTTGCCCAGCGTCTGGGAAGCGCCTGCCGGGTGCCGCTCCAGCTGCGGGCGGTGCCCGAGGGTGCCTTCGACGCCGAGCCGCTGCTGCTGCTGCACCTGGCCACGGTCCGCGCCCTGGGCGAGGAGCTCGAGGCGCCGGTCGACCCCCGCCGCTTCCGGGCCACCCTCTACGTCGACGGCCCCGGGCTGCCGCCCCACGGCGAGGCGGCGCTACTCGGGGCGCGCCTGCGCCTGGGCGAGGCGGAGCTAGAGGTGGTCAGGGTCTGCCCCCGCTGTGCTGTCACCACCCGCGACCCCGACACCTGGGCGAGCTGGCCCCGGTTGCTCCGCCATGTCGTCCACAACCACGATGAGGTGGTGGGCGTCTACCTGCGGGTGGCGCGCCCGGGGCGGGTGGCGCTGGGGGACGAGCTGACGGTTGCCTGAGCCGGTAGCCGCGGCACCGCGGGTGGGCCTGGTCAGCAGCGATCTGCTGGCGCGCTCCCGCGTTCAGGCGGCCCTCGGGCGACCGGTCTCCGCGACCGGCCCCGGTCTGCCGGCGGCGGACGGTGGCTGGGCGCTGCTGCTGGTGGACCTCAACTCCGACGCGGCGCAGCGGCTGGCCTGGCTCGGGCGCCAGGGGCCCCAGGTGGCCAATCTGGTGCTCTGCTTCGGTCCCCATACTGAGCTGGCGGAGCTGAGCCAGCGGGCGAGGCGCTCAGGGGCCGGGAGGTGCGTCGCCAACAGCCACCTGGACCGGGCTCTGGCCAGCTGGGTCCGGGCCGTGGCGGCCAGTCGAGGAGAGCGATGAGCCCAGACGAGCTCCACCAGGAGGCCCAGGCCCTGGCGGAGAGCCTGACCCACGACCGCCGCCACCTCCACCGACACCCCGAGCTGGCGGGGGAGGAGCGCCAGACCGCCCAGTTCATCGCCGGGCGGCTACGCCGGCTGGGACTGGAGCCGGAGCTGCTGCTCGACGGCACCGCGGCGTTCGCCGATCTTGAGGGCGAGGGGGGTGACGGCCCAACCCTGCTGCTGCGCGCCGACACCGACGCCCTCCCCATCCAGGAGCGCCACGAGGAGCGCGAGTACCGCTCGGAGGTCGCGGGGGCGATGCATGCCTGCGGCCACGATGGCCACGTGGCCATCGCCCTGGGCGCGGCCGAGCTCCTCCAGCGGCGGCGGGCGGGGATTCGGGGGCGGGTGCGGATCGTCTTCCAGCCCGCCGAGGAGACTGCCAACGGGGCGGAGCGCCTGATCGAGGCCGGGGTCATGGACCACCCCCAGGCCGACGCCGCGCTGGGCCTGCACCTCTGGGGGGGCGCCCGGGTGGGGCTGGTCGGGGTGCGCGACGACGCCATCTTCGCCTCTGCCGACGAGTTCGAGTTGGAGCTCCGCGGGCGCGGCGGCCACGCCGCCCTGCCTCACCAGGCACTGGACCCGGTGCCGATCGCCGCCCTGGTGGTGCTGGCCCTGCAGACGCTGGTGTCCCGGGAGACGGACCCCGCCCAGACCGCGGTGGTCACGGTGGGGATGGTCCGCGCCGGGCAGGCCTTCAATGTCATCCCCGAGTTGGTCACCCTGCGGGGCACGGTGCGCAGCTTCACCGAGGAGGCGCGGCAGCGGCTGCTGCGCCGGGTGGAGGAGCTGGCCCGAGCGATCTGCCAGGGCTACGGGGCGGAGCTGGAGATGCGTCTGGGGGCGGCCTGCCCGCCCGTGATCTGCGACCCGCGCATCTCCGCCCTGGTCCGCCGGGCGGTGGCGGGGACCCCGGGGGCCGAGGCCACTCTGCCCCAGCCGCTCACCGTGGGCGACGACATGGCCCTGTTCCTGCGCCGGGTCCCCGGATGCTACTTCCTGCTCGGGGCGGGCGCGGCCGAGGAGGGGTTCAGCGCCCCGCACCACCACCCCGACTTCGACATCGACGAGCGCTGCCTGCCCGTGGGCGCCGAGGTGCTGGCCCGCTCCGCCCTCGAGTACCTGGGGGCCTGAGCCACAGCCGTGCTCTTCAACCCGCCTCCCGCCACCTGCGATCATTGCCGCACGGCAGCCGACTGGATCCTTGTCTACGGCCCGGAGCGGGTGGTGGCCCTCGCCGACGGGCGGGAGCTGGCCCGCCGGGGCAGGGTCTGTGTCTGCCGCCGCTGCGGCCACACCGTGCCGCTGTCGCGCGAGAACGCCCAGTAGCCGATCCGCCGGGAGAGTGGAGATGAGCCAGAGCACCGTCACCGGGGCCCGCCCGGCAGCGCCGCAGGTGGGGATGGTCAGGGTGCGCGACGCCACCAAGCCCTCCCCCCGGCAGTTGGTGCGCTTCAGCTTCTATCGGGTGCTGCCGGAGTGGCGTCGGCAGGAGCACGGCGTGCGCCGAGAGCAGCGAGCCGAGCTGGCTGAGGTGCTGCGCCGCCACTCTCAGGCGCTGATCCTGCGCACCTACACCCTGGTCGGGACCCGCGGCGACTCCGACCTCATGATCTGGGCGGTGAGCGAGGAGCCGGAGCGCCTCCAGGCGCTTTTCGCCGACTTCAACCGGACGGCCCTGGCCGGCTACCTGAGCTCCTCCCACAGCTACACCTCGATGACCAAGCGCTCGATCTACGTCGACCGCGACCACCCCAACCAGAGCCGGGGCCGGGACCGACTGGTGCTGGCCCCGGGCAGCCGCCGCTTCCTCTTCGTCTACCCGTTCGTCAAGACCCGGTCCTGGTGGTCGCTGCCGCCCGAGGAGCGCCAGCGGATGATGGAGGAGCACATCCGCCTGGGCCATGAGTTTCCCTCGGTCAAGATCAACACCACCTACTCCTTCGGCCTCGACGACCAGGAGTTCGTGGTCGCCTTCGAGAGCGACAGCCCGGCCGACTTCCTCGACTGCGTCCAGGCGCTGCGCGACACCGAGGCCTCCTCCTACACCCTGCGCGACGTGCCCAGCTTCACCTGCCTCAGCTGCCCGATCGAGGAGATGCTGGAGGCGCTGGGCTGAGCCGCGGGGCCCTCGGGGCCGCCCTCCTGCCCGGTCCCTGAGCCGTGGTCCGCGAGACGGTCCCCCAGATCTTCCTGGTCGCCCGCCCGCAGCTGGACCTGGAGGCGATGCGCGCCTACCTGGAGGCGGTCGGGGGGGCCTCCTGGCTGGACCGCCGGCTCGCTGAAGGGGACGGTTCCCCCAACCCGGGGCAGCTGCTGACCGAGTTCGCCGGCCGTGCCTGCTACCGCAGCTGGGAGCCGGGGCTCAATCCCAACGTGACCCGGGTGCGGAGCGACCCCGGGCGCTACCTGGAGAACATCCTCAGCAGCGCCCACGGCTCGGTCTTGGAGCACGCCAGCTACACCTTTGCCCTCCACGACGTCAGCCGGGTGGCCACCCACGAGATCGTCCGCCACCGGGCAGGCGCCGCCTACAGCCAGGAGAGCCTGCGCTACGTGCGGCTGGTGGACGTGGGGCTGCGCCTGCCGCCGGCCCTGGAGCCGCTGCGCCAGCAGTGCGTGGAGCTGGTGGAGCGGCTCGAGGAGTTCCAGGTCGAGGCGGCCCGACGGCTGCGGATCGACGAGCAGGGGGTGCCCTTCCATGTCAAGAAGGAGGTGACCTCGGCGCTGCGCCGCCTCGCCCCGATGGGGGTCAGCACCGACCTGATCATGACCATGAACCTGCGGACGCTGCGCCACGTGGTGGAGATGCGCACCGAGCCCGGGGCGGAGGAGGAGCTCCGCCTCATCTTCGGCCGGATCGGGGAGCTGATGCTGCAGGAGGCTCCCCTCGCCTTCCAGGACTTCCAGCGCCTCGAGGACGGCAGCTGGAAGCCCACCTACCGCAAGGTCTGAGCCGGCTCGGCCTCCTCCTCAAGCGCCCGCAGGATGGCGGAGGCCAGCCCCCGCGCCGACTCCGCGCTCAGTTCCACCGCCACCCGCGCCCCCGGCCCGAGGTCGGGATTGAGGAAGTCGAGATTGAGCGAGTGCAGCAGCGGGGCGTGGCTGGGGTGGTCCAGGTAGACGCTCGCCGACTGCAGCTGAAACCAGCCCTGGTGGCCCTTGCCGCTTCCGCTGAGGGCGACCTGCTCGGTGCGATAGGTGCACATGGGGCTCAGGCCGCCAGGTGCTGGCCGAAGAAGTCCCAGAGCAGCTGCCAGCCCTGGGTCGCGGCCTCGGGGCGGTAGCTCGGGCGGTCGACGGCGAAAAAGCCGTGACCGGCGTCCTCGAAGGTGTGGAAAGAGAAGGTCTTGCCGGCGCTCTCGAGCAGGCCCTCCAGCGTCTTGACTTCCGCCGGGGAGGGGTGGGAGTCCTCGGCGCCGAAGAGGCCCAGGAGGGGGCAGCCCAGTTCGGGGAGGCGCTCCTCGAGCGCGCCGATCTTCAACGGGAAGCCCTCCGGGGGGTTCCCCACGACGAAGGCGCCGTAGCAGTCCACCGCCGCCTCCAGCTTGAGGCTGCAGGCGGCCAGGACCGATTGCCGGCCTCCCGAGCAGTAGCCGATGGTGCCGACCCGGCCATTGCTGCTGGCGATCGAGCGCAGGCGCTGGGCGGCGCCGCCCACGTCGCCGACCAGGCGAGAATCCGGGACCCCGCCCTGCGCCCGGGCGGTGGCGGCGGCATCGTCGGGGCTGGCGCCGGGAGCCTCCCGCGAGTACAGGTTGGGGCAGATGGCGAGGTAGCCGTGGGCGGCGAAGCGCCTCGTGATCTCCTTGGTCGCCTCGTCGTAGCCGGGCATGTGATGGATCACCACCACCCCTCCGTGCGGCCCCTCGTCCCTGGGCTCTGCCAGGTAGGCCTCGATCGTGTGGCCCTGGTCCCCCACCATCTCGATGGTCTCAGCTCGTAGGTCGCCGGTCATGCATCTCTCCCCTGGTCTCGGCTCTGCCACTCTCGCAACGACCCATCGTAGGGCTCGCCCCGACCTCGGGCCGGCTAGGCGACGCGCGCCGCCTCGCCCGCCTCCTCAGGCCGCTCGAGCTGCTCCTGCGAACCCGCAACGGCACGCTCGGGCGGGTTTGCCGCTGCTGGCGCCAGACGCAGCCGGGGGCGCCGGGGCAGCAGGGCAGCCGCCAGCACCAGGGCAGCGGCCATCGCCGCCGCCGCCAGCATGAACCCGAGGTGGTAGCCAGAGGTCAGCGCCGCGGGCAGGGCGTCGCCCTGGCGCAGCAGGTGCTGGGTCGCCTGCGTGGAGATGCTGGCGACCAGGGCGACGCCCAGAGCCGCCCCCACCTGCATGGTGACGTTGGCCAGACCCGAGGCGAGGCCAGAGTCCTGGTCGGCGGTGTCGGACATGGCCAGCGAGACGGACGGCATGAAGAAGAGGCCGCCCCCGGTGCCCAGCAGGAGCAGCGCGGGGAGGATGTCCACGGCGTAGCTGGCGTGCTCGGGCACGCGGGCGAGCAGCAGCATGGCCACCGTCACCAGGGCGAGCCCGACCAACACGGCGGTGCGGGCGGAGTAGCGCGCCACCACCCGCTTGCTGATGACGAGCGAGAAGAGGGCGACAGCCAGGTTGGAGGGCAGGAAGGCGAGGCCGGTCTCGACCGACCCGTACCCGAGCACCCGCTGCAGGAAGAGCGATCCCAAAAAGAAGGTGCCGAAGAGTCCGATCGGGAACAGGGTGCGGGCCAGCTGAGCGCCGGTGCGGGCGCGCGACCGGAAGATGCGCAACGGCACGAGCGGCCGCGCGACCCGCGACTCGACCAATACGAAGGCCACCGCCCCGAGCACGCTCAGTGCGGCCATGAGCAGGGTGGGCACGGCCGTCCAGCCGTTCTGGCCGGCACTGACCAGGGCCGCCACCGCCAGGGTGGGGGCGGCGGTGACCAGGGCGGCTCCGATCAGATCCACACCGTGACCCAGGCCCATTCCCTTGGTCCGGGGCAGCAGCCAGGCGCTGAGCACCAGCACCGCCAGCCCGATGGGCAGGTTGATGAAGAAGATCCAGTGCCAGCTCACCGCCTGGGTGAGGACGCCGCCCACCAGCAGGCCGAGTGAGCCGCCGGCGGAGGCCACGAAGGCGTAGACGCTCATGGCGGTGACCCGGCGCTTGGGCTCGGGGAACAGCCCAACCAGGATGCCCAGCACCATGGACGCCATCACCGCGGCCCCGGCGCCCTGCAGGAAGCGGGCGCCGATGAGCAAGGGCGCGCTGCCCGCCAGGCCGCAGAGCAGCGAGCTGAGCGTGAAGAGCCCAACCCCGAAGAGGAACACCTGGCGGCGGCCGAGCAGGTCTCCCAGCCGGCCCGCCAGCAGCAGCAGGCCGCCGAAGGTGATCAGGTAGCCGTCCATGATCCAGGCGACCGAGTCCCCGGTGAAGTGCAGGTCGCGCTGCAGGACCGGGAGCGCGACCGTCACCACCGTGGCGTCGAGCACGATCATCAGCTGCCCCAGGCAGAGCACGATCAGTGCCAGCCAGACGCGGTTGCCGCCCACCACCGCCGACTCCCCGCTCCCGCCCCGCCGCCAGATCCCCAGGACTCTTGCCACGCAACACCTCCTCCGCCGATGTGCTAAAGTTCGACGTGCATCGTACCACTAAAGTTTGATGGTTGTCAAACAATGAGCGACCACGAACCGCACGCGAACGGGATCCCTCCCGAGCGGCCCCCGGTGGCGGGGATCACCACCCTGCTCCAGGCGCTGGCTGACCCGGTGCGCATGGAGGTGGTGCGCATCCTGGCCAACGCTCCCGGACCGGTGAGCTGTGGCAACTTCGGGGTGGGGGTGACCAAGTCCACCCTGACCCACCACTTCCGGGTGCTGCGCGACGCCGGGGTGATCGACGGGCGCTACGTGGGCACCCGCAAGCTCATCAGCCTGCGCCGCGAGGACGTCGACTCGGCCTATCCCGGGCTGCTGGCGAGCCTGCTCCGCGCTCCCACCGAGGGTCCGGCGGTGGAGATTCCCCTAGAGGTCGTCGAGAGTGAGTGGGCTAGAATGAACTCGGACGCCGTCCCGGCCGGCACCACTGAGGAAGTGAAGGCATGATCACCGTCTCGGACCAAGCCCTGAACCAGCTCAAGTCGCTGCTGACCCAGCAGGAGCAGCCCGAGATGGGGCTGCGGGTGTACGTGAGCCCGGGTGGGTGCTCCGGCTTCAGCTATGGCATGGGCTTCGACGACGCCCCGGCCGAGGACGACGAGGTGCTCGACCACGCTGGGATCAAGGTCTATGTCGACCCGTACAGCGCCAGCTACCTGGAAGGGGCCGAGATCGACTACGTGGACAGCCTGATGGGCGGTGGCTTCACCGTCCACAACCCCAACGCGGTCAAGACCTGCTCCTGCGGGCATTCCTTCGACGCCGGGGACGGGGCGGGGGCCGCCAAGTCCTGCAGCGCCGGCTGAACTGAGCCCGACCGGGTGAGCCCGGCGCGGTGATCCTGGTCCACGAGCGCTTCGCCTTTGCCCTGATCGCGCTCGGGCTGGTGGGCTGCGCCTGGTGCTTCCTCGATCTGCGCCAGAAGGGCTCGCTCTCGGGAGGGGTGCGCGCCTTCCTGGTGCTCTCCTGGGCGGCGGTCGTGGTCCAGGACCTGCTCGGGGTGGTGCTGCTCGCCCAGGGGCACCGGCCCGCGCACAACCTCCTGCTCCACATCATGTACGGGGTGCTCAGCGCCCTGGTGCTGCCGGTCGCCTGGGGGATCACCGCCGTGGCCCCGGCCCGGAGAGAGGCCCTGATCCTGGGGCTGGGGTCGCTGCTCTTCGCCGGGCTCACCTTCCGGGCCCTGGTGGTGGCCTGAGCTGAAGCCCCGCTCCCACCGCAGATCCCAGGCCCCGGGCCAGCTCGGGCTGGTGGTGCTGGCGGGCGGGGTGGGGGGCGCCCGCTTCCTGGCGGGGCTGGTGGCGGTGGCGCCTGCCGCCCGCCTCACCGTGATCGGCAACACCGGCGACGACTTCCAGGTGCACGGCCTGCACGTCAGCCCTGACCTGGACACGGTCACCTACACCCTGGCCGGGCTCGGCGACTGGGAGCGGGGCTGGGGGCTGCGGGGGGAGTCCTGGAACGCCCAGTCGCAGTTCCAGCGCCTCGGGGACGAGACCTGGTTCCAGCTCGGGGACCAGGACCTGGCCACCCACGTCTGGCGTACCGAGCAGCTCCGCCGTGGCCGGCCGCTGTCGGAGGTGACCGCCAAGTTGGTCGCGCGCCTCGGGCTGAGCGTGCGGCTGCTGCCCATGTCGGACCAGGCGGTCCAGACCCGAGTGCACACCACAGACGGCCGGGACCTCCACCTCCAGGAGTACCTGGTGCGGGAGGCCTGCCAACCCGAGCTGCTCCGGGTGGAGTACCGCGGGGTGGAGCGGGCGCGGCCCGGCCCGGGGGTCCTGGAGGCGCTGGCCGAGGCGGACCTGGTGCTGATCGCCCCCAGCAACCCGGTGATCTCGATCGGGCCGATCCTGGCCGTTCCCGGCCTGGCCGGGGCGGTGGGCGCGGCGGCGCAGGTGGTGGCTGTCAGCCCCATCGTCCAGGGGGCGGCGGTCAAGGGGCCGGCCGGGGAGATGCTGGCCAACCTCGGCCTGGAGGTGAGCCCGGTCGGGGTCGCCCAGCTCTACTCGGGGCTGGCCTCAACCTTGGTCTTCGACGAGCGGGATTCCGAACTGGCGGAGCGGGTCGCCGCCACCGGGCTGCGCCCGCACCCCTGCCAGACGCTGATGGCGGACCAGGGGGCGCGCGAGGGGCTGGCCCGCTCCTGCCTGGAGGCGGCCGGGCTGGCCGCCGAGGCCGCCGCCTAGATGGCGGACGCCCAGCCCGCCTTCCTGGTCATCCCGGTCAAGCCCTTCGCCGGGGCCAAGCAGCGCCTGGCGAGCCGGCTGCCCGACGGCGCCCGGCGCCTGCTCAGCCGCGTCCTGGCAACCCACGTCGTCGCCTGCGCCGCCCGGGCCTGGCCGCGCTCGCGGCTGCTGGTCGTGGGTGACGACCCCCAGACCGAGGAGCTCTGCCGGAAGCTGGGGCTGTCGCGGATCGGGGATCCCGGGGCGGGTCAGAGCGCGGCGGTGCGCCTCGGGCAGGCCTGGAGCCGGGAGCGGGGGGCCAGGACCCTGGTGACCATCCCCGCAGACCTGCCCTGGCTGGAGACGGCCGACGTGGAGGAGCTCGGACGGCTGGCCGGGCGGCGCCCGGAGCGCTCGCTGCTGGCCTTTCCCGATGCCCAAGGGGAGGGGACCAACGGCCTGGTGGTTCGCCCGGCCGAGGCGGACGTCTGCCACTTCGGCCCGGGGTCCCTGGGGCGCCACCGGGAGGCGGCCGCCGACCTGGGGCTGACGTTCGAGGTGTGCCACCAGGAGCACCTCGCCTGGGACCTCGACCGGTTCCAGGACCTGGACCCCCAGGGCGCTGGCCCCGGCCACCCGGTGCTGGCCTGGACCCGAGAGGTGGCCGAGCTGGTGGCGGGAGGCCGGGGGGGAGCCGGTGGGCGCTGATCCGCGTCCTCTGACCAGCGCCCGGGAGCTGCGCTGCTGGGCCGTCCCCGGGCTGCCCGAGGTGCCCGCCGGGGCGGACCTGGGGCGCCTCGCCCGGGAGCCGCTGCTGGCGGCCGGGGGGCTCCAGGCCTGGGACGTGGTGGTGGTTACCCACAAGGTGGTCTCCAAGGCGGAGGGCCGGCTGGTCGAGCTGGCGCGGGTCGAGCCGCGCCCGGCCACCAGAGCGCTGGCCCACGAGCTGGGCCAGGACCCCCGGCTGGTGGAGGTGGTGCTCCAGGAGAGCCGGGCCGTCATTCGCGCCGAGGCCGGCCTGCTGATCACCGAGACCCACCACGGGCTGGTGGCGGCCAACGCCGGGGTGGATCGCAGCAACGCGCCCGGAGAGGAGGTGGTCACCCTGCTGCCCGCGGATCCCGACCGCTCCGCCGCCCAGTTGCGCTCTGCCTGGCTGGAGCTGGCCCAGGGCGGTCCGCTCGGCGTCGTCATCTCCGACACCTTCGGCCGGCCCTTCCGCGAGGGGGCGGTGAACGTGGCGCTGGGGGTGGCGGGGTTGCCCGCGCTCAGCGACCATCGCGGCCTGCGTGACGCCCAGGGATATGAGCTGCATGCCTCCACCATCGGCAGCGCCGACGAGCTGGCGGGGCTGGCGGAGCTGGTGATGGGCAAGATCGCGGGACTGCCGCTGGCGGTGGTTCGCGGGCTGCGCTGGCAGGGTCCGGAGCAGGGCGCCGGGCCCCTGCTGCGCCCGCGCGAGCGCGACCTCTTCCGGCGCTGAGCCGGTGGGCTTGCTAGGCTCGGCGGAGATGGAGTCCAGTGCGGTGCGGGTGCTGCTCTTTGCCGACCTGCGCCGGCTCGCGGGCAGCGCCGAGCTTGAGCTGCGCCTCAGCGACCCGGTCTCGGCCGGGGTGATCTGGGAGCGGCTCTGCGCCGACCACGCGGGCCTGCGGGGGCTGACCGAGACGGTGCGGCCGGCGTTGAACCGCGCCTAGGTGCAGTGGGGGACGATGGTCTCGCCCGGAGATGAGCTGGCCTTCATCCCGCCGGTGTCGGGCGGCTCCGCCGACGACACTGGCGAGCTGGTCCGGGTCGGCCCTGACGCCATCGACATGGCGGAGCTGACGGCGCGGGCCTCGCTGCGGGGAGTCGGCGCCATCGCCACCTTCGTCGGGGTGGTGCGCGACCCCGACCAGGGCCGGCCCGTGCCCGCCCTCACCTACGAGGCCTACCCGGAGATGGCGGAGCCGGTCCTGCGCCAGATCGCTCAGGAGGCGCGCCAGCGCTTCTCGGCCGACCAGGTGCTGATCCAGCACCGGACCGGGGTGGTGGAGGCGGGCGCCGCCTCGGTCGGGGTGGTGGTGGTCTCCGCGCACCGCGAGCAGGCGCTGCAGG
>JBOHUK010000201.1:0-17713 GCA_050734395.1 Candidatus Dormibacteria bacterium
GGCCCGGGCCCAGGCGAGCTGGTGGCGGTTGGGGAGACGGCTGGCGCCGCCGGAGATCCCCGGCCCGGTCCGGCTGGCGCCGACGCTGGTGAGCCTGCTCCAGTCCCCGGACCCGCTGGAGCGGACCCTGGGGGCGGTGCTGGCCGCGGACCCCGAGGAGGTCGCGGAGCCGATGGCCACCCTGCTCAGCGCCGGCGGCAAGCGCATTCGCGCCCGGCTGGTGCTGCTGGCGGCCGAGCTGGGCGTCCAGTACCGTCCTGAGGACCTGCTGCGGGCGGCGGCGGCCATGGAGCTGCTCCACGCCGCCACCCTGTGCCACGACGACCTGGTGGACGGCGCCAGCTCGAGGCGGGGGGCGCCCACCGTGGCTCACCGCGCCGGGGCGATGGCCGCCCTGGGGGTCGGTGACTACTACCTCGGCCGCGCCGCCTACCTGCTCGCCCGGCTCGGCGACTCCCGCATCTCCCGGGAGCTGGCCCAGACCCTGGTCGCGATCGCCAACGGCCAGCTCCGAGAGCTGGACCGGCGCTCGGTGTGGTCGGGGGAGCTGGGTCCCTACGTGCAGGTGGCCCAGGCCAAGACCGGGGCGCTGCTCGCCGCCTGCGCCTCGACCGGGGCCAGGATCGCCCACGCCTCCAGGGAGCAGAGGCGGTCGGTCGCGCGCTTCGCCCGCCGGCTCGGGCTCGCCTTCCAGGGCATCGACGACTGCCTCGACTTCAGCGACCCGGGGCGCACCGGCAAGCCCGCGGGCACCGACCTGGCCCAGGGGATCTGCGGCCTGCCCGTGCTCTGCGCCCTGCGGGGACCGCGGCGGGGGCCGCTGCTGGAGTTGCTGGGCCAGCTCAACGCCGCGGACCCGGATCGTTCCCTGCGCCTGCAGGCGCAGGTGGTCGAGCTGGTGCAGGAGAGCGGCGCCCTGGCCGGGGCGCGGAGCCTGGCGGATCGCTGGAGCATGGAGGCGGTCGGCCACCTGGCCGCCCTGCCGGCCGCGCCCCGGGCACGGCTGCAGCGCTTTGCCGCCCAACTCACCCTGCGCGACAGCTGAACTCCGGGAACGCGGGCGAGCGCAACTCGCTCCCATAAAATGACCGGCCGTGCGCCCACCGCCTAGTCCCGGGCTCTCGGCCGGGTCGCTTCGGTGCGTGGCCCACCCCATGTTGGGTCCGCGCTCGTGGTAGCGGTGGCGGCGCTCCTGGGTGTCGCCTTCGGGGCGGGAGTGGGTCTGGTGCTGCGGCGCGAACGTGCCTTCACACTGGCGGCGCTGGCGGTGATGGCGATCGCCCTGGCCTTGGCGCTGCTCCTGGCCGGAGCGGGGTTGCCCGCTCTCGGGATGGTGCTGCTGGGCGGGGTCACGGCCGTGGTGCTGCTGGCGCCCGCGACCACGGCGCGCATCCCCCGGCCCCGTCCGGGTGGGAGGGCGCAGGTGGCGCTCGCCGTGCTGGCGGGGCTGGCCGGCGCCGGCGTGTTGCTCGGGGCCGGCGTCGCCAGCCGCTCGGACCTGGGCCGGTCGGGGCGGGTAGCTCCCAGCCTGACCCTGGTGGGCCAGCACCTGGTGATGGGCACCGGGGTGGCGGCGCTGGCCCTCCTGCTCCTGGCGGCGGTGACCGTGGTGGGTGCGGCGGCCCTGGCCCAGCGGGATCCCCGAGAGGCGGCTGAGGAGCAGGTGGAGCAGGCGCGGGCCCGGCGTCGCGAGGCGCAGGAGCGCCGCCAGGCCGCTCGCGAGGCGGCGCGGGCAGCCTCGCGAGCAGCCCGCCGGGGGTCGGGCCGCTGAGCCCGGCAGGCGCTCCGCTGCTGGTGGCGGCGCCCGGGCTCTTGGGCCTCGGGGCCTTCGCCTGGGGCCGGCGCCGCGACGCCCTGGGGGCGGGGCTGGCCCTGCTGCTCGCCTTCCAGGGGGTGGTCTGCGCGCTGGCGGGCTTCGCCAGCCTCGCCCCCAGCCCGGGGCAGGCGGCCCAGCTCCAGGCCTACGCGGTCCTGGTGGAGGTGGCGGCCGTGCTCTGGCTGGCCGCCTCAGCGGCTCTGGCCGCGGTGCTGCGTCGACGCCAGGGCGGCTCGGATCTCCTGGAGATGGCGGTGGCATCGCCCCGGGCGGCTGCTCCCTTGCCCCACCCCGGGCTCGAGTCTGGGGGAGCGGAGCTGACGCCCGAGCCGGAGCCGGGGGAGGCCCCGGTAGACCCGGACGAGGCCGACGAAGGGGCGGTGGCGGAGCCTAGGCCCGAGGCCGAGGAAAGCTGAGGATGGCGCTGTTCGGCGTCGCCTGGGCGGTGTTGCTCCTGCCCGTGGCCGGGCTGGCACTGGGCTACTTGGCCGAGAGCCGGCGCGGGGTAGCGGGGGCTGCCGCCACCAGCTCGGTGCTGGGCGTGATCGCGGCGGTGCTCCTGCTGGGCGCCAGCGTCGCGCACGGCGGCAGCCTCCGCTCGGCCAGCATCACCTTCTGGACCTTCCCCGTGGTCCAGTCCCCCTTCAACGCCGTGACCGGCACCTTGCTGGCCCAGAACTTCCAGTTGGGGGTGGGGTACGCGGTAAGCCCCGCGGGGGCCGTCCTGGCGCTGGTGGTGGAGCTGGCCCTGGCCCTCTCCCAGCTTCAGCTCTTGCTCCAGCTCCGTCGTGATCCTCGCCTCGGCTCCCTCGCCCGGCTCACCAGCCTGCTGGGGCTGGGGGCGCTGATGGTGCTGCTGGCGCCCGAGCTCTTCCAGGCACTGGTGGGCTTCGAGATCTGCGGGCTGGTTGCGGCGGCCCTGGTGGGTTCCGCCACCGGGGCGGGGGTGGGCGAGGCGGCCCGTCGGGGCTGGCTGGTCTGGCGCCTCGGAGGGCTCGGCCTGCTGCTCGCGACCGGCTTCATCTACGTTAAGTTCTCGGGCCCGATCGCCACCGCCGCCGCCGCCGTCCACCACAAGACCGCGGTCAGCCCTCCTGACGGGCTCAACCTGGCGGCGCTCAGCCGCATCTGGTTCGCCGCCCACCACGGGCTGGCCACCGGGGTGGGCGGGCGCAGCTTCAGTCTGGCGGCGGCGCTGCTGCTGGTCGCGATCGTCGCCGCGGCCGGACTCTTCCCCCTCCACAGCCTCTGGCGCAGCCTGGGGAGCGGTCCGGGCCCGGTTGCCGGGCTGCTGCTGGCGGTGGCCGGCGGGGTGGTGGGGGTGGCGCTGCTGCTGGACGTCTACCCGCTCTTCCGCCTCGCCTCGGGGGCGCTGCCCGCCCTGACCATCCTGGCGGGGCTGGCGTCCCTGGTCGCGGCCGGGCTGGCGGCGCGGGAGCGGCGCCTGCGCCGGCTCGGGATCTGGGTCACGGCCAGCCTGGTCGCCACCTCGCTCTCCGCCTTCGGCCTGGGGTCCCCGGCCGCGGGGTTGAGCCTGCTCATTCCCACCTGCCTGGCCGCGGTCGGGATCCTGGGGCTGCTCAGCGCCATGGGCCGGGAGCAGCGGGTGGAGACCCTCGAGCAACTGGGGGCCGCCTGGCGGCTGGCCCGGCCCTCGGCGCTGGCGCTGCTCCTCGGCCTGCTGGCGGTGGCCGGCCCCCTGGGCGTGGGCACCTTCTTCGGGCGCAGCGCCGTGCTGGGAGCCGCCTGGCACGGCGCCTCGCCGGGCCTGGCCGCCCCACCCGGGCTGTTCCGGGCCCTGGGCGGCGGGGCGGACGTGCTCTCGGGGCTGCTGCTCGCCTGGGTCTGCTTCCGGGCGGTGGCCGTGGCGGTGCGGGGCGGCACTCCCAAAGACCCTCGGGAGGCGCGCTTGGTGCGCCGCAACCTGGCCCAGGGACGGGGGCTGGGCCCGCTCTGGCCCAGCCTTCTGGCAATCGGGCTCGCCCTGATCAGCGGCATCCTGGCCATCCCCGGGCTGCACACGCTCCTGGCCGGGTTCCTGGCGGCCCGGCCAGAGACCAGCGCCCTTCCCTTCGAGCCGGTGGCCCTGCTGCTGGCCTTGGTCGTGCCGCTGCTGGCCCTGCTGGGGGCGGCCGCGCTGCCACTCCCTGCCGGCTCCGCCCTTGCGGATCCCGCCTGGCTCGCGTGGGCGGACGGCACCGGGCTGGTCCGGGCAACGGAGCGGGCGCTGCTGGGCCTGCCCGCCCAGGGGCTCGGCTGGCTGGGGGGCAGGGTGGTCCGCCCGGCCGGCGACGCCCTGAGCTCGGGCCTCTCGGAGCTGCTGCGGCCGGGCGGGGAGGAGGGGAGCGCGCGCTGGTCCGGAGCCGTCAGCTTGGCCGCCGGGCTGGGGCTGGTGATCGCGGTCGTGATCTGGGTGGCCCTGGGCCACGCCGGGGCGGGGACGCCCTAGATGTCCGACATCACCCTGACCCTGATCGTCTTCGTGCCCCTGGTGGGGGCGGGGATCGTCGCCCTGATGCCGGTCGCCAACGACCTTCACCGCTTCCGGGTGCGCACCACCGCCTTCTTCGCGGCCCTGGTCTCGCTGATCCTGGCGATCTTCGACCTGATGGCCGAGGTGGGGGCCCCGGGCCAGGGCTCCATCCCCCAGCCGGCGA
The DNA here is from genome assembly GCA_050734395.1 of Candidatus Dormibacteria bacterium. Taxonomy (GTDB): domain Bacteria; phylum Chloroflexota; class Dormibacteria; order Aeolococcales; family Bog-877; genus Bog-877. The sequence goes on from JBOHUK010000201.1 coordinate 4,474, forward strand.
TCGACGCCCCCTGGCTGCGGGGCGGACTCTTCCAGCTCGACTACCACTTGGGCGTGGACGGGCTCAACTTGCTGCTGCTGGTCGCCAGCTCCGCGTTCTTTCTGGCCGTGGTGCTGGCCAGCTGGCGGCGCCGGGAGCGCCACCGCACCTACTTCGCCTGCCTGCTGGTGGTGGAGGTGGGCATCAACGGCGGCTTTGCCAGCCAGGACCTGGGCCTATTCCTGATCTTCTTCTTGATCCCGGTCGTGCCGCTGGCCCTGCTGGTGGGGCTGGAGGGCAGCGATCGGGCCCGGGCCGCCGCCCGCCGCCTGCTGCTGCTGCAGTCGGTGGCGGGGCTGGCGCTGCTGGCGGCCCTGCTGCTGCTGGTCTGGCGCTCGGGCATCTCGAGCCTCAACTTCTCGACGCTCAGCACCAGCAACACCCCGCGGGGGGCGGCCGGCCTGGTGATCGAGGTCCTGATCCTGTTCGCGTCGCTGGCACGGATGGCGACCTTCCCTTTGCACCGCTGGCTGCTGAGCGGCGTCGTGGCCAGCTCGACTCCCGTGGGCATGCTGCTGGCGGTCTTCGGGCTGCCGATCGGGGGGTACACCCTGGTGCGGGTGGGGGTGGCCATCGAGCCGGCGGCGGCACTGCAGCTCACCCTGCCGCTGCTGGCCCTGGGCCTGGTCACCCTCTACTGGGGGGCCCTGGGGGCGCTTAGCTGCTCGGACCTGCGCTGGCTCGCGGGCCAGGTGCTGGTCGCCTGCTCGGGCCTGGTGCTGCTGGGGGTCGCCATCTTCTCCGAGACCTCACTGAGTGGCGCCATCTACCTCTGCTTCTCCTTCTGCTTCGCCGCCCCCCTGCTGCTCCTGGTCGTGGGGGCGGTGGCGGACCGGGGGCTCTCGGCGCGGGTGGAGTCGCTTTTGGGGGTGGCGGCCGGGGCGGCCCGGCTGCGCTTCTTCTTCGCGCTGGCCGCGGCCGCCTTGGTGGGGGTGCCGCTGTTGGTGGGCTTCCCCGGGATCCTGGAGATCGTGGTGGCGGGCCTGGTGGCCCACCGCTTCATCACTGGCCTCGGTCTCCTGGGGCTGCTGCTGCTGACCGCGGCCCTGGGCCGGCTCGGACAGCGGGTCTTCACCCAGGCGCAGCACCAGGGCGAGGCCGCTGCCATGGTGGCCGACAGCCAGGGGTCCGAGCTCTATTCGGCCTGGGTGCTGGGAGGGGCGGCCCTGCTCTTCGGGATCTTCGCCGGGTACTTCGTCCCCTACACCGTCCAGGGCACGGCCCTGGTCTCGGCGCGGGTCTCCGCCGCCGCCAGCACGGTGCACCACGGGGGCGGCAAGTCGTGAGCCTCGCCTTCCTGCAGGACTTCGGGCCGGTGGGCCTGCTGGCGCTGGGGGCGGGCGCGGCGGCAGCGCTGGACCTGCCTGCGCTGCAGCGCCTGGGCCGGGGCCGCGCCCGCCCGCTGGCGCTGCTCTTCCTGGCGCTGGCCTTCCTCGCCTGCGTCGGCTTCTGGCACAGCTCCTTGGGGCCGGCGCCGCCGGAGGTCGAGCACGGGGGCATGGTGATTGACCGCTTCGCCCTCTTCTTCTGGGGGCTGGCCCTGGCCGCGGCGGCGGCAGCCCTGCTCTGCGGGGCGGATGCCGCCGACGAGCTGGAGCCCCATCCGGGCGTGTTCGCCATGCTGGTGCTAGGGGCCACCGCCGGGGTGCTCTTCACCGCCTCCGCCGCCGACCTGGTCAGCCTGCTGGCGGGGCTGGCGCTCACCTCGCTGCCTTTGAGCCTGGCCCTGGGGCTGCACAAGACCAGCGCCGCCTCAGCCCGCTGGGCGCTGCGGTCTTTGACCGTAAACGGCCTGGCGCTAGCGGCCTTCGCCGCGGGTGGGGCGATCCTGGCGGGGCTCAGCGGCACAACCCAGCTACGCCAGATCCCGGTCGGGCTGCACCACGTCGATCCGCTCCTGGTCCTGGCGGCGGCGCTGCTGCTGCTGGGCACCGGCGCCCAGCTGGGCCTCGTGCCCTACCTCGGCCTGCGGGTTGGGGAGGGCTCGAGGCTCCCGGTCGCAGCGCTGGTGGCCTCGGTGCTGCTGGGCCCTCTGGCGGCGGTTGCCGCCCTGCTGCGGCTGCTGCCGGGAGCGCTCGGGGCCGCCCCGGGCAGCTGGGTGCTGCTGGCGCAGGTCCTGGCAGCCCTGACGCTCTTGGGTGGAGGGTGGCTGGCGCTCCGCCAGCGCCGGTTGGGCGGTGCTGTGACCTGCCTGCTGCTGGCGCAGTTGGCGCTGGTGCTGGGGGCCCTGCCGAGCGGCTCCCAGCAGGCCGAGGCGAGCGTGCTCTACCTGCTGCTGGGCTGGGTTCCGCTGGCGGGAGCGTGGTTCGCGGTCCTGGTGGCCCTCGGGATGCGCCGCGGGCTGGACGCCCAGGTGGGCCTGCGTGGTCTTTGGGGCCGCTCGCCGCGCCTCGCTCTGATTACCGTGGCTTTGCTGGCGGGCCTGGCCGGCGTACCGCCGCTGGCGGGGTTCTTCGGTCGCTGGTTCGTGGCTGCGGCGGCCCTGCACGGTGGCGGCGGCTGGCTGCTCTGGCTGGAGCTGCTTTTCGCCGCCGTGGGAATGGTGGTGGCCTGGCGCTGGCTGCTGGTGATCCTCGACGACCGCGTCGACGGCGCCGAGCTGGAGGCCTCCGGACGCAGCCCCTGGTTGGGGCTTGGTCTGTGCGGGGCGGCGGTTCTCAGCTTTGGCATCCTGCTCGGCCCGCTGCTGGCGCTGGCGGCCCGGGCGGCGCTACCCCCGCTGGTCGGGCCCTGACCGCCGCGGCCCCAGACGCCGCCACCCTTTACGTGAGGCCGCCCTCAGCTCTCAGCTGCCGGGTCCAGGAAGCGCCCACGCGCCGGGAGATCAAAAGGTCGCGGTCAGGCGTCGTGACCGTAGTGGCTCAGCACCTCATGCACCCGGGCGGACATCGCCAGGGCCTGGTCCATGGGGCGCTGCCACATGTTGCGGCCGAAGATGAAGCCGGTGCCGCCGGCCGCCATGCAGTCGTCGATTCGCCCGAGGAGTTCCTCGTCGGCGAGCTTGCTGCCGCCGGCGAAGATCACGAGCGCCCGGCCGGCGGAGCGGATCACCCGGGCGAGCATCTCCCGGCGGTCCTCTTGGAGTGTGTCATAGGGGGCGGGTGACGCCGAGTCGGCCTCGGAATGGGCGCGGGGGATGTTGAGCTTGATCACGTCCACCCCCATTTCCGCCGCCACCCGGGCGGCGTAGTCAATGGCATAGAGGCTGTCCTGGCCCCCCTTCTTCTGGATGGCCGCACCCCGTGGGTACGCCCAGCAGAACAGAGGCATGCCGTAGCGCTCGCAGGCCTGCCGGACCTCGTTCATCTGCCGCAGGTCGCGGTCCTGGGCGGGAGAGCCGACGTAGCAGGTGTAGCCCACCGCCGACGCCCCCAGCCGCACGGCGTCCTCCACCGACGAGGTGAGCGGGGAGAAGGCGTCATCCGAGCTGGGGACATTGGTGCGGCCGTTGACCTTCAGCACCAGCGGCAGGCGGCCGGCGTACCGGTGCAGGTACCGCTGGGCCAGCCCGATCTGGAGCGCGATTCCCGAGTAGTTGCCCTCCAGCGCCAAGCGGCACTGGAAGTCGGGGTCCAGGGCCGGGGGGTTGACGAAGAAGTCGACCGGGCCGTGCTCCAGCCCCTGGTCCAGGGGCAGCAACAGGAGGGTGCCGTTGGCCGGTCCGTGCTGGTAGAGGAGGTTGTGCAAACGCGCCCGCTTGCCCTGGGGCAGGTCCAGGTCGTTGAGATGGGCGCGACGGGGTGCGGTGGTGGCTCGCGGGGCGGTCATGGTCACAGGGCGAGGGTACAACGTCCGCTCCGCGCGCGAGCGCCAGGGCGCGCTTGCCCGGGAATAGGATGGCGCGATGCCCGATGCCCGTCTGGAGCTCAACCGGGCCTGGTGGGACGAGCGGGTGGGGATTCACCTGGGATCCACCCTCTACGACCTGCCCACCTTCCGTCAGGGCCGGAGCACGCTCGCCGACTACGAGCTCGAGGAATCCCAGCTCACTTCCGGTGAGGAGCTGCTGCACCTGCAGTGCCACATCGGCCTTGACACCCTCTCCTGGGCGCGGCTGGGCGCCCGCGTCACCGGTTACGACTTCTCCGAGCCCGCGCTGGAGGCGGCCCGCGCCCTGGCCACCGAGCTCGGGCTGGCAGCGGAGTTCGTCTCCGGCGAGCTGGCGCAGGCGGCCGAGCAGGTAGGTAGACAGTTCGACCTGGTCTACACCGGCAAGGGGGCGCTCAACTGGCTCCCGGATCTCAATCTCTGGGCGGAGCAGGTGGCCCGGCTGCTGCGCCCGGGGGGTCGCCTGTACCTGGTCGAGTTCCACCCGGTGATGGACGTGATGGGCGACCAGGCGCTCACCTTCGAGCGGGACTACGACGAAGGTGCCGCGTCCAGTTGGGAGGAGCCCGGGGACTACACCGACCGCGACGCTAAGACCCGCAACAACCGCGTCCATGACTGGCTCCACACGCTGGGAGGGGTGGTGAGCGCCCTGGCGGGAGCCGGCTTGCGGGTGGAGCTGCTCCGGGAGCGCAGTGAGACCTACTTCGCCCGCTTCCCCCGGCCGCTGCTGGAGGAGCGCCGCCCGGGGCTCTGGCTGCCCGGCCCGGGGTTGCCCCGGCTCCCGCTCACCTACTCGCTGCGCGCCCGCCGCCCCGGCCGGTGATGGCGGCGGGCCGAGATTCGTAGACTCGGGCGGAGGTGAAGCCCAGGGTCAACGGCGGGGGGCTGGCCGCGGCCGGGGTGGCGGGGTACCTGGTGGGCGCGATCCCGACTGGGCTGATGGTGGGCCGGCTCGCCGCCGGGGTGGACGTGCGCAAGTTCGGCAGCCGGGTCAGCGGCGCCACCAACGTGCTCCGGGCCGCCGGCCCCGGGGCTGCCGCTACCACCGTCGGGCTGGACACCGCCAAGGGATGGCTGGCGGCGCGCCTGGGCCGGTCCCTGGGAGGGGAGTTGGGCGGCGTGGTGGGGGCGATGGCGGCCGCCACCGGGCATAGCTGGCCGCTCTTCGCCCAATTCCGCGGTGGCCGCTCGGTGCTCACCTGCTGGGGCTCGCTGCTTGCCCTGGACCCGGTCTCGGGCACCTCGGCGGCACTGGCCGGGGCGAGCACCGCGCTCCTCACCCGCTACTCCTCGCTGGGGGCACTCACCGGGGTCACCACCGCCGCCGCCGTCGCCCAGCTCGAGCGGGGGCGGCGGCCCACCCCGGGCCAGGTCTTCAGCTTGTTCGCCGTCGCCTTTCTGGTCCTGCGCCACCAAGAGAACCTGCGCCGCCTGCAGTCGGGGCAGGAGCGGCGCCTCGGTGAACACGTCAACCTGGCCCGCGCCGGGGTCACCGAGGGGGACCCGAGCTCTTCCGGAGTGGCGCCCGCGGAGCTGAGCTAAGATCGCTGCGATCGCGCTAGACGGGGAGTTAGCGGTGCCCTGCACCCGCAATCCGCTACAGCGGGGTCGAACTCCCCTCCGAGGGGAGGTGTCGTCGGGTCAGCCCCAGCCTCCCGGGCGTTGACACCCGGGTCCGGCGCATCCGGCCACCGCCAACCCCGTCAGGTCCGGAAGGAAGCAGCGGTACGCGGTCCGGTTGGAGTGCCGCCGGGCTCCCCGGGCCTAGCCCAGAGGCCGGACAGCGCCGGGGATGCCTCATCGACGAGGGGTGCGCGATCACTCCCGCCGCCCAAACCCGGGGCCGAGCCACCCCCGGGCCGGGCGGGGGCCGCGTGCGCGATCATCTGGTCTCGATGAGCCAGGTCCGCCAGGCGCTGTACCAGCGCTACCGCCCGCGCCGCTTCTCGGAGCTGGTGGGCCAGGAGGTGGTGGCCACCACCCTGCGCCACGCGGTCCGGGACCAGCGCTTGAGCCACGCCTACCTCTTCGCCGGGATCCGCGGCACCGGGAAGACCAGCGCCGCCCGGATCCTGGCCCACGCCATGAACTGCGAAGGCCCGGAGGACGGCGAGCCCTGCCTGGCGTGCCCGGCCTGCACCACCGTGAACAGCCTCGACGTGTTGGAGATCGACGCCGCCAGCAACCGCGGTATCGACGAGATCCGCGAGCTGCGCGAGCGGGTGCAGTTCCTGCCCAGCCAGTTCCGCACCAAGGTCTACATCATCGACGAGGCGCACATGCTCACGGCCGACGCCGGCAACGCCTTCCTCAAGACCCTGGAGGAGCCCCCGGAGCACGCCCGTTTCATCCTCGCCACTACCGAGCCCCAGCGGCTGGTGGACACCGTCCTCTCCCGCTGCCAGCGCTTCGACTTCCGGCGCATCCCCAAAGAGCAGATGGCGGAGCACCTGCGCTCGATCTGTCAGCAGGAAGGCGTCGCCACCACCGAGGGGGCCATGGCCCTGGTCGCGGAGGCCGGGGCGGGCTCGCTGCGCGACGCGCTCACCCTGCTGGACAGCCTGATCGGGCTGGCCGAGGGGGAGCTCGACCTGCCGACCGTGCACCGGGGCCTGGGGATCGCCGATCCCGGTCGGGTGGGCCGACTGGCGGGGGCGCTGGCCCAGGGGCGGATGGGGGCCGCCTGGGAGGAGCTCTACGAGCTCCAGCAGGCAGGCATCGACCCCCGCCAGCTGGCCCGCTCGCTGGGCAAGCTGGCGGGGGAGGCCCACTGGAGGCAGCTGGGCGAGCCCCGTCGCGGGGAGGGCGAGGCTTGGGACCCGCCCGCGGCGCCGGCGGGTTTCTGGCTGCGGCTGATGGGCGAGGCCGCGGCGCTGGGCGCCCAGCTGCGCCGGGCCGACGACCCCTGGATGGCCCTGGAGGCGGCCCTGCTGCAGCTGGGGCCGCCGACCAAGTCCGGTGACGCCACCCTCGCCGCCCAGGTCGAGAACCCTGCCCCGGCGCCTCCCGGGCCCGCGGCCCAGCCCAGCTCGACCGGGCCCGCGGTGGTGGAAGACCCCCCGAAGCGGGTCGACGCCGATCGGCCGCCGCCGGCCACCGCCGCGGCAGTGCCGGACTCCCTCTGGGAGGAGATCCTGGGCTGCCTCGGCCGGGAGAGCATCCCGGTCCGGGCGCTGGCCAAGGAGGGCCGGCTGGCGAGCCACCTGGAGGGGGTGGTCACCGTGGAGTTCGCGCCCAAGTTCGCCTTCCACGGCCGCCAGATGCAGGCTGAGGCCAACCGCCAGCTGCTGGAGCGGGCGTGCCGAGAGGTGCTCGCGGCGGAGGTGCGGGTGGAGGTGGTGCTGGCCGAAGCGGAGAGCGCCACCCCGGAGCCGCAGGACACATCGGGCGCCTCGGTGCTGGGTCGGGCGATGACCGTCTTTCCCGGCAGCCGCGTGACCCGGCTCGGGTCTCGTCCCCGCGGCTGAGTCCTGGTGGGCCGTGCCTAGAATGGGTCCCCACCCAACCCCCTGGAGGGTCCGCCCTGCCCAACCCCAATCCCAAGCAGCTGCGCCAACTGCAGCAGAACATGCTCCGCCAGCTGGAGCAGGCCCAGGGGGACCTGGCCGAGCAGGAGGTCGAGGGCTCGGCCGGCGGTGGCGCGGTGACGGCGCGGGCCAACGGCCAGCAGCGGCTCACCGCGGTAACCATCGACGAGCAGGTGCTGCAGGAGGGGGCGGAGATGGTGGGAGACCTGGTGCTGGCCGCCGCCAACGACGCCCTGGAGCGCTCCCGGGAGCTGGCGGCCCGCTCCATGGAGGCCTTGCTGCCTCCGGGCCTGCTCCCTCCCGGGCTCCGCTGACCCGACTCGGGAGCGGCTGAGGGTGGGGCTGCTGCCGCCGGCTATCGAGCGCCTGGCCGAGGAGTTGGCCCGCTTCCCCGGGATCGGCTCCAAGACCGCCCAGCGCCTGGCCTTCCACGCCGTCCGCCTCGGGCCGGTCCACGGCGCGGCCCTCGCCCGGGCGGTCAGCGAGGTGACGGACGAGGTGGGCACATGCTCGCGCTGCTTCTTCCTTAGCGAGCGCGGCCAGCTGTGCTCGGTCTGCTCCCAGCCCGCCCGCGAGCAGGGCGTGATCTGCATCGTCGAGGAGCCCGGGGACGTCCTGGCCATCGAGCGCAGCGGCGAGTACCACGGCCTCTACCACGTGCTGGGCGGCGTGCTCTCTCCCCTTGAGGGGGTCGGCCCCAGTGAGATTCACGCCAACGAGCTGCTGGCCAGGGTCGCCGCCGGCTCGGTCAGGGAGGTGATCCTGGCGACGGACTCCGATGTGGAGGGGGAGGCCACCGCCAGCTATTTGCAGCGGCGCCTGGAGCCGACCGGGGTACGGGTGACCAGGTTGGCGCACGGCCTGCCGGTCGGTGGGGAGTTGGCCTACGCCGATGAGCGCACCGTGGCCCGCGCCTTCTCGGGACGCCAGACGGTCTGAACCCCCTCAGCCGAGGTGTTCCACCACCTTGAGCAGCAGTTGCTGCAGCTGCTCGCGCTGCTCCTGGCTCAGGCGCTCGGCCAGCTCGACGACGCTGCCGCGCTGGACCTGGTCGATGGCCTGACGCAGCTCCTTGCCCTTCTCAGTGAGCCGCATCTGCGGTCCCTGAGCGCCGTCCGTTTCGCGGCGCAGCAGGCGGCGGCGGAGCAGGCTGGTCAGCGCCTCGGCGCCACCCAGCGCCGTGCGCAGCGTCTCCTCGGGCATACCCTCGTGCGGAATTAGCGCCAGCACTTGGATCTGCGCCAGCGGGAGCCGGCCCAGCTCGGGGCGCAGCCGCAGTAACTCGTGGGTGTTCTGCCGCTGGGAACGCTGCTGGAGATGCGTCCAGAGGTCCAGCAGGGAGTCCCGGCCCGGCGGGGCCGCTTGGGGGCGCGCCACGCCCCAGATCATAGACGCCCCGCGCGCAGGCCAACTGCGCCAGCGATTGGCTCAGCGGCTCGCGGGAGAAACCGGTGCCAGAGTTGGCCGTTGAGCGGTAGGTGAGGCAGCCATCGTCGCCGGGCGCGCTTATTCCCCGCCAGCCACTGGTCTCATCTGGCTGGGCGGGGATGAGCCCCGGCCCGAAGGCCCGCGGCCCGGCGGCCGGATCCCGAGCCGGCCACCCTGCGAGCGCCGTCCTGCGGTGAGCACTGGGGCCATTCCTAAAGTGGAGGATGCGCATGCCCAGAGGTGAGTGGAGCGCAAAGCGGGAGCGCCAGTACGAGCACGTGCGGGACAGCGTCCGTGGCCGCGGCGGCCCCGAGAAGCTGGCCAAGGAGATTGCGGCGCGCACGGTCAATAAGGAGCGTGCCCGGGCCGGGGAGTCCAAGGCATCGAGCCGGACCTCAACCGCCGACATCTCCTCGGGGCGCCGCGGGGGGCTGCGCTCCCACCGGGGTCCCGGCGGGCGCACCAAGGAGCAGCTCCTGGAGGAGGCCCGGAGGCGCAACCTGAGGGGGCGCTCCCGGATGAGCAAAGCCCAGCTGCAGCGGGCCCTGGGAGGCCGTTAGCTGGCCGCGCTCCCCGGCCCTCCCGAACTCGACAACTCGACCCCGTCCCTCTCTCCGGCGTCTCGAGGCGAGACGCTCAAATGGGAACTCGATAGCGCTCCTCGGCCTCTGGCCTGAGCTCCAGGCCCAGCCCGGGACGCGAGGCGTCGGGAGCGAGGAACCCCGCCCGCGGCTCCTGGACGCCGGAGAAGAGCACACGGTCGCAGCGGACATGGTCCGCGAAGTACTCGACGTGGCGCAGGTTGCTCACGGCGCAGGCGGGGTGGAGGTGCAGGTTGGGGGCGCAGTGCCCGGAGATCTCCAGCCCGTGTGACTGGGCCAGCCCCGCAACCCGCAGCCATTCGGTGATGCCAGCGCAGCGGCTGACATCGGCCTGCAGGCAGTCGACGGCCCCCGCCCGGCACATGCGCTCGAAGTAGAAGAGGTCATAGCCGTACTCGCCCGCCGCAATCTCGAGCTGCGTTTGTGCGCGGAGTGTCGCCAGCTGCTCCAGGTGGTCCGAGGAGACCGGCTCCTCGAACCAGCTCACCCCCAGCTGCTGGTAGGCGGGGGCAAGGCGCAGCGCCTGCTTGGCCGAGTAGCCGCCGTTGGCGTCCACGTAGAGCTCAACCCGGTCCCCGACCGCCTTGCGCGCCAGCTGGGTGCGCTCCAGGTCGCGCGCCTCACGCGTGCCCCAGGCCTCACCCACCTTGATCTTGACGCGCGGGATGCCCAGCTTCTGGCTCCAGGAGGTGAGCTGCTGGCGCAGCTCCCGGTCACTGAGGGAGGTGAACCCGCCGCTGCCGTAGACGGGCACCTGTGCCCGGGCCTTACCCAGGAGCTCCGCCAGTGGCACCCGCAGCAGCTTGGCCTTGAGATCCCAGAGGCCGATGTCGAGGGCGGCGATGGCCATCGAGCTGATCCCAGGCCGGCCCATGTTGCGGATGGCCCGCACCATCGCCTCCCAGCACCTGGGGACGTCCATGGCGTCGAGCCCCCGCACCGCCGGGAGCAGCAGGTCCTCGATCAGGCGCCCGGCGGCCGGGGTGGCGTAGGTGAACCCCAGGCCGACTTCCCCGCCGGCGCGGGGTTGGGCCACCACCACCGTGGTCGCGCTCCAGGTGAGCGTTGCGTCCGACTCCGGCGCCTCCAGTGGCACGGTGTAGACCCGGACCTCGACACCCTCTATCTCAGGCATGGGAGGCCACCGCTCGCGGCTCCTGAGCCTCGAGCAGCCCCAGGCCGGCGAGCCCCAGGGCCAGCGCCGCCTCGCCGGCGGCCGCCCCTCGCCAGCGGCCGCCGCGCAGGGCGAGGCCCGCCATGGTGGCGGCGTGGAGCAGATCCGCCGCGCCGCCCAGGCGCAGCACCGCGGGCGTTGGGCAGGCCGAGGTCAGCAGCGCCTGTCCCAGCTGGCGGACGCCGAGCGCCCGCACCGCCAGCTGAGCGCCCGGGCCCAGCCGGCCGCGGACGACCCGGCCCGCGATCATGGTGGGCGCGAGCAGGTGCGCCAGGCCGAGCGCCGCCCGGAGGCCATCCATCCCGATCGTGGCCGGCGTGTGGTCGGGCTTCATCGCGACGCCAGCGAACGTCCCAGGGCCGCCCCGCCGCCGATGCCGGCCAGGGCCAGCGCTCCGAGCAGCAGGGCGGAGCGCTGGTGCTGGGAGATGGCCAGCTCCAGGCTGTGCTGGTGGGAGCGGGAGTCGAAGGCGCCGCGGGTCCCGAAGTCCCTGCCTGCCTCCCCGTCGGCGGGCTCCCACAGGTTGGCCGGCCTCCCTGCGGGAGTTGGCTCGGGCGTCTGCTGCGACTGGTAGCCGGTACGGGCCAGGTAGCGGTCGAGGAGCGGGGCGACGAACTTGTTGGCCAGCATGGTGGCGGCGGTGGTGCCCCCGACCCAGTACTGCTTGCGCTCCGGGTGGTCGGCGGCGTAGAGAACACCACGCGCCGCCACCTCGGGGTCGTAGATGGGGGGGACCGGTTGCGGCTGCCGGGGCAGCCGGGAGAGCACCCAGGAGAATTGGGGGGTGTTGAGCCCGGGCATCTGGACGACCGTGATCCGGATCGGGCTGCGGTCGTGCATCAGCTCGATCCGCAAGGACGAGGTGAAGCCGTTGATGGCGTGCTTGGCGCCGCAGTAGGCGCTCTGCAAGGGGATGCTGCGCTCGGAGAGGGCGGACCCCACCTGGACGATCGTGCCTCGATTGCGCTCGCTCATCAGCTCCAGCGCCACCCGGGTGCCGTGCACGAACCCCAGGTAGGTGACCTCGGTCACGCGGCGGAACTCCTCGGGGCGGATCTCGCGAAAAGGTGCGAAGACCGAGGCGAAGGCGGCGTTGACCCAGACCTCGATGGGACCCAGTTCGCGCTCCGCCCGCCGCGCCGCCTCCCGGACCGCCTCAAAGTCGGCGACGTCCGCCTCCAGCGCCAGGGCGGCCCCTCCGACCGCCTCGACCTCGGCGGCCGCACCCCGCAACCCTTTGCGGCCCCGGGCCAGGAGCGCCACCCGGTCCCCGCGGCGGGCGAACGCCACCGCGCTCGCCCGGCCCACCCCGGCGCTGGCGCCGGTGACCAGGACGGTCCGGCTCATGCGGCGCGCCTCTGGCCCAGGTGGTCGCCGAGCCGCGAGGCCAGCGCCATGATGGTCAGGGCGGGGTTGGCGGCTCCCTCAGTGGGGCAGACGCTGCCGTCGCAGACGTAAAGGTTGGGGACGGCCCAGCTCCGGAGGTTGCGATCGACCACGCTGTCCGCGGACGAGAACCCCATGCGGGCGCCGCCGATCAGGTGGGCATAGCGCCGGATCGTCAGCACGTCCTGAGCCCCCGCTGCATCCAGCACGTTGCGCAACACCTGCGTCGAGTACTCGAGGTTGGCCTGGTCGTTGGCGCACATGCTGTGGTCGAAGCGCGCGATCGGTAGGCCGTACCGGTCCCGCTCATCGGCCAAGGTGACCCGGTTGTCGGCTTGGGGCAGGAACTCGTTGAGCACCCCGATCGTGGTCCAGTGGTTGTAGTCGCGCATGTACTCCCGCAGGGCCCCGCCCCAGTGGCCGTCGGCGAGCACGTGCTCGGCCCAGCCGATGGGCTCGGGCGAGACCGTCTGGATGGAGAACCCCCGGGCGAAGGTCCGCTCGGGGTCCGTCTCGTAGAAGTCCTCGGAGGAGACCTCCGGCGGAGGCGCCTTGTACATCCGCAGCTCGTCGGGGAAGCGGCCCCCCGCCTGGGTCGCCCCCTGGACCATCACGTAGCGTCCGACCTGGTCCTCCTGGTTGCACAGCCCCTGCGGGAACTCCGGACTCTTGGAGTTGAGCAGGAGCCGGGGGGTCTCGATCGAGTAGCCCGCCACCGCCACCACCCGGGCGCGCTGCAGGCGTTCCTCGGTCTGTCCCTCGGGCAGGTAGGCGACTCCCTGGGCGCGCCCGCCCTGCAGCACCACGCGGGTGGCCATCGACTGGGCCCGCACCTCCACCCGGTGGGCGAGGGCGTCAGGCAGGTGGGTGACGTAGGGGCTGGCCTTGGCGTTGACCTTGCAGCCCTGCAGGCAGTAGCCCCGGTAGATGCAGTGGGGGCGGTTGCCGAAGGTGCCGTTGACGATCCCTACCGGCCCGACCCGCATGGTGATGCCCTGGGCGATGGCGCCCCGCCACAGGACCGAGGCAGCCTCCGAGACCGGGTGCGGCGAGAACGGGTAGGAGTGTGGATAACCCCACGGCCAGTTCTGACCGGCCACGGGGAGCTCCCGCTCGACCGTCTCATAGTGGGAACGGAGGTCCTCGTAGGCGATCGGCCAGTCGGCCCCCACCCCGTCGAGGGTCCGGGTCCGGAAGTCGGACGGGTGGAAGCGCGGGCAGTACCCGGCGTAGTGCACCATGGACCCGCCGAC
>JBOHUK010000202.1:0-7184 GCA_050734395.1 Candidatus Dormibacteria bacterium
GCCGCTCGGCTCGGGGCCGGGCGGCATCCCTATTCGCCCCGGAGCAATGCGGCGAAGTCTGTGCTGGACACCTCGTCCGCGTAGGCGCGGCCGCTGCTGCTGAGCTCCAGGGAGCGGTCGTAGACGAATGAGTAGAGGTCGCGGAAGCGACCCGGCTGGAACCCCCGGGCCAGCAGCTGCGTCTGCAGCTCCCGGTCCAGTCGCACCTGCTCCTGGAGGCGCCGAGCCGCCTGCAGCAACGCCCGCAGGATCCGGATCTCGGTCGAGTACTCCTCGGTGACCGAGGTCTCGGCCTCGTTCTCCACCAGCTCCGCCAACTGCGCCTGCAGCTCGGCTATCTCCTGCTGGTAGTCCTGGGGCTCACCTTCCTCCATGCCGCAATCCTCTAGTCGGCGGGCAAGCTCCCGGTCAGTGCAGCAGGTAGCCGGTCGAGATCATGGGGGCGATCAGGATGGCAATGATGTTCACCACCTTGATCATGGGGTTGATGGCCGGCCCGGCGGTGTCCTTGTAGGGATCGCCCACGGTGTCGCCGGTGACCGCGGCGGCGTGGGTCTCCGTGCCCTTGCCCCCGTAGTTCCCCTCTTCGATGAACTTCTTGGCATTGTCCCAGGCGCCCCCGCCGGAGGTCATCTGCAAAGCCAGGAACAGTCCCACCACGATGGTGCCGATCAGCATTCCCCCCAGGGCCACCGGCCCCAGGATGAACCCGACCAGGATCGGGGCCACGACCGGGATCGCGCCGGGCAGGATCATCTCCCGCTGGGCCGCACGGGTCACGATGGCGACGCAGCGCCCGTAGAGCGGCCTGGCGGTCCCCTCCATGATCCCGGGGATCTCCCGGAACTGGCGGCGCACCTCCTCGACCACACCGCCCGCGGCTCGACCGACCGCCTGCATTGAGAGCGAGGCGAACAGCACCGGCAGGATGCCCCCGAAGAGCAGGCCGACGATCACCCGCGGGTTGCTGAGACTGAAGTCGAAGTGGTGGTTGCCGAGGGTCTGGGTGTAGCCGGCGAAGAGCACCAGCGCGGCCAGCGCCGCCGAGCCGATGGCATAGCCCTTGGTAACGGCCTTGGTGGTGTTGCCCACCGCGTCCAGCGGGTCGGTTACTGCCCGCACCTCCTCGGGGAGCTCGGCCATCTCGGCGATGCCGCCGGCGTTGTCCGTGATCGGCCCGTAGGCGTCGATGGCCACCACGATCCCGACCATGCTCAACAGGCTCATGGCGGCGATGGCGATGCCGTAGAGGCCGGCCAGCGCGTAGGCGATCAGGATCCCGATCCCGATGACGAAGACCACCGGGGCGGCCGCCTCCAGGCCCACCGCCAGTCCGGCGATGATGTTGGTGGCGTGTCCGGTCCGGGATGCCCGGGCCACGCTCTTGACCGGGTTGAACTGCCCGCCGGTGAAGTACTCGGTGATGGCGACGATCAGGACGGTGATCACGACCCCGATCACCCCGGACCAGAACAGGTTGATGACGGGGTGCCCCAGCACCCGGCTGGAGAGGCCGCCGTTGGCCTGCAGCGCCAGGGTCACGCCGAGGAAGCCCAGGATGGCCAGCAGCCCCGCCGCCACCAGTCCGCGGTAGAGGGCGCCCATGATCCAGCCGCCCTTGCCGATGCGCACGAACAGGGTGCCCAGCACCGAGGCCACGATCGAGATCGCGCCCAGCAGGAGCGGGTAGACGGTGAGTCCGAAGTTGTGGAACTCCAGCCCTCCCAGGAGCATGGCGGCAACCGCGGTCACTGCGTAGGTCTCGAAGAGGTCCGCCGCCATCCCGGCGCAGTCGCCGACGTTGTCACCGACGTTGTCCGCGATCACGGCCGGGTTGCGGGGGTCGTCCTCGGGGATGCCCGCCTCGATCTTCCCGACCAGGTCGGCGCCGACATCGGCTGCCTTGGTGTAGATGCCGCCCCCGAGGCGGGCGAAGACAGAGATCAACGAGGCACCGAAGGCCAGGCCCACGATCGCCGAGGGCTGGTCCAGCATCCAGAAGGCGATGGTGACCCCGAGCAGGCCGAAGCCGACCACGAAGAGCCCGGTGACGGCGCCGCCGTTGAAGGCCATCCGCAGGGCCGGGCCGAGGCCGTCACGGGCGGCCTCGGCAGTTCGGTAGTTGCTGCGCACCGAGACGTTCATGCCCACGTAGCCGGCGGCGGCGGAGAGCGAGGAGCCGAAGACGAAGAGCAGGGCCGTCTTCCAGCCCAAAGCCGAGGAGACCAGACCGCCCAGGGTGAGCAGGATGGCCAGGCCCGCCCCGATCAGGGCGATGATCAGGTACTGCCGGTTGAGGTAGGCCGAGGCACCCTCGCGGATGGCGTTGCCGATCTCCTGCATGCGCTCGTTGCCCGGGGGGCGGCGCATCACCCAGCGGGCCAGCACGCCGCCATAGGCCAGGGCCAGGAGCCCGGCGATCAGGACCGGGATCAGCACGGTTCTAGTCATCGATTGGTCGGCCTCCCAGCCGCGCGCGGCGGCATTCGCAAGAACACCAGGTGGCCGGGGAGCGGCCCCATCGCGGCGATCCCCAGGGCGGCCGAATTATATCGGCGCCAAACCCACGATCACTGTAGAACAGGGCGCAGCCCCGTCCGCGAGGGGCCGGGCGAGCCCTCCCGCAACTGCCGGTAAAGGTCACGCAGGCAGCCGATCTCCCCGCCGTGGAGGGCGTCATGGTCGGTCATCACCGAGAAGATCCGCCAGGCCGGCCACCGCTCTCCCCAGTTGGTCAGGCGGAGTTCATCGAGGTCGTCGTCGGCCCGGTTCTCGAGGTCCTGACGCAGCAGCAACTGACCCTGCTCCAGCCGATCTCGGGCGGCAGGCGCCGAGCGCAGCGCCGGCAGCTCGGGGAAGGTGAGGGTTGCCTCACCGAAGGCCCACTCGTGGTACATCACCTTGCAGTCGGCGAGGTGGGCCAGCCGCCAGCCGATGGTGGTGAAGGGGGGTGGGTCGGGGTCCGGCTCAGCGTAGTCGTGGACCCATGCTCCGCTCGGGTCGGGATGGATGGTCCAGCAGCCCTCGACGGGCTCCCAGAAGTACTCCTCGTCGCCCAGCCCCTCGATCCGCTGGCGAAGGCGGGAGTAGGCCCTGTCCATCTCGGCGAGGAGGAGGTCACGGCGGGTTGACACGCCGACGATCGTACGTCTGGCCCGTGATCCGGGTGGTGCGAGCGCCGCTTCAGGGCGCACCATTCGGTCCGAGGCTGGCTTAGAACCAGGGCAAGGAGGGCGCGATGGGCATGCGAGTTCCGCCCCCGGGCACGCGGGGGTCGTCGTCGATGACGTGGGCGAGGCGGCTGTTCTCCCCGATGTTCCGCCTCCAGGTGGCCCAGTACCGCCACTCCAGGGCCACCGGCCAGCCCAAGCTGATCGGCCTGCCTGCCTTGCTCCTCACCACTGTGGGCCGCCGCAGCGGCCGGGAGCGGACGGTTCCGCTGGGGGGCTTCGAAGACGGCCCCGACGCTTGGCTGGTGGTCGGCTCGGCCGGCGGTGGTCGCCAGCATCCCGCCTGGTTCCTCAACATGGCGGCCCACCCGGAGCAGATCTGGGTGGAGGTGGGCCGGCGTCGGCTGCGGGTGGAGGCTGAACTGCTGGAGGGGGAGCGCCGAAAGAATGCCTACCAACGGCTGGTGGGGATCTTCCCCCGCTACCAGGGCTACCAGGCCAAGACCGACCGCGAGGTCCCGGTGGTACGGCTCACCCCGGCGGAGTGAGGTTGAGACCCGCCCCCGGCCGGTTGGGGGCGCGGGGCCGGCGGCTCGGCTCGGCGGAGGTGGTGCCACAGAGCTGGATCGTCGCGGTGGGCGACGAGTTGCTCTCCGGGCACACCCTGGACGGCAACTCCAGCTGGCTGGCGGCCACGCTCAGCCGGGGACCGTACCCCTGCTCCCGGATCGTGGTGGTCCCCGACCGGGTCGACGCGATCGCACAGGAGCTGCTCGAGGCGGCCCGGGGGCCGGCCCGGCGGATCTTCTGCTGCGGCGGCCTGGGACCCACCCCGGACGACCGGACCATGGCCGGGGTGGCGCGGATGCTCGGCGTCGGCCTGGTGGTGAGCCCCGAGGCCCTGCATCGGATTCGCGAGCGGGTGGCCAGCCGTTTCGCGCAGGGACGCTCGCCCAGCCCTGAGCCCAACCCCGGGACCTTGAAGATGGCGCTGGTGCCGGACGGCGCGGAGCTGCTGGCCAACCCGGTCGGCGGAGCCCCGCCCCTGGCCATCCGCCTGGGTGCCTCGACGCTGGATCGCTGGCTCTTCGTACTGCCAGGGGTCCCGCTGGAGCTGCGCTCGGTGGTGGAGCAGGAGGTGCTGCCGCGGTTCTTCGCGGCTCGCCGGGGTAGGCGCCACTACCAGGAGCTGCGTTTCTCGGGGCTCCCGGAGTCGATCTTCTTTCCCGCGCTCACCGAGCTGGAGGCCCACCACCCGAGGGCGAGCTTCGGCTCGTACCCCCAGGAGGGCGGGCAGTTGGTGATCCGGGTCAGCGCCCCCAGCGCGCAGCTGCTGGCGCGCGCCGTGAGCGACCTGCGGCGGCTGGCTCCGGCCGGGTCCTCGAGCTAGCCGGCTCCCTGTCCCGAGCGCCGCGCCTCAGCGGGCGGCGCGATGCGCCTCGAAGCAGTTGCTGCAGTAGACGGGCCGGTCGTACTTCGGCTGGAAGGGCACCTGGGTCATGCTCCCGCAGTCGGCGCAGACCACGTCGTACATCTGGCGGGGCGGCCGGGGGCCGGCGTTGCCGTAGCCGCCATTGCCGCCCTGGCGGGCCGCCTTGGCCAGCTGGCGACAGGGTTGACAGCGGGTGGGTTGATTCATCAGTCCCTTCGACTGATAGAACTGCTGCTCACCCGCGGTGAAAATGAACTCCGAGCCGCATTCGCGGCAGGTCAGGGTAACGTCGACGAGGCTCAACCGAGCATCCTCCAAGTTCGCCGTCTCAGCCAGGACTGCTCCGTCGTGCCGTCAATCGCCGCCCGGGTTCGTCTGGCGGCCGCCACTATAGCAGTTGCGCGCAGCTTCTGCCCGAACGAGGAATCAGAACGTAAACAGCTCGATCCCGCCGGCCACCGGCAGCGTGACACCGGTGATGTAGCCGGCTTCTGGACTGGCGAGAAAGCAGATGGCGTGGGCGACATCCTCGGGCCTTCCCGGCGCCCGCATGGCGGTGCGCAGGACCATCCTCTCCTGCATCGCCGGCGAGCTGGTGCGGAAGGCCTCGGTGGCGATCACCCCGGCGACGATGGCGTTGCTGGTGATCCCGTGGCGGGCGCCCTCCAGGGCCATGGAGCGCATCAGCCCCAGCAGGCCCGCTTTGGTCGAGCTGTAGCTCGCCTGGCCGAACCCGCCCAGGGTCGCCGCCACCGAGGACATGTAGATGAGCCGCCCGTATCCCCGCTCCTTGAGGTGCGGCCAGGCCGCCTGGGTGCAGTTGAAGGCCCCGGTGAGGTTGACTCGCAGGTCTCTCTCCCAGAGCTCCGGCGACTGCTCGCCCAACTGCGCCACGTGGTCCAGGGTGCCGGCGTTGTTGACCACGATGTCCAGGCCGCCGAACTCCTTGACCACCCGGGCCATGGCAGCGTCCACCTGGCGGCGATTGGTGACGTCGAGCTTGAGCGCCACCGAGCGCCGTCCCATGGCCCGGATCTCAGCCGCCGTCTGCTCGGTGTGGACCGATCCCTGCGCCGCCATCACCTGGGCGAGCACGCTGCCGCTGTCCTGGGCGACGCGCTGGAGCTCGGGGTCCGACTCCAAAAGGATGTCGCTCACCACCACATCCGCCCCGGCCCGGGCCAGCGCCAGGCAGTCAGCCCGGCCCAGCCCCCGCGAGGCGCCGGTGACCAGGGCCACCCTGCCCTGCAGATCGAACATCTCCATTTGCACCCGAGTGTAGCCCGCGCGCGAGCGCGGCTATCCTGGGCACGCTCGCGCCGCGAGCCCACCCAGAGAGGGCCGCCCTGCAACCCTGCCCACGCCCTTGCCATCCCCCACCTCGCTGAGCCCTGAGACCCAAGCCCGCGGGCACCAGCGCACCCTGCGCGCGGCCTCCCCCTTGGTGGTCCTGGCATGCCTGGGGCTGGCCGCCTGCGCCCCGAGCGGCCGGGTGACCGAGCCGGGGCCGAAGCTCGTGCAGGCGGCCGCCCACGACCTGGCCCAGACCCACCGCTACGAGGTGGTGGCCAGCTTCGGGGATGGGACCTCGCGGCGGTCGATGGACTTCCAGGTCGAGGCGGCCAACGTCGGCAACGGCTCCTTCACGATGGGCTCGCTCAGCTTCCAGGCGGAGGAGGTGGGAGGGGTCGACTACTTCCGCAGCCGCAACCTCTGGGCATCGGTCGGGGGGAGCGCGCTGCAGTCGGCACTGGGTGACGACTGGGTCTACATCGCCGCCGACACCACGACCGCCCTGCAACTGACCCAGGCCTTCGCCAGTCTCACCTCCACCAAGGCGCTGGCCCAGAGCCTGCGCGCCGCCGCCGCCGGCGCCGGCCGAGGCCGCGTGGCGACCTTCCAGGGGCAGGCCGCGATCCTGGTGCCCGGGTCCGGCGGGGCCCGCTACTGGATCGCCGCCAGCGGCCCTCCCCGCCTGTTGGGGGCCCGCGACCTGCAGGACGCCACCCTGCGGCTCAGCCACTTCGGAGAGCGCTTCAGCATCCGTCCCCCCCGGCACGCCCTCAGCCTGGCCGGGCTGCTGGCCAGCTGAGGGCCGCGGTCAGGCGCCGGACCCCAGCAGGGCGCGAGCGATAGCCGGCCCGCGAGGTCAGCAGCCGGGCGGCGTCGATCTCAGTCGGCATGTCCGCCAACTTGAAAGCTGAGCTCGAAGTCCACCTGGGGAAGGCGCTAGGGCCGCCGGCGCAGGTGGAGCACGGTCTTGCTGAGCGCGCGCTCGCCGCGCTCGGTGAGCGCGTCGAGCTCGAGCCGGGACCAGCCGTCCTCCACCTCAATCACCCGGGCGTGGCAGTGGAGCTCCTCGCCGGCTCGCACCGGGGCAGAGAACCGGCAGCTGATCCGCTCCACGAAGGCGCCCTCGCCGGCCCAGCGCTCGACCAGGGCGCAGGCCACCCCGAGGGTGAGCAGCCCGTGGGCGATGGTTGAGGGCAGGCCCGCGGCGCTGGCGGCCGCCTGCTCCAGATGGATCGGGTTGTGGTCCCCGGAAGCATTGGCATAGGCGTTGATCCGCTCCTGGCTCAGCC
>JBOHUK010000203.1:0-16951 GCA_050734395.1 Candidatus Dormibacteria bacterium
CCGGACGGGTAGTCAACTCTCCGTGGCGGTTGTGCCCGGTGTTCACGCCCAGCGTGCGCAGCCCGCCAATCAGGACGGTCATCTCCGGCGCCGTCAGCGAGAGCTGGCTGGATCGGTCCACCAGCAGAGCCTCGGGCCGCCGTCCATCCGCGGCTCGGAAGTAGTTGCGGAAGCCGTCCGCGGTCGGCTCGAGTACCGCGAAGCTGATGACATCGGTCTGAGTCTGCTCGGCGTCGGTGCGCCCAGGGCGGAAGGGCACCCCGATGTCGTGCCCACCCCTCCTTGCTGCCTGCTCCACCGCCGCGCAGCCGCCCAGGACAATGAGATCGGCGAGCGAGATCCGCTTCCCGTCGGCCTGGGTCGCGTTGAACTGGGCCTGAATCCCCTCCAGGGTGCGCAGCACTGCGGCGAGGTCCGCAGGGCTGTTCACCTCCCAGTCCTTCTGGGGGGCGAGGCGGATGCGGGCGCCGTTGGCCCCGCCCCGCTTGTCACTGTCCCGGAAGGTGGCCGCTGATGCCCAAGCGGTCGAGACCAGCGGCGCAACCGAAAGCCCCGAGTCAAGGACCTTGCCCTTCAGCGCTTCGATGTCATGCTCGTCAACCAGCCGGTGGTTCACCGCCGGCAGCGGGTCCTGCCAGATGAGCTGCTCAGTGGGAACCTCGGGCCCGAGGTACCTGGCGGCGGGTCCCATGTCGCGGTGGGTGAGCTTGAACCACGCTCGGGCAAAGGCGTCGGCGAACTCGTCCGGGTTCTTGTAGTAGTGGCGTGAGATCGTGCCGTAACTGGGGTCGAACCGCAGCGCCAGGTCGGTCGTCAGCATCATCGGCGCGTGCCGCCTGGATGGGTCGTGGGCGTCAGGGACCGTGTCATCCGCCGCACGGTCGGTGGGGCGCCACTGAAAGGCGCCGGCCGGGCTCTTGGTGAGCTCCCACTCGTACCCGAACAGGTTCTCGAAGAAGTTGTTGTCCCACCTGAGGGGCGTGCGGGTCCAGATCACCTCGAGCCCGCTGGTGATGGCGTCGTCGCCCTTGCCGCTGCCGAAGCTGTTCCTCCAGCCCAGACCCTGCTCCTCGAGCGGCGCCCCCTCCGGCTCGCGCCCGACGTAGCGCACGGCATCGCCGGCGCCGTGGGTCTTGCCAAATGTGTGCCCGCCGGCGATCAACGCGACCGTCTCCTCGTCGTTCATCGCCATCCGGGCGAAGGTCTCGCGCACATCCCGGGCCGCGGCTACAGGATCAGGACTGCCATTCGGCCCCTCGGGGTTGACGTAGATCAGCCCCATCTGGACTGCGCCAAAGGGCTTGGCGAGCTCGCGATCGCCGCTGTAGCGCTCGTCGCCGAGCCAGGTGTCCTCGGGACCCCAGTAGATGTCCTCCTCGGGCTCCCAGACGTCCTCGCGCCCTCCGGCGAAGCCGAAGGTCTTGAAACCCATCGACTCCAGCGCGCAGTTGCCGGCCAGGATCATCAGGTCCGCCCAGGAAATCTTGCGGCCGTACCTCTGCTTGACCGGCCAGAGCAGCCGCCGCGCCTTGTCCAGGTTGGCGTTGTCCGGCCAGCTGTTGAGTGGCGCGAAGCGCTGCGTGCCCGACCCGGCACCGCCACGGCCGTCGTGGATGCGGTAGGTGCCCGCGCTGTGCCAAGCCATCCGGATGATGAGCGGCCCGTAGTGACCGAAGTCCGCGGGCCACCAGTCCTGCGAGGTGGTCAGGACCTTGACGATGTCCGCCTTCACCGCGGGCAGGTCAAGGCTCTCGAACTCAGCCGCGTAGTCGAACCGCCCCCCCATCGGGTCGATCAGCGGCGAGTTCTTGCCCAGGGGACGCAGGTTGAGCAGGTCCGGCCACCAGTGCTGGTTGGCAAGTGAGCCGGTGCTGGTCTGGTCTCGGCTGATGACGGGGCACTTGGCGGTCGGGGCCTCTTCCTCGGGCGTGGTGGTGACAGCGCCGGTCTGTTGGGTGCTCACGGTGCTCCTTGCAGGTTGATGCTGCTGTTGCTGCTCCTGCCGGGGATCTCGGGTGCCGCGCTCCGGCAGTCGGGGCAGGTGCCCCAGTAGATGACCTCGGCCTCGTCGATGACGAAGCCGCGATCGTCGGCCGCCTCCAGGCAGGGCGTGCTGCCGACCGCGCAGTCGACGTCCTGGGTGCGCCCGCAGCCGCGGCAGACCAGGTGGTGGTGGTTGTCGGCGACTCGGGCCTCGTAGCGTGCCGGGGCCCGCGCCGGCTGGATGCGCCGGACCAGGCCCCTGGTGGTGAGCGCGCCCAGGGCGTCGTAGACCGCCTGCCGCGAGACGGCGCCGATGTCGGCGCGCACCAGATGCTCGATCTCCTCCGCGGCCCCGTGGGGGCGGGAAGTCACGGCCCGCAAGACCGCCAGGCGTTGCGCCGTCACCTGCAGCCCGTGGCGGCGGAGCAGGTCGGTGCGGTCGACGGCGGCGGCCCTGGGCACGAGCAGAGAATGACTCCAATCCTGGACTCTGTCAAGAATCGATGTCACCCCCGACCGGCCCGGGCGGGCTGAGGCGCGCCGCCCGCGCCAGGTGAGATCCTTACCGTCCCATGCGCAACCCAGGCAGCCGCGAACTTCGGCGCCGCCAGGCCCGGATGGACACCCAGCAGCGCCAACTGGTGCGGGATCAGTCTGCCCCTCCCCGCCGGGAGGAGATGATGCGCCGCGGCGGCCTCCTTGAGGGCTTGGCCCCGGGGGTGGTCAACCGGCTGACCTTGGTCGCAACCGTGGCTTGCTTGGTTGTGATCGGCGCCGGGGTGCTGGCCCTGCTGGTGGAGGGGGGCCAGCACGACCTCCTGCTGGGGGTCGCCGTCTTGGTCGTGGCCCTGGTGATGGGGGGGATCGCCGCCTCGGTGGTCGCCCCCGCGATGCGGGCGGCGCGGCGGGACCGTAAGGCCCCGGCGCGCACCATCCAGGGGCAGCTGGTCGGGGCCAGCGTGATCTCGCCCACCCCCACCCTGGCCACCCTGGCGCTCAACGTCGGCCGGGGCGTCGAGCAGTTCCGGATCCGCCCCGAACTCTTTGAGAAGGTGCGAGGCGGGGCGACCGTGGTGGGCCTCACGGTCACCCCCACCCTCAACCACGTTCAGACCCTGGCGGTGATCCGCCGGGACCGGCTGGCCACCATGGGCACGCCCGAGGTCACGCGGTCGATGCGGATTGCGGTGTGGCTACCCCTAGTCTCGCTCGCCGCCCTGATTTCGGGCCTGGCTGTGGGGTGCCTGATCGGGGTGCTGCTGCCGCTGGGCACCGGATTCGAGCACGCGCTCACCGCCTTCGTGCTGGCGGCCCTGGTGGCGGGTGGGGTGGCCTTCTCGGCGCGCTGGTACGGGCAGCGGCTGATCGGAAAGCTCGGTCTTTCCGCCTGAGCCCCGCCGGGGAGGAGCTCCGCCGACCGAGTGCTAGACTTCAGGCCCCTGCACCCGGTTCCCAGCCGGCTGCATCTCCAAAGGTCCTGGGAGGTCCCGCGTGAACCGCGACTACGAACTCTTCTACATCGTGCGCCCTGATCTCGACGAGGAGCAGGTGCGCGCTGCCATGGACGCGGTGGCCGGCCTGGTGTCGGGCCAGGGCGGTGAGGTGACCAAGTCCTCGCTCTGGGGCCGGCGACGCCTGGCGTACTCCATCGCTGGTTTCAGCGACGGCTACTACGCGCTCAAGGAGGTGCGCCTCCCCGCCGACCGGGTGCGGGAGTTGGAGCGTCAGCTCCGCCTCGAGGAGCGGGTGATCCGCCACTTGGTCAGCCTGAGGCAGGTCTACTACCTGCCGGGCGACGAGGACCGCCGGGGCCGAGTCCGCGGGCGCGGACGAGATCGCGGCCCCGGGGCGGGCACCGGCCCAGCCGCGACCGAGCAGGCGGACGGAGCCGCTGAGGAGCCAGAGGCCCCTTCCCCAGCGTTGGCGGAGCGGGCGGACGAGGTCGCTACGGAGCAGACTCCAGGAGACCAGGAGGAAGCGGTGGCCGTGGCGCCGAGTTCCGCGCCCGACCCAGGCGAGGGCCCGGCGGAGCCGGCTGAAGTGGCCGCTGAGGCGGAGGAGTAGAGATGGCAGGGTCTTTGAACCGGGTGATGCTGATCGGGCGCTGCACCGCCGACCCGGAGATGCGCTATCTCCCGAGCGGCCAGCCGGTGACCCAGCTGCGCATGGCGACCAACCGCTACGGCAGCTCGGCCGATGGTGAGCGGCGCGAGTTCACCGACTACCACGACGTGGTGGTCTGGAACATGGGGCAGCGCAAGCTGGCGGAGCTGGCGGGCCAGTTCCTGCACAAGGGCAGCCTGGTCTACATCGAGGGCCGGCTGCAGACGCGCTCCTGGGAGGGCCAGGACGGGCAGAAGCGCTACCGCACTGAGGTCAATGCCAACGACATCCAGTTCCTGGAGGCCCGCGGCGCGGCCGGGGAATCCGGGGAATCCGGGGCTCGAGTGCAGGCCCTGCCCTCGAGCGAGCGGTCGGAGCCGGGCGAGAGCCAGGCCGGCGATGGGCCAGATGGCGACATCGACCCCGACGACATCCCGTTTTGAGCGGCGATAAGAGAATTGGCTGAGGGCGAGGATGGCTGAGTACGCGAGAAGGCGCCCGCGCAAGGTCTGCAACTTCTGCCTAGAGCGGATTGTCGAGGTGGACCACAAGGAGGTGTCGCGCCTGCGGCGCTACATCAGCGAGCGGGGCAAGATCCTGCCGCGGCGGGTGACCGGGACCTGCTCTCTGCACCAGCGGAGGCTGACCGTCGCGCTCAAGCGCGCTCGCCACATGGCGCTCCTGCCCTTCGCCACCGACCAGCGCTGATCAAGTCGGGCACGCCCAGACCTCACTCGACCAACCGGCGCAGCTCGGTGAAGGTGCTCTCGGTGGTGTCGTCAGGAAGGGAGCAGCCCGGCGCCAGAATCCAGCCTTGCGGCAGCGCAGCACGCAGCTCCAGGGCTCGCTGGCGGTCGCGCAGCAGGGCGTCCTCGCCGCGCACCTCACGGATCCCTCCCATCACCAGTTGGCCGGGCAACAGACCCGCGCCTTCGGGAAGGCCGAGGCGGCTCTCGACCTCGCTCCATCCCACCACCTGCGCCGGGTACTCGCGATAGCGCTCCACCCCCGAGTCCAGCGCCCCATGGACATGGAGCAGGCGAAACTCCCCACCGCGCGCGCCCTCGAGCCCCGCTAGGTCGTAGGGAGTGCCCAGCTCGGCGTACTGCTCCGGCGAGAGCACATCCTGCCCCCAGCAGGAGTAGTAGACGCCGTCGGCGCCCGCCTCTAGGCACAGTTCGGCGACCCTTGAAGTGAAGTGGCCGAGGGCCTGCAGTACCAGGTGCGCCACCCGGCGATCGCCACTCCCGAGTTCAGCGATCGAGGCGGGGGTGGCCCAGAGGCCGACCAGCCCAAGCGGCGAGAAGGTCGTGGCCAGCAGCACGTCCTGAGGATCTAGCTGAGCCCGGCAGCTGCGCACCGCCGCCAGGTACTCGGGCACCCGGCCGAGGAGTTCGGGAGCACCCAATCGCCGCAGGTGGGCGACCTGCGAGAACGAGTTGAGCGAGAAGTCAGAGAAGAGCAGCGGGATGTCCGGCATCAGCTTGGCCGCTGCCAGACGGTAGTGGCGGTAGAAGTCGGCAGTGAGCCTTGCCAGCTCCTCCGGCTGATCCCGCCGGAAATGCTTCCAGAGCATGACCGGCGGCGTACTCGCGGTCCCGCCCCGCAAGAGGGAACGAAGCGTGCCCGGGGTCAAGGGTTTAGGCGCCGGGCGGCCCAGCCCGGGCGCACCCCACCGACGAGAGCCACGCCTCGAGCCGACGCCTCGGGTGCCATGGAACCAATTCTCGCCTCGCCCGCAACTGAGTAGAGTGCCAAAAGCGCCGCCGCACCAAGGAGAGCCCAGTGCCTGCCCGTCGCCAGGAGCCGGATCACGGCGCGGTACCAGCCCAGGCGAGGTCCGCCAAGCCCGTCACCCTCTGCATCGATGTCGGGGGCACCGGGATCAAGGCCGAGCGAGTCGACCCCGGGGGTCGGCCTCTGGGCGAGCGGGCGCGCCAGGACACCAGCTACCCGCTGAGGCCAGACGGCATGGTGGAGGTCTTCTCCCACCTGGCCACTCAGACGGGCAATTTCGACCGGGTCTCGGTGGGCTTTCCCGGTGTGGTTCGTGAGGGCCAGGTGATCACGGCGCCCCACTTCGTGCGCGATCAGGGTGACGGCAGTCCCGTCGATCCCGACCTCACCGCTGCCTGGAGCCGTTTCGACCTGGCCTCCGCGACCAGCAAGGCCCTGGGCAAGCCCACTCGGGTGGGCAACGACGCCGAGGTTCAGGGGATGGCGGTGATCTCCGGGAAGGGGCTGGAGGTGGTGGTCACCCTGGGCACGGGCTTCGGTTCCGCAGTCTTCTACCAGGGGCGTTTGGGGATTCATCTTGAGCTGGCGCAGCATCCCTGCCTCAAGGGCAAGACCTACAACGAGTACGTCGGCGACGCCGCCCGTCGCCAGCTCGGGGGGCGGCGCTGGAACCGCCGAGTGCACCGGGCGCTGGAACTGGTGCGAGTGCTGCTGATCTTCGATCACCTCTACGTCGGCGGTGGCAACTCCGCCCGGGTGCAGCTAGAACTGCCCCCGGACATCACCCTGGTCGACAACTCGGCCGGCCTGCTCGGCGGCGTGCGGCTCTGGGACCGAGATGTCGGAGGCCCTTCACAGGTCGGCTAGACTGGTCGATCTGGGAGGGAGCGCGCCCGCCGGCCGCCACCCGCTAGCGTCTGGTTGGGAGGGCACCCCATTGGCCGGGGCACGGCCGCGCATCTTGGTCGCCGACCCCATCGCCACCGACGGCATCGAGCGCCTGCGCCAAGCAGGCGACGTTGAGGTGGCGACCAAGCTCAGCGAGGCGGAGCTGGTGGGACGGGTCTCTGGCGTCGACGCCCTTGTCGTCCGCAGCGAGACCAAGGTGACGGCCGCGGTGATCGCCGCCGCCGACCGGCTGCGGGTGATCGGTCGGGCAGGGGTCGGGGTGGACAACATTGACGTGGCGGCGGCCACGGCCCGCGGGGTTCTGGTGGTCAACGCTCCCACCGGCAACACCGTCGCCGCGGCAGAGCACACGATCGCCCTGATGCTGGCGCTCTGCCGCAACGTAGCCAAGGGGGACCAGTCACTCCGGGCCGGCCGCTGGGAGCGCGCCCAATTGGTGGGCAGCGAGCTCCGAGGCAAGACGCTGGGAGTGGTCGGCCTGGGCAAGATCGGCAGCGAGGTGGCGCGCATGGCTGAGGGTCTGCAGATGCGGGTCCTTGCGCACGACCCGCTGGTATCCCCGGAGCGGGCTGAGCAACTGGGGGTGGGCTTGGTCGACCTCGACCAGCTGCTCCAGGAGTCGGACGTGCTCACCGTGCACACCCCGCTCAGCGATGCCACCCGCGGCCTGCTGGGCGAGGCGGAGCTGGCCCGGCTCCCACCGGGAGCCCGGGTGCTCAATGTCGGCCGGGGCGGCATCATCGACGAGCCCGCCCTGGCCGCGGCGGTGGCTTCCGGGCACCTGGCCGGGGCGGCGGTGGACGTCTTCACCAAGGAGCCCCCACCCCCGGACCATCCCCTGCTGGGCCAGGACAGGGTTTTGGTCACGCCCCACCTGGGAGCCTCCACGGTCGAGGCCCAGCTCTCCGTGGCCACCGACGTCGCCGAGCAGATTGCCGAGATCCTGGCCGGGCTGCCGGCGCGTTGGGCGGTCAATGCCCCGGCGGTGGCCCCCGAGGAGCTGGCCCTGGTCGTGCCCTACCAGCGGCTGGCCCGGCAGATGGGCAGCCTCTACGCGCAGCTCGGCGGCGGCCGGGTGCGCTCGGTCGAGCTCACCTACCGTGGGACCCTGGCTGAGGTCCAGACCAGCTCGGTGACGGCCGAGGCGCTGGGAGGGATCCTCGCTCACTTCACCCAGGACCGGGTGACGGCGGTCAACGCTCACGCCGTCGCCCGGCAGCACGGCATCGAGGTGCGCGAGCAGCGCGACGCCGCCCCGGAGGCCTTCGCCAGCTCCTTGGTGTTGCGGGTGCGCGGGGACGGTCCGGGCGAGATCGAGGGCAGCGCCACTGGCACCATGGCCCGTATCGTCCGGATCGACGACCTCCGGCTCGACCTCGAGCCCGAGGGCCGCTACGTCTTCTTCAGCCACCAGGACCGACCCGGGCTCATCGGTGCCATCGGCCAGCGGCTGGGCCAGGCCAACGTCAACATCGCGGAGATGCGGGTGGGCCGGGACGCGCCTCGGGGCCGGGCGGTGACCGCGGTACGCGTCGACGAGCCCGTGGTGGCGGAGTTGGCGGAGCAGCTGCGCCAGGTGGACGGGGTTACCGAGCTCCACCTGGTGGTGCTCTAGGCGGCCGATGGCGCGAGTCCGCGCGTTTGCGGCACTCCGCTACCAGCAGGAGGTGGTGGAGCTGGCCTCGGTGCTGGCGCCCCCCTACGACGTGATCGGCGCGGGGCTCCAGGAGGAGCTCTACTCGCGCGCGATGCAGAACATCGTCCGCTTGGAGCTGGGCAAGGACTATCCCGACGACCGCCCCGGCGAGGTCGACCGCTACACCAGGGCCCGGGACCACCTGGGGGCCTGGCTGGCCGAGGGGGTCGTGGTCCAGGATCAGGAGCCGGCGCTCTACGTCCACCGGCATCAGTTCCGCGGCCCCGACGGGACTCCCGGCGAGCGCCTCGGTTGCTTCGCCGCGGTCGAGCCGGTGCCCCACGAGCGCCGCGAGATCCTGCGCCACGAGCTCACTCTGACGGCCCCGCGCCAGGACCGGGTGCGGCTGCTGCAGGCGCTGGGCGTACAGACCTCGCCAGTCCTCCTTCTCTATGAGGGCGCCCGCCAAGTGACCCGCGAGATGGAGCGGATCAGCGAAGAGGGGCGGCCGGTGGCCGAGGCGGTGGCCGAGGGCGAGTTCGGCGAGGAGCGCCATCACCTATGGCGCGTGGTTGACCGGCAGGCGGTCGAAGCCATCTGCTCAGCGCTGGGCGCCACCCGCCTCTACATCGCCGACGGCCATCATCGCTACGAGACCGCGCTCGGCCTGGGGCTGCGCGGCGTTCTCGCCCTGCTGGCGCCGCTCGAGGACCCAGCCCCCTTGATCCTGCCCACCCATCGGGTGGTGCCGGCTGCCCAGGAGGGACTGCGGGAGCTGGTCGGGGAGCTGGAGGCAGCGGCCTGGAGGGTGCGGCCCCAGGAGACCATCGATGAGGCGCTGACCCACCTCCACGCGCTCCAGTCCGGGGCCTACGCGTTTGCAATCGGGGATGGCGCGCAGATCTCGCTGGTCTCTCGTGACCGGAGTCGCGACCCGGGGGGGCCGGTGGCGAGCGCCCTAGACGTCTCGGTGCTGGAAACGGAGATCCTGGGCCCTCATCTGGGCATATCCGCCGACGGGGCGGAGGCAGGCCGGGTGACCTTCGAGCGCGACGCTACCGCGGCGATCACTGAGGCAGGGCGGACCCGCGGCCTGGCCTTCCTGGTCAACCCCACCACCGCAGTCGAGATGGCGGCCGTGGCGCGAGCGGGTGAGGCCATGCCCCAGAAGTCGACCTACTTCGTCCCTAAGGTGCCGGCGGGGCTGGTGCTGCTGGCCGAGCCTGGGTTGCAACAGCATGCCGTTTAGCGCCCGTGCCAATTCGGGTAGGGTTTAGTTGCAGTGCCAACTTACGCCTACCGCTGCGACGCCGGCCACCAGTTCGAAACGGTCCAAGGGATCACCGATCCGCCCCTGAGCGCGTGCCGCACTTGTGGCAGCCCCGTCCGCCGGGTGGTGTTCCCGGTGGGGGTGGTCTTCAAGGGCCAGGGCTTCTACAAAACCGACTCGCGCTCGGCCTCGGGGGCCACCCCGTCGGGGGGAGGCTCAACCAAGGAGAAGGCGGCGGACAAGGCCGAGAATGGCAACGGCAAGGCTGCCGCCAAGGGGGGCGACCCCGCCCCGGCGGCGACACCTAAGTCAGAATCAGCGTCGAGTGGAGCCGCCGCCGGCGGTACCCCGTGACGCCGGGAGAGCAGAGCATGGCAGTGACGAACCAGGTGAGCGACGCCAGCTTCGACAGCGACGTGATCAAGGCCGAGACGCCGGTCCTGGTCGACTTCTGGGCCGACTGGTGTCCTCCCTGCAAGATGCTCGCTCCAATCGTCGAGGACCTGGCCAGCGAGTACGGCGAGCGGGTCAAGGTGGCCAAGCTGGACGTGGACGCCAACCCAGGGGTGGCGGGGCAGTTTGGGGTCATGAGCATCCCCACGCTGATCCTGTTCAAGGGCGGCCAGGAGGTGCAGCGCATGGTCGGCTACCAGCCCAAGGCGTCGCTCAAGGCCAAGCTGGACTCCCTGGTCTGAACCTAGCCGCCGGCGCGTGCCCGCCTTAGGCCAAACTGGCTGGCCCGACCTTGAGCGCGCGCTGACAGCGACGCTCGAGGCGGCGGTGGCCGGGCTGGGGGGGCAGGCCGGGCTGGGGGTGGTCGGGCCGTCGGCGCTAGCAGAGGCCGGGGACTACAGCTCAGCTGTCGCCTTCCGACTGGCTCCAGGGCTCCGGCGCAGCCCGCTCGCCATCGCCCAGGACCTGGCCGAGAAGCTGGGAAGCGCGCGAACTGCCCACGTCGCCTCGGTGAATGTCAGTGGCGCGGGCTACGTCAACTGGCGGCTCGACTACGCCACCCTCGGTCCGGCCGTGGTCAGAGCCGCGCTCGCGCTAGGTGAGGTCGTCAACCCCGACCCGGCGGCCGGTGCCAAGGTGGTGGTGGAGCACACCGCCACCAACCCCAACAAGGCGGCTCATATCGGCCACCTCCGCAACGCCTGCATCGGCGACACCGTGGCCCGCCTGCTGCGGGCTCGCGGGCACGAGGTCGAAGTGCAGAACTACATCGACGACACCGGCGTCCAGGTGGCGGATGTGCTGCTGGGCATTCTCGACCTGGGGTTGGAGCCCGCGCCGGACGAGCCCTACGACCGCTTCTGCTCGCGCGCCTACGTCCAGGTGTGCGACCGCTACCAGGTGGAGCCCGCGCTGCAGGCCCGCCGGACGGAGCTTCTGCGAGAGATCGAGTCCCGTCAGGGCGAGGTGGCGGCCGCCGCCAAGCGCCTCACCAGCCGGATCGTGGACGCCCATCTGCGGACCATGGCCCGAGCCGGGATCAGCTACGACCTGCTCACCTGGGAATCGGACGTCATCGAGCTCGGCTTTCTGGGCCACACCCTGGAGTGGATGCAGGAGGCCGGGGTGGTGGTTCGCCCAGAGCAGGGACCGCTGGCCGGGTGCTGGGTGCTTCCCCTGCAGGAATCCGAGCCGGAGGAGGCGCCGGAACAAGGGGAGGCCAAGGTCCTGGTCAAGAGCGACGGGGTCGCGACCTATACCGCCAAGGACATCGCCTACCACCTGTGGAAGTTCGGGGTGCTGGGGTTGGACTTCCGCTACCGGCTCTGGCACCAGGAGGGCCCAGCCAGCACCACCTCGAAGGCAAGCGAGGCCAGCCTGGAGCCGGAGCACTTCGGCCATGCGGCCGCGGTGGTCAACGTCATCGACCAGCGGCAGAGCGCGCCCCAGCGGGTGGTCCGTGAGGCGTTGCGACGCCTGGGCTTCGAGGCTCAGGCGGGGGCGCTGCGCCATCTCGCCTACGAGGTGGTCGCGCTCTCGCCGCCGGCGGCACGCGCGCTCGGGGTTGACACCAGCTCCGGGCGCAGCCACTACACGCTGAGCGGGCGCCAGGGCATTGAGGTGGGCGCCGACGCGCTGCTCGATGAGGCCGAGCGCCAGGTTTCGGCCAAGGCCCGGGACGAGACCACCGCCCGCACCTTGGCCGCCAGTGGAGTCCGCTACTACCTGCTGCGCTTCGGGCTCAACTCGATGATCAATTTTGACTTCGGCGAGGCCCTGCGCACCTCGGGCGACACCGGGGTCTACCTGCAGTACGCCCATGCCCGCGCCTGCGGGATCCTCGCCCGGGTCGACCCGGTGGCGCTGCCTCCCATACCACCGCCGTTAGAGCCCCAGGAGGCTCACCTGGTCAAGGTCCTGGAGCGCTTCCCGCAGGCGGTGGCGGAGGCCGCCGACCAGCTCAGCCCTGCGGTGCTGGCCACCTATGCCTTCAACCTGGCCACCGCCTTCAACGACTTCTATGAGCACACGGGCCGCCTCTATCGGGAACCGGACCAGGCAATCCGCGGCTGGCGGCGAGCCCTGGTCGACGCCAGCAGGGCCACCCTGGCCCGGGCCCTGGAGTTGCTGGGCATGACCCCTTTGCCGCGGATCTGAGCCATCACCGCTCGGCGCATACTGGGCCGACCTTGCCCACGCTGCCCCTGTTCCCGCTGCGGGTGGTCCTCTACCCCCATATGCCCCTGCCGCTGCATGTCTTCGAGTCGCGCTACCGGGCGCTGCTGCGGGACTGCCGGGAGGACGGCGGGCGATTCGGGGTGGTTGCCATCCGCAGCGGGGAGGAGGTCGGCGGAGCCGCTGACCCGGAGCCGGTCGGCACCGTTGCCGTGATCACCAAGTCGGTGCCGCTGCCCGAGGGGCGCAGCAGTCTCCTCGTCGTGGGGGGTGAGCGCTACCGCATTCGCCAGCTGGTGCCGGGAGCCCCGTATCTGCGAGCCGAGGTCGAGTACCTGGACGACCCCGAACCAGACCCTGCCTCCTTCATCCTCGCCAGCGAGGCCCGGGACGCGTTCCTGCGCTACGCCGCCCGGCTGGCGCGGCTCAGCGGGCGGCGTCCGGGCACCAGCCCGCCGCCCACCGACCCCCTGCTGCTCTCGTGGGTGATCGCCTCCGCCCTGATGGTCGAGCTCCCCCACAAGCAGCATTTGCTGGAGATCGAAGGGGTCGGCACCCGGCTGCGCGCCGAACTGGCGCTGCTGCGCCGCGAACTGCGGCTGCTGGATCTCGACCTGGCCAACCGGGTGCTGCCCGCCCCGAGCTTCGGGAGGAACTGAGCCGCTACTGCAGGATGTTCACCAACCTCATCCCGGAACCGCCGCTGTCGTTGCCGGCGAGGAACGAGGGTGACTCTTGTGCAGCCCGGCTCAGGTGAAGCACGTAAACCGCGCCGCTGAAGCCGCTGACGTGGCCGATGGTCACGCTGGTGACCAGGTTGCCGGAGGCGGGTTGCGGCACGGAGGTGCCGGGGGACACGCCTGCCATCTCGATGTAGAGCGTCTGGGGCCCGTCGAAGCCGGTGGTTACGGTGGGCTCGCCGCTGCCCTGGACGAGTTGGAACACGACCCAGAACTGGCTGCCGTGGACGCCGTAGCGCACGGTGTCGACCTGGTAGCCGCTGCCGCCCGACCCGATCGTCTGCACACCGGACAGCGCCAGCGGTGAGGGCGTGGCTCTGGGGGTGGGCTGGGCCGAGGGCGAGGGCTTGATCGAGGCGGAGGCGGTGGGCTGCCCGGCGTTGTGGTGGTGGCCGGCCGCGGGCTGACCGCTCCCGTGCAGAACGTTGTAGAGGATCAGGACCAGCGCCGCCGCCGCCACCGCGATGATGCCGGTGCGGGTCCAGCGCCGGGGCTCGGTGCCGGGGGTTCGGGTCGGCGGCCGGGATGGGCGCGATCCGCCTGCCCCACCCGAGCTTCGCTCGACAACCGGCCGTCCCGAAGATCCCCGGTCAGTGAGCTGCTGGCCGGCGGCAGCCGCCTCGGCGGGACGGGTGGTGGGGGCCGCCGGGAAGGGGGCCGCCGGGGGCATCGACCCGTGCCGCTCCACCGGCACGCCGCTCAGATCGGGGGCCAACCCCTCATCAGCGGGTAGCGCGGCCGGGATATCGGTCCAGGGCATCTTGAGCTCCGTCGCCGGTTCCCAGCCCGGGACCACGACGGTGTCCGGGCGGTCCTCCGACGAGGCGCTGTCCTCGAGCGGGCGGTCGGAGACGGCGCTGGAGGTCGTGGGCGTCTCTTGGGTTTCCAGCGAGCCGCCGCTGACCCAGCTCTCCGCCTCGCCGAAGGCCGTCGTCTCCGCGGGCACGTCGGTTCCGTCCGGTGCGAGCCCAGCGTCACCTGGGCCCGGGCCTCCCGAATCCCCCTCTCCGGGGGGCAGGTCGGGCCAGGACGCGACTGGGCGCGGCTCGTAGAGGGGACCGGGGTCGGCAGGGATGAGCGGCTCAGTCGCCCACGGGGAAGGCTCTGGGTCGCTGGGCTCGGCGGGCACATCCTCCCAGCTGGGGGTATCGCCGGCCTCCGGGGCGGTCCAGCTGGCTTCGGGTGGCGCCGCGGTGTCCGGCTCCGTGATCCCGGGCTCGGTCCAGCCGGCGTCGATGGGCGGCGCCGCGGTCTCCACGTCCTCGGGTTCCGCCTCGGCGATCGGCGCCTCCTCCCCTCCAATCGGGGGCGAGGCGTCGGTGGCCGGATCCATTCCCGCGAGCGGTTCGATGTCCGCCGGAGCCGTCACGTCGCTGATCTCGCCCTCGGGGGCGACAAGGTCCGCGGAAGCCGCCTCCAGCCCGGACGACCAGGTGATCGGCGGGTCGTCTGCCGAGGCGGGCTGGTCCTCGGCTGGTGGGGGCGCCGTCTCCTCAACGGCCCGGCGGGGAAGCGTGGGCTCCTCGAGCAACGCGGCGCCCAGGCCCATGCTGTCGAAGGGGTCCGGAACCTTGGTCGGGGACTCGGGCGCCCTGGCCGGCGCCTCCGCGCCCGGTGGCCCCGCGGTGGTGTGCACCCGGGCGCGCTCCAGCAGCGCGGAGGTCACCGATCCGCTCAGTTGCAGCGCGCTGAGTTGGCTGATGCGCTCGGTCTCCTCGCGCAGGTACCGCATCCCCGTCCGGCACCGCTCGCAGGTGACCAGGTGGGTGTCGAGCTCCGCCTGGCGCTCGCGGGAAAGCTCGCCGTCTAAGGCGCAGCTGAGCGTCAGCAGGCTGCACTTCATATCGAAATGTCGCGATAAATGCTGCCAAACTCGCGTCGCGCCGACGCGACCAGCCGGGACGCTGCCTCCGGGGAGCACTCAAGTGCGACGCCGATCTCTCGGTAATTGAGGCGCGCCAGGTCTCGCAGCAGCACCGCCGAGCGTCGGCCAAACTCCGTCGCCAGCAGTGCGCGCTTCGCCGTGTTGATGCGGGCCGCCTCGGCAGACGCCGGGCCGAGCGCGATCAGCGGTGGGCGCTTGGCGAAGAGGCGCGCCACCCCACGGCGCTGGGGCGGATAGTGCTGGTTCTGCCGGGCGGCGCGGGTGACCGCGCGGTAGAGGATGGCGCGGCCATCGCGCTTCAGCGCTGCGGCCGGGAAGTGGCGTGCGTAGTAGAGCCCGGCGACCACGTACTCGACGGCATCCTCGGGCGTGCCCGTCAGGTGCAGGGCGTACGTGGTCACGGCATCGAGATGCTGGCGGGCCAACTCCTCCAGCGTGCTCGCGGCGGTGGACGGCTTTTCTAGGACGCTGTTCATGACGTTGCGTGCTCGAGCACGCGAGCTGGGGTCAGCATAGCCACCGCCCGCCCCGGCCGCAAGCGCAGGGGCGAAGACCAGGAAGTTGTCACTGGACCGTCGCACCTGGGGCGGCGCCGCTCTCCGCCCCTGTCAGCGCCACGAGCCCGGCCCCGGTCGTCAGTGGCGGCCTCAGGCCAACGCTCTGGTACGCCCGGCTGGGGATGCCAATGTCGGCCAGCCAGAGCTCACCCACCCAGGGCCGCGCCGCGACGCTCCGGCAACCGGTCTTGACCGCCCCCAGCATCACGGTCGCCCGGGAGCGCACACACTCGCCGGGGCGGGAGCCGTCGCTGGCGTCCAGTCCGCTGGGCACGTCAATCGCCAGGACCGGCGCCGGCGCCGCGTTGACAGCGGCGATCGCGGCGGCGGCATCGCTCCGGGGGGCGCCGTGGGCGCCGGTGCCGAGCAGGCCGTCGATGATGAGGTCGGCCCCCCGCAGCAACTCGGCGACCGCCTCCAGCCCAAACGCCAGGACCACCCCCGCGGCCTCCGTGGCACGCAGCTGTTCGCAGTAGACCTCGCTCGCGCCGGGGGGCTCGGCGAGGACGACCGCTTGCACCCGATGCCCCCAGGCAGCGAGGTGCCGGCAGCTCCCGAGCGCGTCGGCCCCGTTGTTGCCCCTGCCCGCCACCACGGCCACCCGCCCCGGCCGCCGCCCGTCGCGAAGGAGCAGGCGGTCCGCCAGCCGAGCCACCTGGAACGACGCGACCGCCATCAGGGAGGCGGTGGAGACGCCGGAGGCTGCGGCCGCCGCGTCGAGCTCTCGTGCCTCGGCGGCCGAGGCCGCGACCCTCAAGACGCGGCCACCGCCTCGCTGGAGCGGCGGCGGCCGGCGCTGGCCGACTTCGCCCAGGCCACCCGCACCGTGTCACCCGGCCCGAGCTGGAGGAGTTCGGCGGCGCTGCGACCATTGGCGGCCAGCTCCAGGTGATTGGCGCTGTTCCAGAGCAGAGCCACCTCGTCGGTGATC
The DNA here is from genome assembly GCA_050734395.1 of Candidatus Dormibacteria bacterium. GTDB lineage: Bacteria > Chloroflexota > Dormibacteria > Aeolococcales > Bog-877 > Bog-877. Next base: position 16,380 of record JBOHUK010000203.1, read on the forward strand.
TCGCCGTAGGTCCGGACCAGCTTGGCCACCTTGCGGCCGCCCTTGAGGGCGGCGCTGGCGGGCTCGGGGCTGTACCAGGGGGTGCGGGCCACGCTGAGGATGACGTTGCCGAAGCGATCCACGAGCACCACCTTGGTGCTGGTCCCGGCGCTGTCTCCCTCGGGCAGGTAGCCGGGGATCAACCGGGGGGTGCGGAGACGGGGGCCGAGGGCTTCCAACTGCATGGCGCCGGTGGCGAGCCGAGCCGCCAGCGGCCCGATCAGGTCGCGGCCGTGGAAGGTGTTGCTGAGACCGGAGGGGTCGACTCCCGTCTGCTCAACTCGGACCGCCAGCCGGTCCTTCCCCCGCAGCCAGAGGAAGTGCAGCAGGCCGTTGTCGGGGGCGACCACGGTCTGCCCGTCCACGCGCGCCGCCACCAGGGGGCGGCTGGTGCCCACCCCAGGGTCGACCACCGCGCAGTGCACCGTCCCCAGCGGGTACGCCGGGGCCGACGCCGCCAGCCAGTACGCCCCGGCACCGATGTCATGGGGCTGTACCCCATGGGTGAGGGTCTCCAGCTGAAGGCGGGGGGC